>VBCG01000128.1:14213-15975 GCA_005881895.1 Betaproteobacteria bacterium
TGCCGCGCGACGCGCATCTGTTCAACTTTGTCGATGTCTGGTACCTGATCCCGTTTCCGCGCTACTTGGTCAACAGCGTGATCGTGTCGACGATCGCGGTGATCGGCAATGTGATTTTCAATGCGATGGCAGGCTATGCGCTCACGCGGCAATTCACCGGCCGGCGCGTGGTGCTGGCGCTGTTTCTCTCCTGCATGCTGATCCCGTTTCAGGCGACGATCATTCCCGCGTATCTGATCACCGCCCGAATGGGTCTGCTGAATACGTATCTCGGCCTGGCGTTTCCGATGCTCTCGACAATCGTTTGCATTTTCGTCTTCAAGTCGGCGTTCGAGGCGGTGCCGAAATCGCTGGTCGACGCCGCGCGGATCGATGGACTCACCGAATGGCGGATCATCGTGCGCGTGCTGCTGCCGCTGTCGAAGCCCGCCATTGCGACCAATGTCATCCTGACGTTCATCTGGTCGTGGAATAATTTTCTGTGGCCGCTGCTGATCACGCGCGACCCGAACATGCAGACGTTGCCGCTCGGCCTCGCGCGCTTCCTCTCCTACATGGAGGATACGACCGGCGCGCTGTATGCATTCGCGGTGATGGTTCTGGCGCCTTCGATCCTGGTGTTTCTAATGGCGCAAAAGGAATTCATTCGGGGCCTCACCTCAGGAGCAACCAAGGGATGAAGATCCAGTCTTGGGCGACATCGCGCTGGGTGATCGTGCCGGGCGGCATGACGCTTTTCACGCTGATCTGGCTTGCCTACGTAGCCGGCCACAACCACGGCATTGTCGATGGGCGCGTCGTCGATGCCGCAGGGCAGCCGGTCAGCGGCGCATCGGTGCTGTTGTTCGAGCGCGGTTTCGTCACGCACCAGGAGCGCGGCCACGCGACGTCGGATGCGCAAGGGATGTTCCGCTTTACCGACAATCGCAGCCATTCGATACAGTTGGAGGCCGAGGCGCCGGGCCGGGGACGGACGGACCGCCGTATCGTGCGGCTTTGGTTCGCTGCGCAGGATGTGAAGCTCGCGGAGCCGCTGCGCTTTGCAGCAGTGAAATGATGCGATTGAGCGACAAAGTCATCTTGTTCGACCCGTGGCCTCGCAGCGCGCCGGTGATTTTTGCGGGCGACATGCAACGGCGTTTCGAGCAGCTCGGTCGTGTGGTCGGCATCGAAGAAAGTGCGCACGGCAAGCTTGCGCCCGATTTGATCGAGGCGACGCTGCCGGACGTCCTCGCCATCGTCGGCCAGACCGATCTCGATGCCGCACGCCTCGCACGCGCCCCGCATCTGACCGCTTTGATCAACGTCGAGGGCAACTTTGCGCAGAACGTCGATTACACGGAATGCTTCCGGCGCGGCATCCAAGTGCTGTCCATCGCGCCGGTCTTCGCACAGCCAGTGGCCGAGATGGCGCTCGGTCTCGCGCTCGACCTGGCGCGCGGCATCAGCCGCGGAGACCGACTGATGCGAGAGGGACGGGAGCAATACGGCCTCGCCGGCAATCGCGACGCGTTCTTGTTGCGCGGCGCGACCGTCGGGTTCATCGGCTGCGGCAATCTCGGTCGCGCGTTGATGCCGCTGCTGGAGCCCTTTCGCCCACGCCTGCTGATTCACGACCCATGGCTGCCTGATAGCCTTGTACGTGAGCTTGGTGGCGAACCTGTCTCGCTCGAAGATGCGCTCCGCGAGCCGCGTATCGTCTTTGCGCTGGCTGGGGTCACCGAGCAAAATCGTGGCCTGTTGAACCGCGGACGACTCGAAA
>VBCG01000217.1 GCA_005881895.1 Betaproteobacteria bacterium
CCCGATTCATTCGCCTTGTTTCGCATCCACCATGCGAGTGCTTCGAGTTGATCGACGGTGAGCTCGATCGGGTCAGCCCCACCGAGCAAAACGCGGGGTCCGTGGCGCGGCGTCCAGTTCATGCCTCCGCCAAACAGACAATCGGCTTTTTTGATTGCGGTGCCGAGCACCAATCGCGCTTGCGTTTCTGTCATAGCCTTCATAAGTCAGTCTGGTAGGCGCTAACTGCTTCATGCGTCAGCGTTTTGTCGAGGCGAATGCGCTCAATAGAATCCATATCGCATACCTAATCAGGGCTACAAGGATGATGACCCTGATTATTGTGAGAACGAATTTCTGCGAGCGGCGGGCATCGTCATCGTCGTCCATGATTCGTCCCGCGTCGCCGAACATGGATCGTGCAAGAAGCACACCCGAGACAGCCAGAAACTGCTCAAGCGCCGATAGACGGCGGGAATGACGTTGACGGCCGGCCGGCGAAGCGACCACGATACGCGCGTGCGCGTCGACGCGGATCCGGCCCGCCAGCGTCACGGCACGATGGGATGCGTTCAAGGCGCTCGGCGTTCACTTCGCCGCACCGCGACCTACTGTTCTGGCCACGGCCGATCGCGGCGAGCGCTATGTTGCCCATGCGGAAAGCACGCTGGTGTGCGCAGCGTTTCTCGCCGCCGGTGCTGATTTAAACGGCAAGGGACGCCGTGTCGGCTCCAACGCCAAGGAAACGACGAACGTCTGACGCTAGGCGGCAGCCCAAGCAGTCCAGAAAGGGAAGCAATGAAACGGACATGCCTGATGCTCACAGTCGCCATGGTGTGTGCTTGCGCGACGCCGCAAAACACCGTGGAAACGTACCCCGAGCGCGAGTTAGCGCGTCAGCTACTTGCGCGAGATGCCAGGGAATTAAAAGACCAACATGGGGACCAATTCAATGATTTGAAGATCGTCGGCTTTGACCCAGCGAGGGTCACATCGTCGCAGCAAGGCGGCGAGATGCGGCAAATGCCGCTTCAACTTTCTGCGCGGCCGCCGCTGGAGTGGGGACCTTTGCTCGAGGCGCGGTATGAGCATAGCTTCTCAGGCAACAAGCGGACCATAAAGGTCGTAGGCGCGTCTCTATATGTTGACTGTGTTCCCGAAGAGCTCGCGGCAATTCTCGAGGACCTAAAGCCCATGGTGTCGCAGACGAATGAAGCGTACAGAGCAGACTTGGCGCGCCAAGCTGCGCAACGGCAGAAGGCTGAGACCGACGCCGTGGCGGAGAAGCAACGGCTCGAAGATGTCAAAAAAGGGTTGAAGTTCGACTAACAACGCTTGGTACTCCAAACTGGCTTGTAAACGACAAAACGGATTCAAGGTCCTGGTCCCATGCTTCACATTGGTAAGGTCGCTGCGGTAACTCATGTTCGCAGTCGGGCCACCTGTTGACACATTTCGTCCGCTGTTGAGAACAGCCACCGGCTGCTGCGGGTCGACGGACTAAACCGCTCGCGCGGTAGGTGAACTCCGTCCCGGTGTCGGAGGTTGGGGTGGACGAGGTTCTGTTTATGTTGTGGAACGAGGCAATCCGCCTCGCGTCACGACAGGAGCAGAGCCATGGACTCAGCGACTCACGACATCACGCCGTTGCGCCAACGCATGATCGACGACATGCGGATGCGCAAACTCGCGGATAAGACCCAGAGCGGTTATATCCGCGTAGTACGGCAGTTCACCGGCTTTCTTGGCCGTTCGCCCGACACGGCCACGGTCGAGGATCTGCGGCGTTACCAGTTGCATCTGGTCGATCACGGCACCTCGCCAGTGTCGCTCAATGCTGCGATCACTGGGTTGAAGTTCTTCTTCGAGGTCACGCTCGATCAGGGCGAGCTGATGGCCAAGATGCAGCCGGTGCAAGTGCCGCGCACCTTGCCGGTGGTGTTGAGTCGCGATGAGGCCGCCCGCCTGATTGCCGCGGCGCGTAACCTGAAACATCAGACGGCGCTGTCGGTGGCCTACGGTACCGGACTGCGCGCCAGCGAGGTCGTTGCCTTGAAGGTCGGCGACATCGACAGTCAGCGCATGACCCTGCGCATCGAGCAGGGCAAAGGTCGCAAGGATCGCTACGCCATGCTGCCGCCGCTGCTGCTCGAGCGTTTGCGTACTTGGTGGCGCGTGGCCCGAGTCCAAGGCAAGATGCTCGAGGGCGGTTGGCTGTTTCCCGGCATGAACCCGATCGAGTCGCTTACTACCCGCCAGCTCAACCGGGCGGTGCATGCGGCGGCGCTCGCGGCCGGGATCGACAAGCGTGTCTCGATGCACACACTGCGACACAGCTTCGCCACGCACCTGTTGGAGCAGAAGGTCGACATCCGGGTCATTCAGGTGCTGCTCGGACACAAGAAGTTGGAGACCACGGCTCTGTATGCGCAGGTGGCCACCGATCTCCTGCGCGAAGTGATCAGCCCATTGGAGCGCTTGCCCACTGCGTAGCACCGACTCATGGGGCGTCCCGCCCTGGAGGTCGCGGACATCTTCCGCGCCCACGGGTCGGCCTGGCGGCAGGCGCAGCATGGTCACTTGAGCCTCGGTCAGCTCAAGGTGATGTCCGCCATCGAACAGTGCCGCAGCGCGGCGCTGGGAGGACATGTACTGCGTTGCCATACCTGCGCGCAGGTGGAGATCGCCTACAACTCCTGCCGCAACCGGCATTGCCCGAAGTGCCAAGCATGTGCCGCGCGCCGTTGGCTCGAGGCCCGGCAGGCCGACCTCCTGCCGCTGGACTATTACCACCTGGTGTTCACCCTGCCGGCGCCGATCAGCGCCATCGCCTACTACAACAAGGCGGTGATCTATGACTTGCTGTTCGAGCTCGCCGCGCAGACGCTGCGCACCATCGCCGCCGACCCGAAGCATCTCGGCGCGCAGATTGGCGTGACCCTGGTCCTGCATACTTGGGGCTCGGCGCTGACGCACCATCCGCATGTGCACGGCATCGTTGCGGGCGGTGGGCTATCCGCCGACGGTGAGCGCTGGGTTGCTTGCAAGTCGGGCTTCTTCCTGCCGGTGCGCGTGCTCTCGCGCTTGTTTCGCCGGCGTTTCCTCGAAGCACTCAACCAAGCTCATCGTTCCGGCGCGCTGCAGTTCTTCGGTGAGTACGCGGGACTGAGGGACGCGCGCGCGTTCGCCGCCTGGCTCGCGCCGCTGCGCGAAGTGGAATGGGTCGTCTATGCCAAACGCCCCTTTGCCGGACCGGCCGCGGTGCTGGCGTATTTGTCCCGCTACACCCATCGGGTTGCAATCTCCAACCAGCGACTGCTCGCGCTCGATCAACGGGGCGTCACCTTTCGCTGCAAGGACTATCGCGCCACAGGGAAGACGCGCTACAAGAACATGACGCTCAGTGCCGATGAGTTCATGCGCCGCTTCCTGTTGCACGTTCTGCCCAGCGGCTTTCACCGTATCCGCCACTACGGTCTGCTTGCCAATGCCGGGCGCCGCGAGCATCTCACCCGGGCGCGCCAACTGCTGCACGTCGTCTCCGTCATCCAAACGCAGCCGACTGCTGCGCTCGACACCAATCTCCAGCCCGCCTTCATCTGTCCGCACTGTGGCGCGGCGATGATCATCATCGAGATCTTCGCCCGCGGGCAACCGATCCGTGCACCACCCACATTGCGAGCTGCAGTATGATCACCGGCATCGGTTGCCACAATGGAGCGTCCGCTCTTCATCGGCCACCGCCGATAGCGGACGGCTTTGCCTTACGCTGCCACAACGCCGTTTCTCGCCCGCTGCATCATCCAACACGCCGGGCTTGCATCGCACACATCCGAAATCCACGCGACCTCGCGTTGCGGTCGGGCGCCCCGATTGCGGAATCCGGCCGCACTGCGAACCATCGAATCCCCATAGCCGCTTAAGCCTGCCCGGACAACACCGGCGCATGCCGCGGTTTCCTCCCTCGAGGCTTGTACGACGCCTGCCCGCGTGGCGTCATCACGTCCTCGCACGCCTGCGCGTGAAGGCAGGCATCGCACAACCCTTAACAGGACCGGACGTTCGATGACCTAAGCTGACCTGATGCCGCGCCTCACCGCTGCCCCAAGCACCCCACGGGACGCTGGAAGAACGCACACGCGTCGCT
>VBCG01000129.1 GCA_005881895.1 Betaproteobacteria bacterium
CGAAACCGGCTACCAATACGCATCGCCCCTCGAATTCGGGGGCGTGGATTGAAACTCCCCGATTCCAAGTTGTGAAGCGCGGCCGGTGAGCATCGCCCCTCGAATTCGGGGGGGCGTGGATTGAAACATCATTCAGCACGCGAACATGATTGATAAGCAGGGCATCGCCTCTCGAATCCGAGGGACATGGATGAACGTTCTCAATTCGGGCGTAATCAGCGCCGATCTTACATCGCCTCATTTTCTTCGCCACTGGAATTCCACCCCAAGGAGACGCCACCGCTTTTGCAGGCTGTGGTGATTCAATTGTCCTGGTCCGTGCCAAAGGCTCCGCGGATTGCATCGAGCGTCAACGTGCCGGTGACGGCGCCATTTACATCGACGACGGCGCCGCAGCTTGCGCGCCGCAGCTTGCCTCGACGGACAGCAGGGAGGACAACGCGTCGCGAAGATTTCCGCTCCGTGCAATGCGCGGCGCGTCGGCAGGCGGCGGTTCATTGTTGGCATGACCGTCGACGGCGAGAAGTGAAAGCCGTTTGAGCGCGCGATCGGCTCCGACGAACGACTCGACGAACGGATCGGCGGGACGCGCGAGAATGACCTCCGGCGTGTCGTATTGGACAAGCTTCCCGGCGCGCATGATCGCGATACGTGTGCCCATCCGGATCGCTTCATCGATGTCGTGGGTGACGAATACGATCGTTTTCCTGAGCTCATGCAAGATCCGCAGGAACTCGTCCTGCAAGCTCTCGCGCGTGATCGGGTCGAGCGCGCCGAATGGTTCGTCCATCAGCATCACCGGCGGATCGGCGGCGAGCGCACGCGCCACGCCGACGCGCTGCTTTTGTCCGCCGGACAGCTCGCGGGGATAACGGTTCCGGTCGCGTGCGGGGTCCATGTGGACGCGTTCGAGGAGCTCGTCGACGCGTTTGCCGATCTGCGCGTTATCCCAACCCAGCAGCCGTGGAACCGTCGCGATGTTCTCGGCGATCGTCATGTGCGGAAACAAGCCGACTTGCTGGATTACGTAGCCGATCGAACGTCGGAGCTCCACGGGATCGATTCGCGTGACATCCCGGTCGCCGACGACGATCGTGCCCGAATCCGGCTCCACCATCCGATTGATCATCCGCATCGTCGTCGTCTTGCCGCATCCCGACGGTCCGATCAGAACGCAGATTTCGCCTTCGCCGATGTCGAGCGAAAGGGCATCGACGGCCGGCGCGGCGCCGTTCGCAAAGCGTTTCGACAGCGCCGTGAGCGTGATCATTCGGCGCGCAAGCCCTGCGGCGTCAGGCGGCGCTCGAGTGTGCCGAACAGGTAATCAGCGCCAAGCGACAACAGCGTAACCGGAATTGCTCCGACGAGCAGCAACGGCACGGCCATCATCGCGATCCCTGCCGTGATGAAATCGCCGAGACCGCCGCCGCCGATGAACGCCGCCAGCACTGCACCCGACACCACTTGCACGGCGGACGTGCGAAGGCCCGCAAACACGATCGGTGTCGCGATTGGAATCTCGATCCGGTGTAGAACGTCGCGCGCCGTCATTCCCATGCCGTGCGCGGCATCGACGACGTCGCGCTCCACGCCGATGATGCCGGCGATCGTGTTGGTCAGAATCGGCGGCACCGCGAGCAGCGTCAACGCGACCAGCGACGGTGCGAATCCGGTGCCGAGGATCGGCATCACCAACGCCAGCACGGCAAGCGAGGGCAACGTGCGCCCGATGTTGGCGGCGTTGATCGCGGCCAGCGCAAAACCGGCGCGACGCGCCGCGACGATCCCAAGCGGTATCGCGATCAGCGCCGCGATCGCCAGTGCGCATGCAGATAACGCAACGTGGACGCCGAGTGCAGTCACGAACTGCGTCGGATGCGTTTCGATGTAGCGCCAGGCATCGGCGAGCATAATGTCGCCGACGATCAGCCGGCGTGAGAGCGTCGCAGACGCCGTTCAATCGCGGCGAGGGATAGATCGACGCCAACGGCGAGCGCGCACGCGGTCAACGCTCCTGCCCAGATCTTCGGCGGATGATCGCTGGCGATGCCGTTGAAGATCAGCGTCCCCAGGCCGCCCGCGTTGATATAGGCGGCAACGACCGTCACGCTGATGACAGTAACGGCCGCGACACGCAATCCGGCAACGATCACCGGCGAGGCGAGCGGCAGCTCAACCTTGGCCAGAATCTGCATTGCGCTCATTCCCATCCCGCGCGCGGAGTCGACGATTTCGGCGGGAACCGTGCGAATGCCGGTCGTAATGTTCCGCACCAGTATCAGCAGCGAGAAGGCGACCATGGCGATGATGGCGTTCGTGCGTCCGAGCCCGACGATCGGTATCAGCAGCGCCAGAAATGCCAGTGTCGGAATCGTGTAGAGAAAGCCGGCAATGCCGAGCGTCGCGGCATAGATGCGCGGCCGTCTCGCCGCGACGATGCCGATGGCGAGCGACAGTACGAACGCAATCGAGAGTGCAGTCAGCGAGATCGCGACGTGCTCCCACAACGCGATAGCGACCTGATCCCAATTGCGCAGGAACCACTGCATCGTCCGCTTTCAGGCAGACCCGAATCGACTGGCGCGAACCAGCGGCTCGATGCGGTCGATATCAGGACCGAGCGCCCGGTCGCCGTCGAGAACCGGCACAACTGCCCGCACACGTTCATACGCGCGTCGTGGTCCATGGCCCAGCATCGCGTGATCGAGCTCGCGCAAATCGACCGCCTGAGCCGCAATTATCAGTTCGATCGCGACGAGGTAGCGAACGCTGTTGACCAGTGCATCGAGTTTTTCGACGACCGCGAGCGCATGCGTTGCGTGGTCCTCGATCTGCTCCGAAACCGGCAGAAAATCAAGAGAGCCCGGATTCGCCAACCGCCGTATTTCGCCCCAAAGCGCCGTCAGCGTCTTCTGAACGGTCGCGAAGCCCGAATGCGCGGGGCCGTGGCGCGTCAGCTGCAAGGGCAAGTCGGTGAAGGTCGGCGACATGAATTTGATGCAGCGTCCTACGGCCAGACTCGCCGCTTGTGCGAACGCGATCGCCGTCGCGTCGAGCGTCGTCGCGAGCGCTGGCAGATGAAAATTGCCGTTCGAGAGCATCACGCCGTCGGCGGCCACGACGAGCGGGCTTTCGGCCGCGCTGTTGAGCTCGATTTCGATCTGCGCGCGTAATTCCTCGAGGATCCAGTGCAGCGAGCCGTGCACTTGCGGCGTCACGCGAAATGACAGCGGGTCCTGCACGCGGCGTGCAGCGCCGGTTTCGAACAATGCGCTGCCATCGAGTAACGCGCGAAGTCGCGCGCCGACGTCGAGCTCCCCTCGGGCGGGGCGCGCGCGAAGCGCGCGCTCATCCAGCGTCGACAGATTCGCGCGAAACGCCTCGAACGACAGCGCTATCGCAGTGAGCCACGCGTCGTGCGCGGTGGCCGCATCGTGGACGACCAGTGCTGCCCGCCCCACCGTTGCCGCATTTGCGCTGATCAATGCCACGCCGTCCTTGGCGCCAAGCACTGTAGGTGCGAGACCGGCACGCGTCAGCGCTTCGCGCCCCGTGAGCCGTTCGCCACCGAAATACGCCTCGCCTTCGCCGACGAGCGGCAGCGCGAGATGAGCGAGCTGGGGCAGATCCGCCACTGAAATCGAGCCAATGCGCGGCACGACGGGCACGACGTCGCGATTGACAAACGCACACAGTCCGTCGAGGACCGATGGCGAAACGCCCGACCCGCCTTGCGCCATGCCCGCGATGCGCGCGAACAACATTGCACGTACCGATTCGCGATCGTACGGCGGACCGACGCCGACGGCACGTGCGCGGATCGCCCGCAATTGATATTCAGCCAGATCGTCGGGCGCGAGTGGCGCTCCGGTGTTCGCGCCCAATGCAGAGTTGAGTCCATAGATCGGCTCGGACTTCGCTGCCAGATGGTCGACCAGCCTTCGCGCAACGTCAACGCGTTCGCGCGCGGTGGACGCGAGCTCGACCATTTCGCCGCCGCGCGCAACGCGCACGAGATCGTCCAGCGTAACCGGACGCTCGCCGACTCGGATTGTCATCGGACGCCGACCGCAAGCGGCGTTATTTGACGACGCCCTTCGCTTTCAGGAAATCGTGCGCGACGTCCTTGGGCTCCATCTTCTCGCCGTCAACGCGATAGTTCATGTCGGCGACCGTCGTCTCGTCGAGCATCGCGCTAATACGATTCAGGACTTCGGCAACCTTCGGATTGGCATCGAGCACTTCCTTGCGCACGACGGGGACGACAAAATACGGCGGCCACAGGTTCTTATCGTCCTTGAGTCGCGTGAGCTTCATCGCGCTGATCATGCCGTCGGTTGCATAGCCATTGACGATCTGAATCTGATCGTTCTTAAGCGCCTGATAGCGCAAGCCGATGGCCAGTTGCAGGTCTTCCTTGAAATCCATGTCGTACTTGGCTTTCAGTCCGGGAATGCCGTCTTTGCGATCGCGAAATTCGGGTCCCGCGCCGAGCTTGAGCTCTTTCGACACCCGCGCGAGATCCGAGAGGGTCTGCAACTTGTATTTCTGCGCGGTATCCGGACGGACGACGAGCACGTAGGTGTTGTTGACCGGCGCCTGATTGAGTACGACCAAGCCCTTCGCGGCGTACGCTTCTTTGACCTTGTCGTAGACGGCCTTCTGATCGTTCATCGATTCCTGCTTCAGCACCGCCAGCAGAATCGTCCCGGTGTATTCGGGATACATGTCGATTTGCTTTTCCTCCAGTGCCTTGTGGGCAATGAGCGTCCCGCCGAGATTCAACTTTTTCTCGACGTTGATGCCGGCCGCTTCGAGCGCTTGCGCGTAGATCTCGGCGAGGACGAACTGTTCGGTGAAATTCTTGGAACCGACGCGCACTTGCGCGGACGAAGCGGATGCAGCAAGGACGCACGCGATGAGCGCGGCTGCCGTGAATATGCGGCGCAAGTTCATTGTGATCTCCCCGAATGGTCGTGGCCCGATCAGGCCGCTCGCTTGATTCTGAAGGGCGAGGATCGATGCGTCAATTTGATCACGCAACGTCCGGTGGGCCACGGGTCGACAGGCAACCAAACAGTTGCATATAATTGCGTTGAGGATGGACGCAATATTTCACGCGCTGGCCGATGGAAGCCGACGTCAGCTGCTGGACAAGCTGCATTCGCGCAATGGTCAGACGCAGAACGAATTATGTCGAGGCTTGGATATGACGCGGCAGGCAGTAACGAAGCACTTGGCAATATTGGAAGACGCCAATCTGGTGGCCTCGGTGCGGCGCGGGCGCGAGAAGCTCCACTATTTGAATCCCGTCCCGATCCACGAAATCGCCGAGCGCTGGATCGGCAAATATGAGCGCACCCGGCTTCGTGCACTGAGCGAGCTTAGACGACATTTGGAAAGAGAAGACAATGGCTGACAACCGATTCGTTTATGTCACGTACATCCGCACGACGCCGGAGAAACTTTGGGACGCGTTGACGAAACCTGAATTCACCCGCGCCTAATGGTACGGATGCCATCCGGAACCGAAGGGCTGTGACCGCTGGGATTCCATGGGCCGTTACGGCTGGCGGTAATCGACCCCGTAATTCGCGTAGACGTGCGCCAGCGTGCCGTCACGAATGAGTCGGTCGAGCGCGTCGTTGACTGCGTTGACCAGCGCGTCGTCGCTGCGGCGCAATCCGACGGCAACCTTCCATGCGAGCTCCGGCTCGCCGTCGTAGGCATGCGCGTAGCGCAACCCGGAGCTCGGATGCGCGTGAACGTAGTACGCGATGGTCGCCGGTGACACCGCGCACGCGTCGAGGCTGCCCTTCGCCAAATCCGCGATCATGTCGCTCTCGAATGCGTAGGGCACGGTGTAGACGCCGCGCTGATTGAGCAACTTGCTGGCAACCGAGTTCACCATCACGCCAACGCGCTTTCCCGGCGCGAGATCGGAGAACTGTTGGACGCCGTCGCTGCCGGGCCGCAGCGCCAGCGCGACGCCGCTGCGCTGATAGGCGTGGGAAACTTTGATTGGACCACGCGCAAGATCGGGATCGACGATCGTATCGAGCAGCATGTCGCAATCGACAAGACCTGCGCGTATCCGCGGGACGATCCAATCGAGCTGCAGCTTGACGCCCAATGCCGCCGCGAGCGCTCTCCCGATTTCGATCTGAAAGCCCGGTTTGTCCGACTGGTTGCTGGCGTAAGGCAGCGCGTCCGGATTGGCGCACAGCGAAATGGCGCCACGCGCCTGCACTTCCGCCAATGTGCGCGCGGATGCCGTTGGAGTGAAGGCCGCGGCGGCCGTAACCGCGCACACAGCACATGCGAGCCGCTTCACTTCGGTGTTCCTTCGGGCTTGAGCTCACGAATGTACTTGATGATCGCCGTCAGTTGATCGCCGTTGAACGTGCCCGCGAAGGCGGGCATCGCGCCGGGTTTCCCCAGCATGATCCGGCGAACGATTTCGTCATCCGTCAGAGTAGTGCCCATGAGCTTCGGGCCCTTGCCAGCCTCGCGCCCGCCGCCGCTGTGGCACCAGCCGCAGGTGCTGGCGAACAGCTTTTCCACGTCGAACGTTGCGTTCGAAGCGGCGGAGGGTGCAGTCTCCGTCGCCGAGGTTGCCGCAGCGTCGGGCTTCTTCGTCGAGGACATCGGACCATTCATTTCGGCGGCGCGAACCGCTCCATGCAGCAACGAGAGCACCGTTGCGACGATCACACAATGACGCGTCACAACGTTCACCCGTTCACCAATGTGGCCGGAAAAAAACGGGCGGAGACCTGCGCCCCGCCCTCATGGTCGATTCGAAAATGAGTCTAGAGGCCGAACACGACCAACGCGCCCTGATCGGTCGGCATGCTGACGAACGGTTCGCCATACAGGACCTTGTAGTCGTCGCCGGCCAGACCTCCCCATCCGGTCGCAACTGCGACGTACTGCTTGCCTTTCGCCATGTAGCTGATGATGCCGCCGTTATGGCCCTGACCGTCGTTGTGCGACCACAGTTCCTTGCCGGTGCGCGCATCGAGCGCGTGTAAATAACCGCGCGCGTCGGGAACGAACACCAGATTGCCCTTCGTCGACAACAAGCTCGCCAGTGGCGGCTGGGCGTAATCGACTTGCCACTTGACTTCGCCGGTGATCGGATCGCGCCCCGTCACATGGCCGCGCGCGTTTCCGCCGTCCGGCGTCGTCTTGTTGACGGTGAAATTCGAGCCGATGTTGAGCTGCGCCATCGGTTCGAGGACCGGCGTCGTCTTGACGACCTCGAGATCCATGCACCATTCATTGCCGACTTTGTAGTAGAGCCCGGTGCCGGGGTTGTACGAGCCCGCGTTCCAACTGTATCCGCCGGCGATGTACGGACACAGCGCCTGATGCTTGCCTTCGGCCATGTCGCGCCGGCCGATCAGCTCACCGGTCTTCGGATCGATGCTTTTGACAAAGTTGATGTTCTTCACACCTTGCCAAACGTTCTGCACCTTGAGCCCGCGATCGTAGACGAACACGAAGCCGCCCTTGTTCGGGTGCACGATGTATTCCTTTCCATCCCGCTCGAGCATCACGAACTCGCCGACGGCGCTGTCGAAGTCCCACGCGTCATGCGGCAATTCCTGGTGAAAGGATTTGAGCTTGCCGGTATCCGGATCGAGCGCGAGCACCGATGTCGTGTAGAGGTTGTCACCCGGCCGCGCGCCTTTCGTTTTCCACTCCGCGCCGCCCCAGTCGTACAGTGGTGCCGGATTCGCGGTGCCCCAGTACACGGTGTTGGTCTTCGGATCGTAGCCGCCCGCCATCCAGCCGCCGCCGCCGCCGGTCTTCCACGAATCGCCGCCCCACGTCTTCATCGCGGGGTCGTTCTGGTCGTTGCCGCCGACGGTGAAGAACGTCCATGCAAGCTTGCCGGTCTTTGCGTCGACGCCGAATATCGGGCCTCGATACGGCCACTCGCCGCCCTGCGAACCGATGATGATCTTGCCGTTGGCCAACAGCGGTGCGCCGGTGAAACCGACCGTCAGCTTTTCGGACTCGATGAGCTTTGTTTCCCAGTTGAGCTTGCCCGTCTTCATGTCGACGGCAACGAGCTTGCCGTCGAGCGTTCCCATGTAAATATTGCCGAAGCCGATCGCGATGCCACGGTTATACGGCGAATGCGTTTGCTTCGAGACCAGATCGTCGTTTAGTTTCTGCTTGTACGCCCAGATGAGATCGCCGGTCGCGCCATCGAGCGCAAACAGTTGGTTGTACGAACCCGAGTAGTACAGAACGCCGTCGGCGACGAGCGGGAACGTCTGCAGACCGCGCGTCGAGTGCGGCGTCACATGCGACCACGCGACTTTGAGATTCTTGACGTTGTCGGCGTTGATTTGGTCAAGGCCGCTGTAATGCCACGATTTGTACGAGCCGTGGTAGGTCAGCCAATCGGCGGGATTTTTGTCTGCGTCGACGAGCCGTTGCGTATCGATGTCGGCTGCGCAGACCGGCAGGCAAATCCCGGCGAATGTCGTCGCGGCAAGCAAAGCTGCAAAGGGAAGTTTCCGTTTCATGAGCCGCCTCCAGAGATTTCTTTTGTTGGACGGTGCAGAGCACGAATCGCCCGTTCAGGATAAGTCAACGGGTTTCGGTATCGGAATCGATCGCCGGCGAAACACAAAGCCGGAACAGTCCGACCCTTTAGGCAGTCTATGCCGCCGGAATACGCATGACAAGACAAGAGACGCTGGAAGCGATCTCAAAAAAGGAAACACGCCGCGATCGTTGAGCGTCCCTTCCTAGTCGGCCCGCAGATTGGCCTCTTTCGCGAGCTTGGCCCAACGCGCCGCTTCGCTCTTCTGCATTGCTGCGAATTCGCCCGGGGAATTGCCGATGGGCTCGGCGCCCAATCCAGCGAGCTTTTCGCGCACGTCCGGGCTTGCGAGCGCCTTCACGATTTCACTGTTCAAGCGTTCGACGATTGCGGGCGGCGTTCCGGCGGGAGCTACCAAGCCGTACCACGACGTCACTTCGAAGTTGGGAAGTCCGGCCTCGGCGAGCGTGGGCAGCTCCGGCGCCGCCGTCATTCTCTTCGCGCTGGCGACGCCGAGCGCCGTGACCTTGCCCGTGTTGATGTATTGCAGCGCAGCCGAGCTTTGCGCAAAAAAGAGCTGCACGTTGCCAGCAAGCACCGCCGTCATTGCGGGACCGACGCCGTTGAACGGAACATGCACAATGTCGACCCCGGCCACGCTTTTGAACAGCTCGCCTGCGAGATGCGCGCCGCTGCCATTGCCCGGCGAGGCGAAATTGAGCGTGCCGGGACGCGCCTTTGCCAACGTGATCAAGTCGCGGAGCGTCTTGGCGGGAACGGTGGGTGCGGTAATCAGAATGTTCGGCACCGTCGCAAGCATGCTGATCGGTGCGTAGTCCTTGGCCGGGTCATAAGGCAGCTTGGAAAAGAGCGACGGCGCGATCGTGAGATTGCCGGCAGCGGCGAGCGTCAGCGTGTAGCCGTCGGGCGGCGCTTTCGCACCTTGCTCCATGCCGATGTTGCCGCCGGCCCCGGGCTTGTTCTCGATGACGAACGGTTGTCCGAGCGACTGACTCACCTTGTCGCCGATGATGCGCGCAAGCGCGTCGGCCGGACCGCCGGGCGGAAACGGCACCAGAATCCGTACCGGCTTATTGGGATACGCCAACTGCGCCGTTGCGGTGTATGCGACGCTAAACGCGAGAAGAGCGAATCCCGCACGTGTGAGCGCATGGACGAACGTTGTTGTTCGAGACATGAACGCGCCTGTTGATGATGATGTCACTGCAGCCGATAATAACCGAGTGCGTTGGCCTCTCGAGCGCTTGCCAGCAGCGACCGGTAATCGGCGGGGTCCGCGTGAACAAAACGTTTGAGCAACAACGTATCGCGTACGTCTGAGAGCTCGGCGACGTCCACCATTTTTTCCAACGCAGCGATTACGCGGCGCTTTTGCGGCTCGGGCATTCCCGCGGCGCCGACGACAAGTGGAATCGGTGTGGGCCGCGTGACCGCCACGGTGCGTAAACGCGCCGCGACCTCGGGCTCATGCCGGCGGAGCAACGCATGCCACCATGCGTCGAGTGGGCCCGCGTCGGCAACACCCGCGACAACCGCTTCGACCACGCGGCGCGGCGTGATCACAGGACCGACCACTGCACTAAACAGGCGCCCACCGGTCGCGTGCGCACGCTCCGCAAAAAAGCGCCGCGGCGCCTGGTAACCGCTTTGCGAGTCTTCGACGGTGAAAGCGAACCGCGCACCCGCGAGATCCGCGACTGACGCAATGTGACTGTCGGCTCGCACGACGATGTCAGTCCAATAGATCGGTCGATCTTGAAAATTTGCGGGCGAGGGTACTGGGACCGCCAACGGCACCGGACGTTCGATCGGATCGCGCCATGTCACCCAAGGAAAGCCACACATCAGCGCACAGCCGAGATCGTCGCGACGCCAGAGATCGCCGAGTGGATGCGGCGGCGGATGCGCGATGACGTCGAGCGAGACCTCCGCGTCGGCGGCGACCCATTCGAACAGTCGCCGCCACGCCGCCCCGACGGAGTCGTTGAGCGCGTACATCCGCGCGTTGGCGATCATCGTAGTTCAGAGATAACGCAGCGTCTGACCGATGTCGAGACGCGCGGCCTTGTCGAGCATCGCGGCGCCGAGCGCGATATCCGACAACGACAGCCCGCGGTGCCACAGCAGAATAGTCTCGTCATCGCGTTCGCGGCCCGGCTTCTTCCCGGCCACTATCTCACCCAATTCGGCGTAGAGCGTCGCTTCCGATAGCTTTCCTGTCTCGACGTGCGCGCGCAATGCGCCAAACGGCCCCGCCTTGCATTGCCCCCAATCGTCGACGACGACCTTGTCCATGATGTCGGTCAGCGATATTTCCACCGCGCTCATCGTTCCATAGGGTACGACAAATGCGGAGCGCTTGATCCATTCGGTCTTGAGCAGCGCAGTCGGCTGGTCGAGTCGCGACGCTTCGACGACGATGTCAGCATCCACGACGCACGAGCGCCAGTCGGCGACCGCGGTTACGGGCTTTTGCAGATCGTGCGACAGGCGCGAGGCAAACGCGTCGCGCGATTCGGGCCGCCGCGAATGCACGCGAATGTCGGCGAAGTCGAACAAGTGATCGAGGAGTCGGACGTTCCAGTACGCGGTGCCGCGCGCACCGATGTGACCGAGCACACGGCTGTTTTCGCGCGCGAGCTGCTTCGCGCCGATCGCCGTCACCGCACCGGTGCGCATGTCGGTCAGGCCTGCGGCGTCGATGATCGCAACGGGTTGCCCGCTTTCCGGATCGAACAGGTTGAGCAAGCCCATCTCCGAGGGCAAACCGCGCAGGTAATTGTCGACGTAGTCGCTGACGATTTTCACGCCGGCGAGCTTGAGCGGCGCAACATAGCCTCGCAGCACGTTGAAATGCCCGCGGATCTCTCGTTCGTCGTTGTCGCGGCCGGGAACGAGATGCATCCGCGGCTCGATCACCGTCTGCCCCTGACCCTGCGCACGCAGGCCGCGTTCAACTGCGGCAAGAATTTCATCGTTCGTCAGCGCCAACGCGGCGACGTCGGGGCCATTGAGGAACGTCAGCGTGAGAGGCGCGTTGGTGATCGACACGGCGTAGAATCAATCGAATAAAAAGTCATTGTGCAAGGAGCGGGAACATGCTGCAACGTGTTCGTTCGGAGTGGACTCGTCATGCCGATCGCGTGATTCGGGCGCCCCGCGGCACGACGTTGTCGGCAAAATCATGGTTGACCGAAGCGCCGCTGCGGATGTTGATGAACAATCTCGACCCGGACGTGGCCGAGAATCCCCGTGAGCTCATCGTCTACGGCGGCATTGGTCGCGCGGCCCGAAACTGGGAATGCTTCGACGCCATTGTCGCGGCACTGAAAGCGCTCGAGCCCGACGAGTCGCTGCTCATTCAATCCGGCAAACCGGTCGGCGTGTTCAAGACGCATCCGGACGCGCCGCGCGTGCTGATCGCCAATTCGAATCTCGTGCCGAAATGGGCGACGTGGGAGCACTTCAACGAGCTCGATCGCAAGGGCTTGATGATGTTCGGTCAAATGACGGCGGGTTCGTGGATCTACATCGGCAGCCAGGGCATCGTGCAGGGAACCTACGAAACGTTTGCCGAAGCCGGCCGCCAGCATTATGGCGGACAACTCGCCGACCGATGGATTCTCACCGCCGGGCTGGGAGGCATGGGCGGCGCGCAGCCGCTCGCCGCGACGATGGCCGGCGCATCGATGCTCGCGATCGAATGCCAGCAATCGCGAATCGACATGCGCTTGCGAACACGCTACCTGGATCGACAGGCGCGTGATCTCGACGACGCCCTCGCACAGATTCGTGCCGCGTGCGAGAAGCGGCAGCCTGTCTCGATCGGATTGCTCGGCAACGCCGCCGAAGTTCTCCCGGTCCTCGTCGAACGAAGGATTCGTCCCGACATGGTGACGGACCAGACGTCCGCGCATGATTTGATTTACGGCTACTTACCGGCCGATTGGAGCGTTGACGATTGGCATTCGGCGCAGCGCGATCCTTCCCGACACGATGAGCTCACGGCAGCGGCGAAGCATTCGATCACCGCACATGTCAACGCGATGCTGGCGTTCCATGCGCAAGGTATCCCGACGTTCGACTACGGCAACAATATCCGGCAAGTCGCCCACGACGAAGGCGTCGCGAACGCGTTCGATTTCCCGGGCTTCGTTCCCGCGTATATCCGGCCGTTGTTCTGCGAGGGCAAGGGACCGTTTCGCTGGGTCGCGCTCTCCGGCGATCCGGAGGACATCTACAAAACCGATCGCAAGGTGAAGGAGCTCTTTCCCGCAGACCGACATCTGCATCGTTGGCTCGACCTGGCGCGCGAGCGAATCGCGTTTCAAGGGTTACCGGCGCGGATCTGCTGGCTCGGACTCGGCGAGCGCCATCTCACGGGTCTCGCGTTCAACGAAATGGTCGCGAAGGGCGAGCTCACCGCGCCGATCGTCATCGGCCGCGATCATCTCGACACCGGATCGGTGGCGAGCCCCAATCGCGAAACCGAAGCGATGCTGGATGGGTCTGACGCGGTGTCGGATTGGCCACTATTGAATGCGTTGCTGAACACGGCCGGCGGCGCGACGTGGGTATCGTTCCATCACGGTGGCGGCGTCGGCATCGGCTATGCGCAGCACGCCGGCGTCGTCATCGTTTGCGACGGCACCGATGCTGCCGCAAAACGAATCGCTCGCGTGTTGTGGAACGATCCGGCGTCGGGCGTGATGCGTCACGCCGACGCGGGTTACGAAAAGGCGATCGAGGTGGCGAAGGCGAAGGGCCTCAAGTTGCCGATGCTCTGACAATCGGCGCAGAAACGAAAAACGGCGGGCCGGAGATTCTGGCCCGCCGCGACGCGCGTCAATCGTCGTCGTTTTCGTCGTCGTCGCCTGCCTTGCCCAGCGGACCCCGAATTTCGCCACCCGGACGCAGTGTCGTATGCACGTTCGCATAAGCGGCGCCATTGCGCAGTGCTTTGATCATCTCGGCAAGTCCTGCGGCTCCGGCGTCGATGCCTTGACCCGCCACGGCGATGACATTGGCGGCGGTCAGCGTCCCGGAGACGGTTCCCGACGTCAGCGGACACACTGGCGGCACGGGCACGTTCGCGGGTGGTGCCGCATTTGTGCAGAGGAACAGCACCACGCCGCCGTTAAGGCTCGGGCGTCCGAAATGGATGTGCGCAAACAAGACGTTCGTGGTCAAGCCGTCGTAGCTCAGCGCGTACGAGATCGATGACTCGTCTTTGCTGATCTTGGCGACGAAGCTCCCGTTGGCCGGCGAATTGAGGGTCGACGGCGTTTCGTTGTATCCCGACAAGGTCGTCGGGAATGTGAACCTCTCTGCCAGGGCCGGTGCGGCGGCGAGGCTCGTCGCCAGCACCACGAAAGCGGTGGATAGCCTCCTACTTGTGATCATCGTGCGCTCCTTTTGCAAGAGTGTTGGTGAAGCGATTGTGAGCGGTGGCGGGTCCTCTCCTTATGACTGCGACCTGCGCTTACCGTCGTCCGACCACAGTATTTCGTCCGTGGTCAAGCCTTACGCAAACAGGATCGAGCGGCGAATTATTTCCGAGGCGGAAACCTCGCGCCCCAGCGACCCTCGATGTGTCCGTTCAAAACACCCATAGCTCCGACTTCGGCACTTCGAGCCAGTGCTGGCCCGTGCTCAACGGACGATCGCCGTACGCGCGCAACCGCTCCTCGCCGAGCGCGAACAGGTGCTCCCATTTGTCGCCGAGATACATTGACGTCGTCAAGTCGGCGGCCAAATGATTGTCGCCGGGACCTGCAGCGATGCGAATGCGTTCAAGCTACCCGACTTCGCACTCGATTTCGCTGCGCCCCACAGCTTCCATCCCGTTCCTTCGAGCAGCGCCGAGCCATTGCTGATTTCGACGATCCGGCCGGTAAGTCGATTGTTGCTGCCCATGAAGTCAGCGGTGAACAGCGATTCAGGATTGCTATACATCTGCTGCGGCGTTCCTTGCTGCTCGATCTTGCCGCCGTTGAGCAACAGAATCCGATCCGACATCGCGAGCGCCTCGCCCTGGTCGTGCGTAACGCAGAGCGCCGATAACTGCATGCGCACGATCAATTCCCGCAGCCATGCTCGCGCTTCCTCGCGCAGCTTCGCATCGAGATTCGACAGCGGCTCGTCGAGCAGGATCACCGGCGGGTTGTAGACCAGGGCACGCGCTAACGCTACGCGCTGCTGTTGTCCGCCCGACAACTGATGTGGAAACCGTTCCGCGAGATGATCCAGCGAAAGCTGCGCGAGCGCGTCGTTGACCCGCTTTTTGACGTCGCTGCCGGCGATCTTGCGAAGCTTGAGGCCGTACGCGACGTTGTCGTACACGGTCTTGTGGGGCCAGAGCGCATACGATTGAAAGACGAGCCCGAGGTTGCGGCCTTCGGCGGGAGTGTCAATTCCGTTCGCACCGTTGAAAACGACTTTGTCGGCGATCTTGATCGAACCTTCGTGCGGCACTTCGAGGCCGGCCACCGCCCGCAGCAGCGTCGTCTTGCCGCTGCCCGACGGACCGAGCAGCGACACAACCTCGCCGCGGTTCAGCGTCAGCGCGACGCCTTTGAGGATCGGGTTGTCGCCGTACTTGAGATGCAGGTTCTCGACAGTGAGCTCGGCCATGGCAAGTCCTTCGCTTCTATTCAATCGCGGAGCTTCACGCCGAAACGCAGCGCGAAAGCGAGTCCGATGAAGACCAATACGATGTTAATGAGCGACAGTGCGGCAACGACGTCGATCGCGCCGCCTTGCCACAACGACACCAGTTGCGCACCGATCACCTCGGTACCTGGCGCAAGCAGATAGACGCCCGTCGAATACTCGCGCTCGAAAATCATGAACACGAGGAGCCACGATCCGATCAGTCCATGGCGGATCAGGGGCAGCGTGATATCGCGCGAAATTCTGCCCCGGCTGGCGCCGACCGTGCGTGCCGCCTCTTCCAGCTCGGTGCTGACTTGCATCAGCGACGACGAGATAAGCCGCATGCCGTACGCAAGCCACACGACCGTATAGGCGAGCCACATACT
>VBCG01000130.1 GCA_005881895.1 Betaproteobacteria bacterium
TTCACCTATGTCGTGTTGTCAAAACGGAAGTTGATCGAGCTCGTCGAGAAAAAGTTTGTCGATGGCTGGGACGATCCCCGGATGCCGACAATCGTCGGTGCGCGTCGGCGCGGCTTCACGCCGGAAGGTTTTCGCCTTGCGGCTGAGCGGACCGGCGTCTCGAAGTCCGACTCGTGGATCGATATCAGCGTGCTCGAAGACGCGATGCGCGAGGATTTGAACACGAGCGCGCTTCGTCGCATCGCTGTGCTCGATCCGCTGAACCTCGTCATCGACAACTACCCGGACGCTGCGCACGAAGAATGTTATGCACCTAATCATCCGCAAAAGCCCGAGCTGGGGAAGCGTGCGCTGCCGTTTTCGCGCGAGCTATGGGTCGAGCGAGACGACTTCAGCGAGAATCCGCCGAAGGGCTATTTCCGGCTCGCGCCGGGCGCCGAAGTTCGTCTGCGCTATGCGTACATCGTCCGCTGCACGCACGTCGACAAGGGCGCGAGCGGGAACGTGATCGCCGTCCATTGCACGTATGATCCGGCGACAAGAAGCGGAACACCCGGCGCCGACGCGCGCAAAGTCAAGGGCAACATCCACTGGCTTTCGATCGCACACGCGGTGCCTGCGGAAGTTCGCCTCTACGATCGCCTCTTCGCGGTAGCTTATCCGGGCGCCCGGACGCCTGCGGACGGGCGCAGTGAAGCGATTGAGCCCGCCCGCGCATTCGTCGTCGCGGGTGACGATGATCCGACGGCAGAGGTCGCCGAACGCGATTTTATCGACGACTTGAACGCGGCGTCGAAGCGCGTGATCACCGCGCAAGTCGAGCCGGCGCTCGTCGCGGCATTGCCGGAAGAACGCGTTCAATTCGAACGGCATGGCTATTTTGTCGCGGACATCGTCGATCACAGCGCCCGCCATCCCGTGTTCAACCGGACGGTGACGCTCAAGGACTCATGGACGAAGGCGACCGCAACAACCTAGGGCCGCTCGCCGGGATTTTGAGATACGTTCTAACGTCTTGCGCATCGGCGCCGACGGACTACCATTGCGCCTGATCGGATGACCGGAGTCTTCCAATGAAGCGAATCATCCTGTTCCTCGTCACGAATCTCGCCGTCGTGCTGGTGTTGTCGATCGTGTTGCGCATGCTCGGGCTCGATCGCGTCGTGCAGGCGAACGGAATCGACGTCCCGTCGCTGCTCGTATTCTCGTTCGTCGTCGGGTTTGTCGGCGCGATCATCTCGCTCCTGATGTCCAAGTCGATGGCGAAATGGTCGACCGGCGCGCAAGTCATCGACACGCCGCGCAACGATGCCGAAGCGTGGCTTTTGGATACGATCCGCAAGCTCGCGCAGACGTCCGGCGTCGCGATGCCCGAAGTCGCCGTGTACGAGGGCGAGCCCAATGCGTTCGCGACCGGCGCGTTCAAGAATTCGTCGCTCGTTGCCGTGTCGACCGGCCTGCTGCAATCGATGAACAAGGAAGAAGTCGAAGCGGTGCTGGGCCACGAGCTGTCGCACGTCGCCAACGGCGACATGGTGACGCTCACGCTGATTCAGGGCGTCGTCAACACATTCGTGATCTTCTTCGCGCGGATCGCCGGCTATATCATCGACAGAACCGTATTTCGCACCGAGCGCGGCATTGGCCCCGGCTATTACATCACCGTGCTCGTGTGCCAAATCGTGTTTGGAATTCTCGCATCGGTCGTCGTCGCGTATTTTTCGCGCCGGCGCGAATTTCGCGCCGACGCCGGATCCGCGAAGCTGCTCGGTTCGCCGCAGCCGATGGTCCGTGCCCTGGCGCGATTGGGCGGTCTCGAGCCCGGCTCGCTGCCACCATCGTTTCAGGCATCCGGCATCACCGGTAGCCCCAGCGGCCTGATGGCGCTCTTCGCCTCACATCCGCCGATCGAAGAACGGATCGCGGTGCTGCAGGCAATGCGCGTGTAGCGCGCGGAGCGCCGTGCAGTTCAAGATCGAAGTTCAGGACGACGCCGGCATCTGGAGCGATGTTCGCGGCGCCGACGACAAAATCCTGCTGTTCAACGACGAGGGCGCAGCGCGCGCCGCGCTTGCGGAGCGTTTTCCCGTGCTCGTGCAGATGGAGAAATACGCCGGCGGTAAGCGCACGCGCGTGATGCGGATTCTCGAAGACGAAGATCCGTGGCGGCAGCGTTGACGCGTAGCGCAGAGCGTAGCGTCGCAGCGAAGGCAAGCCAAGAAAACAAAACGGCCGGGACACATACGTCACCGGCCGTCGTTGGAAGAATTTGTCGAGCAGTTATTTGAGATGATTCGAAACAAGTTTCGTCATCTCGAACATCGATACCTTGCTCTTGCCGCCAAATACCGCGCGCAGCTTGTCATCGGCGTTGATCAACCGCCGGTTGACAGCGTCCTGCAGCCTGTTCTTCTTGATGTAGTCCCAGATCTTCTTCGTCACTTCAGTGCGCGGCAACGGTGACGTGCCGACCACCGCCCCGAGCGTTGCGGAAGGGGTCATCGCTTTCATAAAAGCAGCGTTGGGTTTGCGCTTGGCTCCGGACTTTTTGGGCGCAGCTTTTTTGGCGGGAGCTTTTTTTGCAGGAGCTTTCTTTGCGGATTTCTTTGCGGCGGGTTTCTTTGCGGCCGGCTTTTTTGCAGCCGGCTTCTTTGCGGGCTTCTTCGAAGCTTTCTTGGCAGTAGCCATGGTTCTCCTTCCTGTCAGTTGATCCGAACGACGACGTCTCTACTGTTCGAAGCTGAAGCGATCCCTCCTGTCAGGGGTGGCTCGCTCCATCGGCGGCGACTATACCGCATTTTTACCTAGAGGGAAGCACTCGATCGAGGTAATTTTCAGAGGCGCGGCGATCGTGTTGCGCCAGGAGTACGCACCTGAAGTCCGCGCTGCGCGACAATGTCGCGCTTGCGCTTGTCATGGATACGGCCGTGGCACTGCGCTTGAATATCCGGGAAGCCGTCATGAAACTCGTTCTCCGCGCCATCCTCGCCGGCACGCTGTTCCTCGGTTGGAGCAACGCCCTATCGGCAACGGATCGCGTCGCGCGCGCGTCGCTTTTCGATGCGCATCTGCACTACAACGGCGAGGCGCGGGCTCGCTTTTCCGTGGCGCAAACGCTTGCGCAGCTGCAAGCGGAGGGCGTCGGCGCCGTCATCGCGACGAGCACGCCCAATGACGGTACCCATGAGCTTGCGAGGGCCGCGGCCGGCGGTTCCGTCGCTGTCATTCCCTTCTTGCGGCCTTATCGAACCGATGCCGATCGCGCCACGTGGTTCAAGGATCCGGCAATTGCATCGTTCGTCGACGACGAGCTCGCGCGCGACGGCAGCTATCGCGGCATTGGCGAGTTCCACATTCATGGCGGAGCCGACGCGTCGGGTGTGGTGATGAAGCATATCGTCGACGTCGCCGTTGCGCGCGGCTTTTGGCTGCACGCGCATTGCGACGACGCCGCCCTCGAAGCGATTTTCGGGCATGACGCGCGCGTCAAGGTGATTTGGGCACATTCGGGCTTCACGACGCCGCCGGCGAAGATCGCCGTCTATCTGGCACGATATCCGACATTGATGGCGGAGCTTTCGTATCGGACCGACATCGCGTCCGGCGCCAAAGTCTCGCCGGCCTGGCGCGAATTGCTCACCCAATATCCCGACCGCTTTCTGCTGGGATCGGACACGTGGACCAACGAGCGATGGTCGAGCTATGGTCAAATCATCGACGCTTATCGAGCCTGGCTCACCGATCTTCCGCGAGAAACCGCAGAAAATCTCCTGTGGGGCAACGGCGCGCGCATGTTCGGGGTGCCGCGTCGAGACGACCGCGCTCTGCGTGTGTCCGCGGCGGAGCCACGATATTCGCGGGGACTCCTGTTTCGGCTCGAGCGGCCGGGCGTTCCGGCCTCGTACGTGTTCGGAACGCTGCATTCGAACGACGGACGTGTCGCCGTATTGGCGCCGCCGGTCCGCGCTGCGTTCGATAGCGCGCGTCGCGTTGCCTTCGAGAATGTGCTCGCTGACGCAGACGAGACCGCGTTCTTCGCTGCCGCGCAGTACGAAGACGGCCGGCGTCTCGCGGACGCGTTCGATGTCTCGACGCTTGAGCGAATCCGGCACGCGCTCGGTCCGCGCGCGCCACCCGAAGCGCAGTTCGAGCGACTGAAGCCGTGGGCGGTACTGTTGTTGCTCGCGCAGCCACGCATCGATGAGGGCGGGCCGACACTCGACCGGCAGCTGCTCGCCAAAGCGCGCCGGCGCAAGCTGACGGTGCTGGCGCTCGAGGACCTCGACGAGGAGGTCGCGGCCCTCGACACCGTACCGCTCGACAGTCAGGTCGCGCTCGTGCATTGGGCGCTGAATCGCCGAGTCGAGATCGACAGCGATCAAGAAGCGGCCATCGCCGCATGGCGCGATCGCGATCTCGCAGGGCTCGATGCTCTCGCGCGCAAGCCCGGCAAACGCGATCCGGCGTTGGCGCCGCATCTCACGCAACTGTCGCGGCAGCTGATCGAAGGCCGCTCGGCGCTGATGGCGCACCGGCTTTTCCTTCCGCTCATCGAAGGCCGCGTTTTCGTGGCGGTCGGCGCGTTGCACCTGTATGGAGAAAAAGGTTTGCTCGCCATGCTGGAGGAACAAGGGTATCGCGTGCGCCGGGTGTACTAGCGACAACAACGACCGCCGGCGGGACCAAAGACCGGCATAGGCGCTAAAATGCATCCTGTGCTTGCGCGATAGCCAAAAACGTAGCCGAAATCGGCTGGCTGCGAGCGCCGACTACCGATGTCTCCCCTCGTAACGGATCCCGCGCAACTTCGCGTCGACTATCAGCGCGCCTCGCTTGACGAAGGCGACGTCGATCGCGATCCGTTTCGTCAATTCGCCCGCTGGTTTGAGGAAGCGGTCGCGGCTCGGGTGCCCGAGCCCAACGCGATGACGCTCGCCACGGTGAGCGCCGACGGTCGTCCGGCCGCCCGGATCGTTCTGCTGAAAGAAGTCGATGCGCGCGGTTTTTGTTTCTACACGAACTACGACAGCCGCAAGGGACGCGATCTGGCGGCCGATTCGCGTGCCGCACTGGTGTTCTTCTGGATCGAGCTCGAACGCCAAGTGCGCGTCGAGGGCCTAACCGAGCGCGTGAGCAGCGCCGAATCCGACGCGTATTTTGCGTTGCGGCCCCGAATGTCGCGCCTTGGCGCATGGGCGTCCCCGCAGAGCATGCCCATCGCCAATCGTGCCGCTCTCGATGAGCGATTCGCGGAGATCGCTGCGCGTTATCCCGACGAGCAGGCAGTGGTTCCGCGGCCGCCGAACTGGGGTGGTTATCGCGTGCTGCCCGATTCCTTCGAATTCTGGCAGGGGCGTCATTCGCGCCTGCACGACCGTATCGCTTATCGCCGGGACGCCGACCGCTGGCTGATCGAGCGCCTCGCGCCTTGAGCGCCGCAAGCGTGGGGGCGCGTCAATGACGGCGCGCGTCTCGCAATCCTCTTCCTTCGGCGTATTGATCGGACTGGGCGTTTCCAACCATGTTGTCCTGGCGGGATAGCGTATTGCGGTTTCGCTCGACGCGCTGGACCAGGGCGCGAACGCCGCCACCGTCGGCGTGCTGTTAGCTCTCTACGCAGTTCTGCCGATGGTGTTCGCCATTCCCGCGGGCCGCCTGGCCGATCGCATCGGCGTACGCCGTCCGATGCTCGTGGGATCGTGCGGAATTGCGGCGGGGGCGGCGCTACCGTCGATCGCGCCCGGTTTGTCGTCGCTGTTCGTCACAGCGGTTCTGATCGGCGTTTCATTCATGGCGTTCCAGGTCGCCACGCAATATGCGACGGGCGAGATGGGCGGACCGCGCTCGCGCGTCCGCAATTTCGGCTTGCTGGCGCTCGGCTATTCGACCTCCTCGATTGCGGGACCGCTGATCGTCGGCTTCGGCATCGATCACGGCGGCTTTCGTGCGACCTTCGCACTGTTGGCGCTGCTCCCGCTCATCCCCGTGTTCGTGTTAGCGACCAATCGCCTCAAGCTGCCGGGGCCACATCCGGCGCACACGGCGCATCCGCTGTCGCACGCGTTCGATCTCATCGCGCACGTCGAGCTTCGCCGCGTATTCGCGATCAACGCGCTGATGTCGATGGCGTGGGAGATTCATACGATATTCGTTCCGATCTACGGTAACTCGATCGGCCTTTCGGCGACGATGATCGGCTTGATTCTCGCGGCGTTCGCGAGCGCCACGTTCGTCGTCCGGCTCGCGATGCCGCTGATTGCGCGCCGGCTCTCCGAGCATCAAGTGTTGACGACGGCGCTCTTCATCGCGGGCGCCGTGTACATCGCGTTTCCATTCTCTCGAAGCGTCGCGACGCTGATGGCGCTGTCGTTCTGCCTCGGGCTCGGACTCGGCAGCGGACAGCCGATGGTAATGGCGTTATTGCACAGTCATGCGCCGCCGGGGCGCATGGGCGAGGCGGCGGGTGTACGCATGTCGCTGATCAACTCGATGGCCGTCGCCGTTCCGCTCATGTTCGGCGCGGTCGGCAGCGCCTTCGGACTCGCGCCGGTACTGTGGTCGGTGGGCGTTTGCCTGACGACGGGCGGTTGGCTGACCCGGCGCGTCTGATCGAGACCGCTTTTGCAAACGTCATGCAGTCGCTTTCTTCTTCAGTCGATCAGCGAATGCTTTACGAAATTTGACGACCTTCGGCGCCACGACGGCCTGGCAGTAGGGCTGCGAGCCGTTCCGCGCGAAATAGTCCTGATGATAGTTTTCCGCCGGATAGAACGTCGCGGTTTGCGCAATTTCGGTAACGATGGGATCGCGCCAGAGTTTCTGCGTTGTCAAGTTCGCAAGCACCGCTTCGGCATCGGCGCGTTGCTCGGGCGTCTGATGGAAGATCACGGACCGGTACTGCGTGCCCACGTCATTGCCTTGGCGGTCCTTGGTCGTCGGGTCGTGGATCGTGAAGAACACCGTCAAGAGGTCGCGAAAGCTCAAGACGGCCGGGTCGAACGTCACCTTGACGACCTCGGCGTGACCGGTGCGGCCGGTGCACACGGCATCGTAGGTCGGATTGGGAACCGACCCGCCGGCATAGCCTGATTCGACACCCAAAACGCCGTCAAGGCCGCGAAATACGGCATCGAGGCACCAAAAGCATCCGCCGCCCAGAATGGCGGTTTCCGATCGAGCGGGTGATGATGACGTCATCGTGTGTCTCCGTTATGGCAAACGAAAGAGTCGCGCATGCGATCCGTCAGCTTACGCTGCAGCGGGAGCGAGCGGCATTCTGCGATAATCTTCAACGAGCCAACGACCGGCGCAGCCTGCACGGTCGCTCACGCCGTCTCGTTCCAGCCCAACCTGCCTTGAATCCGTTTCGTTTCGTCTGGCGCGTCGCCATGCGGATGCGCGACATCGGCCTCGCGCGCACGGCGAGCAGCCTTTCGTTCACGACGTTGCTCGCCATCGTCCCGATGGCAACGGTCGCGCTGGTGTTTGTCGCCCGCTTTCCGGTGTTCGCGAGTTGGTTTGCCGCGCTCGAAGGCTTCGTCTTCAAGAACATGCTGCCCGGCAGCGCCGCATCGGTCATCCATGAATATGTGCTCGGGTTCGCGGAGCAGGCCGCAAGGCTGACCGGCGTCTCGATCGCGTTCGTCGCGGTGACGGCGGGCCTCGCGATTTCGACCGTCGAGCGCGAAATCAATCTGATCTGGGGTATTCGGCGCCGGCGACCTCTGGCGAGACGCGTCGTCGTTTACTTCGTCGGATTGACGGCGGGCCCCGTGCTGTTGGGCGCCAGCATCTCGCTCACGACCTGGTTGATCGGCGAATCGCTGGCCGTCGTCCCGATTCGCAAGACGCAAAGCGATCTGATACTGCGCATGCTGCCATTCGTTTTCGGAACCGCGGGCCTCACGCTGCTCTACAAAGCGGTGCCGGCGCGCCACGTCCGTTGGGTGCCGGCCCTCGCCGGCGGCGTGACGTGCGGTCTCGCGCTCGAGGCGGCGAAGCACGGTTTCGCGTGGTACCTGACGTGGGTCAGCAACTATCAGGTGATCTACGGTGCGGTCGCGGCGCTGCCGGTGTTTCTGTTATGGATCCATCTCTGCTGGGTGATCGTGCTTGCGGGCGCGGCGATCAGCGCGACAGTGGCGGATTCGCGAACGCGCCGTGACGATGAGCGCGCACGGCGCTGACCGGATCGGTATCTCAGGTTGCGCAATGGTCGACTGGCAGGCTACAGTGCAAAAATTTTAGAAACGGAGAGAGATATCCGTGTGGTCAATGATTCAAGCAGCCGGCTGGCCGATCTGGCCGCTCATCTTCGCGTCGATCGTCGCGCTGGCGCTGATCTTCGAACGCCTTTATTCACTGCGTCAGAGCATCGTCGCGCCTGCCGGACTGGTGGACCGCGTGCTGACCGAATATCGAAGCCACGGCCCGACCGCCGAGCTCTTGTCGAAGACGGCCCGTCACGGTCCGCTGGGCCGGATTCTCGCGGCCGGTCTCGCGAACGTGAAGAGTCCGCGTCCCGTGATGAAGGAGGCGATCGAGGAAGTCGGGCGCGTTGTCACGCACGATCTCGAACGCTTCCTGACTACGCTCGGCACGATCGCCGCGATGTCGCCGCTGCTGGGCCTCTTCGGCACGGTCATCGGCATGATCGAAATCTTCGGTTCCCAGACCGCGGCGAGCTCCAATCCGATCCAGCTTGCGCAGGGCATCTCGATCGCGTTGTACAACACCGCGATGGGCCTGATCGTTGCGATTCCGAGCATGATCTTCTACCGCCACTTCCGCGCGAAAGTCGATGCGTTGGTCGTCGAGATGGAGCAGCAGGCAATCAAGCTCGTCGATTTTGCACACGGCGAACGCAGCTGACATCGCATGAATCTACGCGGCACGCGCTCGCGGGAAGATCCGGAGATCAACTTCATCCCGTTGATCGACGTGCTGCTCGTGATCCTGATCTTTCTGATGGTGACCACAACCTACCAGCGGATCTCCGAGCTGCAGATCACGCTGCCCGAAGCCGATGCCGACACCGCGCGGCAACGGCCACGGGAAATCAATGTCGGTGTCGACGCGCAGGGCCGCTACGTGCTCGACAAGGCGGTGTTCACCTTCACGACGGCCAATGCGCTCGCCGAGATGCTGCGTAAAGCGGCGGTCGACGCAAAAGATCCCGTCGTCATCATCAACGCCGACGCGCAGGCGACGCATCAATCGGTGGTGCGCATCATGGAAGCCGCGCGGATCGCCGGGCTGTTGCATATCACGTTCGCGACGCAATCGTCCGCCGCCGGGAAGTGAGCGCGTCTGGCGCCTAGGACCGCGCCATGAGCTTAGCCGATCGTCTCGTCGCCACGTGGTACGCGCCTAAGCTGACGCCGCTCGCCCGTGCGCTGTGGCCACTGTCGCTGATATTCGGTGTGCTCGTTGCGTTTCGGCGGACGCTGTATCGCGTCGGTCTAGTCCGTTCGCACGCGCTGCGGGTCCCGGTTATCGTCGTCGGTAACGTGACGATCGGCGGCGCCGGCAAGACGCCGCTCGCGCTCGCGCTGGCGAACGCGCTGGCAGAACGCGGTCGCAATCCCGGAATCGTCAGTCGTGGTTATGGCGGCAGCAATGTCATGCCGCGCGCAGTCGCGTCCGGCGATGATCCGCATGTCGTCGGCGACGAGCCTTTGCTTTATGCTAGAGCAGGATTGCCGGTGTGGATCGGCCGTCGGCGCGCGGCTGCGGCGCAGGCGCTCGTGGCGGCGCATCCGAATGTCGATGTCGTGATCGACGACGACGGCCTGCAGCACTATGCGCTCGCGCGAACGATGGAGATCGTCGTCGTGGACGCGGCGCGCGAGCTAGGCAACGGCATGCTGCTGCCGGCGGGTCCGCTGCGCGAGCCTGCCACTCGTCTCCTCGAAACTGATACGGTCGTTCGCCTGGTATCGCGCGACGACGCCTATCCTGCGTCCGCGGGCGCCCCTTCGACGCGCATGTGGCTCGAGACGTTGCCGTGGCGCAACCTTGCCCGAGCCGAGCTCGCGCCGACGTTCGACGCATGGGAGCCGGGCACTGTGCACGCCGTCGCGGGCATTGCGCATCCCGAGCGGTTTTTCGCACTGCTACAGAAACTCGGCCTCGAAGCGCATTGCCATGCTTTTCCTGATCACCACTTCTATACGCGCGACGATGTCGCGTTCGCCGGCGCTCGAGCGATCCTAATGACGGAAAAGGACGCGGTAAAATGCGTCGCATTCGCTGACGATCGATTCTGGTACTTGCCGGTGCGCGCGCGAATCGACCCAGCGCTTGTCGAACTCGTCCTCGAAAGACTCCATGGATCCCAAGCTGCTTGAAATGCTCGTCTGCCCCGTCACCAAGGGACCGCTGATCTACGACCGCGACAAGCAGGAGTTGATTTCGAGGACCGCGCGGCTCGCCTATCCGATTCGCGACGGCATCCCCGTGATGCTGGAGGATGAGGCGCGCAAGCTAACGCCAGAGGAATGCGAAGAGCTGCAGAAGTGAGCGCCGCCGGGCCGTCCCTAGGCGCGAACTGCTCCCCCGCGGGGCAGCGCAGCGGCCTCATTGGCCACTGAGGCCGCAAGCGTGGGGGCCCGCCAAATGAAACGCTGAGTTTTCTTGATGTTCACGGTCCTCATTCCTGCGCGGTGGGCGTCGACGCGCCTGCCCGGCAAGCCGCTGGCCGACATCGCGGGCAAGCCGATGGTCGTCCGCGTTGCCGAACGCGCGCTCGCAAGCGGAGCGGACCGCGTCGTCGTTGCGACCGACGATCGCCGTATCGTCGACGGCGCCGCCGCGCACGGCATCGCAGCAGTGATGACGCGCGCCGATCATGCGACGGGCACCGATCGCCTGGCGGAAGCCGCGCAACAGCTGGGCCTGTCGCCGCAGGACATCGTCGTCAACGTTCAAGGCGACGAACCGCTGCTCGAGCCAGCGTTGATTCGACGGATCGCCGAGGTGCTCGCGGCATCCCCCGATGCGGCCATCGCCACCGCCTGTCATCCGATCACCGATTTGCAGGAGGCGTTCAATCCCAACGTCGTGAAGGTGACGCTCGATCATCGCAACTACGCGCTTTATTTCAGTCGCGCGACGATTCCGTGGGCACGCGAGGCGTTCGCATCGCCGGTGCGAGCATTGCCGGCCGAGCTTCCGCTGTACCGCCACTACGGGCTCTACGCCTATCGCGTCGATTTTCTCGCCCGTTATCCGACGCTCGCGAGCGCGCCGATCGAACGTTTCGAAGCGCTCGAGCAGTTACGGGCGCTCTGGCACGGCTACCGGATCGTCGTGGAAATCACGAAGGGCACTCCGGCGCCGGGCATCGACACGCCTGCCGATCTCGAACGCGCACGCGCGCTCTACGCGGTTCAAACTGCGAGCGATTGACCGTCTCCCGCGAAGCGGGCGAGAATCGCCAATGCGATTGATACTCGTAGGGCCGCCGGGCGCGGGCAAAGGCACGCAAGCCGGGTTCATCAAGGAAGCGTTCGGTATTCCGCAGATTTCGACCGGTGACATGCTGAGGGCGGCGGTGAAAGCAGGAACGCCGCTTGGGCTGGCGGCAAAAAAAGTGATGGATTGTGGCGCGCTCGTTTCGGACGACATCATCATTGCCTTGGTGAAGCACCGGCTCAAGGCGCCGGACTGCGCGAACGGCTATCTCTTCGACGGCTTTCCGCGGACGATTCCTCAAGCCGACGCGATGAAGGACGCCGACGTTCCGATCGAATACGTGCTCGAAATCGACGTGCCTGACGAGGCGATCATCGAGCGAATGAGCGGCCGACGCGTTCATGCGGCATCCGGGCGCACCTATCACATCAAGTTCAATCCGCCGAAGGTGCCGGGCAAGGATGACGTCACCGGCGAAGAACTGATCCAGCGTGACGACGACAAGGAAGAAACGGTGCGCAAGCGTCTCGCGGTCTATCACGAGCAGACCGAGCCGCTCATCGCGTATTACGTGAAGTGGGCGGCAACCGGAAACCCTCTCGCTCCGAAATATCGCAGTGTCAACGGACTCGGCAGCGTTGACGAAGTCCGCGAAGCCTGTCTCGCTGCATTGAAAAGCTAGCATGACAGCGCGGAACGCTTTCTATGCGCAGTCCGGCGGCGTAACCGCGGTCATCAACGCGAGCGCCGCGGCCGTCATTGAAACGGCCCGCAAGAACAAGTCGCGAATCGGCAAGGTCTACGCCGGCCGCAACGGCATCATCGGGGCGCTTACGGAGGACCTGATCGACACGAGCAAGGAATCGGCGCGCGCGATCGCCGCGTTGATGCACACGCCCGCCGGCGCCTTCGGCTCGTGCCGCTACAAGTTGAAGGGCGTCGACGAGGACCGCGCGCAATACGTGCGGTTGATCGAGGTGTTCAAGGCGCATGACATCGGCTATTTCTTCTACAACGGCGGCAACGATTCGGCCGACACGTGCCTCAAGGTCTCGCAGCTCGCGGGAAAGATGGGCTATCCGCTGATTGCCGTGCACGTGCCGAAGACCGTCGACAACGATCTCGTGGTGACCGACAACTGTCCCGGATTTGGCTCCGTTGCCAAGTATGTCGCGACGTCGATGCGCGAGGCTGCGTTCGATGTCGCCTCGATGGCGAAGACGTCAACGAAGGTTTTCGTGCTCGAGGTGATGGGCCGGAACGCGGGTTGGATCACCGCGGCAGTCGGCATGGCGGCGGACGAGGAAACGCCGGTGCCGCTGGTTCTGTTGTTTCCGGAGATCGCGTTTGACGAAACGAAATTTCTCGCCGCCGTCGAGCGCAACACGCAAACGTTTGGCTATTGCTGTATCGGCGTATCCGAAGGTCTCAAGAGTCCCGATGGCAAGCTGATGGCAGAGGCTGGCACGAAGGACGCGTTCGGCCACGCGCAATTGGGCGGCGTCGGTCCGCTCGTCGCCAGCATCGTCAAGGAGAAGCTCAAGTACAAGCATCATTGGGCAGTCGCCGATTATCTGCAGCGGGCGGCGCGCCATCTCGCGTCGAAGACCGATCTCGACCAGTCGTATGCGGTTGGCAAGGCCGCGGTCGAATTCGCGCTCGCCGGAAAGAACGCGGTGATGCCGGCGATCATTCGTACCGCCGACAAACCGTATCGCTGGAAGATCGCCGAGGCGGCGCTGACCGAAATCGCCAATCGTGAAAAGATGCTGCCGCGCAATTTCATTACGGCCGACGGTTTCGGAATTACCGCCAAAGCGCGCGCGTATCTCGCGCCGTTGATCAAGGGTGAAGCGCCCCCGCCGTTCAAGGACGGATTGCCGCGCTACGTGCGCCTCAAGAACGTCCCGGTGGGGAAAAAGCTCGCGACCACGTTCAAGGTCTGATTGCGGCTCGACTTTTCGGACCGCACACTGGCAAAATAGCGCGTTTTGGGCACGGGCGACGATGTTTCGTCCCGTTTCGTGAGTCGGCCGAATCGCCGACCCGCCAGCGCACCGTACGAAGGCGCGGCGGCCAGTCCACCGCCACTCGTTTGGGAGAAAAACCATGTCCACCGGTCTGATCTTCGCGCTTGCCTGCGCGATTGCGGCCATCGTCTTCGGCGTCATCTGGATCAACCAGGTGCTCGCGAAGCCGGCCGGCAATGCCCGCATGCAAGAGATTGCCGCGGCGATCCAGTCGGGGGCGAAGGCCTATCTGAACCGCCAGTACACGACGATCGGCATTGTCGGCATCATCCTGTTCGTCATCATCGGCGTCTTTCTCGGCTGGGACACGGCGCTCGGCTTCGCCGTCGGCGCGATCTTGTCGGGACTCACCGGATACATCGGCATGAATGTGTCCGTGCGTTCCAACGTGCGGACCGCCGAAGCCGCGCGCACCGGTCTCAACGAAGCGCTATCGGTCGCGTTTCGCGGCGGCGCGATCACCGGCATGCTGGTTGTCGGTCTCGGCCTATTCGGCGTGGCGGGTTTCTACTGGTTCCTGATCGGATCCGCGCAATATGCGCCGAACCTGATGAAGGAAGGCCTGCATCATGCGATCCAGCCGCTAGTCGGGCTCGCGTTTGGCGGCTCGCTGATCTCCATTTTCGCGCGGTTGGGCGGCGGCATCTTCACCAAAGGCGCCGATGTCGGCGCGGATCTCGTCGGCAAGGTCGAGGCGGGC
>VBCG01000220.1 GCA_005881895.1 Betaproteobacteria bacterium
CGAGGGCGCTCCCTTGCACGCCGGCCATCGGCGCTTGAATGATCGGCAATTCAACGCCGAGCAACGCTTGAAGCGACATCATTTGGACTACTCTTCAATCAGACGGTGATGGCAGAGCTCTGTGTCGGCTTCTGGACCCAAAATCGATACATCCCGGCGAACGTCCCGGGGAATTCAGCTTCGAACGCGTTCCACGAGCCGAGTTGGGTCGACGAACCATCGGTTGGAAAGCGCGTTCGGTACGCATGCAGCACGTGCGGCTCGAGCAGAAATCCCATGAAGCGCAGGCCCAGGCATTCAAGCATCTCACTCAGTTGCGCGAGCGTAAAGCGGTGCTCCTGGACATGAAACAACAAGTCGCGGCATTCGCTCATCACGTAGAAATCCCGTGATGACGTAACTCGTCCGAGCTGCGGCCGGTTCTCGAGCAGGTCCTGACGCGCGCGGCGAATATCCGCCGGCGTCGACGAATAACCGCGTTCGGCGATGAATGTCCGGGCCGCAACAACATCGCGACGCGCGCATTCGCTGTACAGCCCCAAAACGCATGAATCCGCCGGGACGAAGCAGCGAGAGCAGTTCTCGCCAACCGGCGATCGGGTCTGCGAGATGATGCAGGACGCCGACCGAGGCGATCAAGTCGAATGTCCGGCCGATCGATGCGAGCCGCAGGATATCGGCTTGCGCGTATTCGACGTTCGTTACGCCCGCCTCGATGGATTTGCGCTTCACGTAGGCGAGGCTCGACAAGCTCAAATCGACGGCGAGCACGCGCGCCCGGGGAAATTGCTGCGCGGTTTCGAGCGTCTCCTGACCGGTACCGCACCCGGCAATCAGGATTTCGACCTCGGCGCCGTCTGCCGCGGGCTCGAAATCTGCGAAGGGAAACTGTTGTCGCAGATAGGCGTTCAGCGAACGGGATTGGAGTGCAGGCGGCAATCTTATCCAACGAGGGTACGGATTTTCCTCGTACTGTCGGCGGACCGCTTGCGAGACGGCATCGTCGATCGTCGTCAACGCGTGCGTCGCGTCGCGAAGGCACTTTTCCTCTGCAGGCTCAGCGATCTGCTGGACCAGCAGCGCGGTCACACATTCCGGCCATGAGCGTTGCGGCAGTTTTGCCGCCGGCGTCAGACCGGACAGCGGCGAATACGCTGCCACCGCGACAATACACAGTGAGGGAATAGCGTCGCCAGCTTCCAGCGCGGCGACGACTTTGCCGTTAAGCACAGCGACGTGCGCGCGCTCGTCGTCCGAATCGGCGAAGACGTATTCGTTGAGGAAGCATTGCCGCGCGACGGCGCAGTAGAAAGCGAGCGTGGCGGCGTCTTGAACTTTTTCCACGACCGCCTCCAACGCCGAATCGAGCATCGCGCGCCTGACCATCGTCAGCAATCGCTCCATTGCAGGATCGCAAGCCTGCGCGTTCTCCAGCAGCGAACGAAGCAAGGAATCGCGGGACAACGCCGAAAGGCCGGTGGGGCCGAAAAGCTCATTGCCGCCGAGCCGCCTCGGCCACGCGCGTACTGCACGTTCGATGCAGGGCCCGGCGACCGGATCTGCGCGAATCATCCTCATGCTTGCGTTCGCGAGATCGCTGGGGCGAGTCCACGGCTCCGACATGGCTCGTGTAAGCAGCTGCCGAAGGGCGGCATCGACATTCAATGGAGAAATATTCTTGACGCACCGAGCGAAGTTCGCCTTGATTTCGGGCGATTCCGCGAGCGTCAGCGCGCGGCGGTAAGCAGACACCGCCTCGTCGACGCGGCCAAGCTCGTCCAGCGCATTGCCAAGATTGTTATGCATCCACGCGTCGTTCGGTCTGATGGCAACCACTCTTCGATAGGAGTCGATCGCAGGTCCGAGCTTGCCTTGTGTCTGCAAATTGCCGTGAGCCGCCGCAAAATCCGGTCTCAGCGCGAGCGCGTCTTGATAGCAGGCGATTGCCTCGTCCAGCTTGGCCTCTGCGTGGAGCGCGACACCCAAGTTGAAATGCGCGTCGACATAATCGGGACGTAGTGCGATCGCTTTTCGGTAGCTCGCGATCGCCTCGTCACGATTGCCGCACGCATGGAGGACGTTCCCGAGGTTGCCGTGTGCGAACGCGTGATCGGGCTCGACTGAAAGCGCGCTGCGAAAGCAGGCAACCGCTTTATCGGGCTTGCCGAGCGCCATGAACGCGCTCCCCAAGTTGTAGTGCAAGTCGGCCGCGTCAGGTGTTAACGACAGCGCGGAACGATAGCTCGCCACCGCTTCGTTCAGCTTGCCCAGACGATGCAGCGCCGTCCCCAAGTTGGTGTGCGCATCGGCAAATTTCGGCTGGTTGGCAATCGCCCGCCGATAGCAATCGATCGCTTCAGCAAGTTTGCCTTGCGCCTGAAACGCATTGCCGCGGTCGTAATCACGATGCGCATTGCGACCAGTCTTGTTCATTCGACGCAACTCGGACCGCGTGAACGATCAATGCTCGGGCAGCGGAATGAATTCGTTGTCGCCCGGAACAGCGCCGTATTGTTGCCCGCGCCATTTCACTTTCGCGTCTTCGATACGCTCGCGCGAGCTCGCGACGAAGTTCCACCAAATGAAGCGCTCGCCATCGGGCTTCGCGCCGCCGACCAGCATGAGGGTCGCCGCGCTTCGCGCGGTGACGCGCACCGACTCGCGGGCCGCGAGCACGGCCATATGAGCTTCAGGCACCGGCGTTTCGTCGATGTCGAGTGCGCCGGCGACGGCATAGACGGCCCGCTCTTCGTGCTCGGCCGGCACATCGAGCGTCGCGCCCGCAGGGAGCTCGACCGCAGCATAGAGCGTGTCCGACGTCGTCGGCGTGGGTGCGCGATGACCGAACGCGTGACCCGCGACGACGACCACATGCGCACCGTCGACATCGATGCGCGGCAATGTTGCGCTTGGCACGTGAGTGAATGAGGGATCGGCGTCCTCGAGGTCGCGCGGCAGCGCTACCCATGTTTGCAGACCGTGCATACGGACTCCCGCCGCGCGGTCCTCGGGTGCGCTGCGTTCGGAATGCACGATGCCGCGTCCCGCCGTCATCCAGTTGACGTCGCCGGGTGTGATCCGCTGCACGCTGCCCAGGCTGTCGCGGTGCATCAGCGCGCCGTCGAACAGATAGGTCACGGTGGCAAGACCGATGTGCGGATGCGGCCGCACGTCAACGCCCTCCCCAGGTGCCATCTCGACCGGTCCAAAGTGGTCGAAGAAGATGAACGGCCCGACAGTCTGGTGGGAAATCGCGGGCAAGACGCGCCTGACAGCGAATCCACCGAGGTCGCGCAAGTGCGGCCGCAGAATCGTGATCGTCGAGGACAGGTTTGCCACCCAGCGAGTTTACTGCACCGGCAAAGGCCCGACGACCCGCGAATACCACCGATGGCCGCCGCGGCGTGGCCGGGAGGATAATTGGACATCCGTCGGTTGTTTCCTTCTTGAAGGACGTCGCCATGACGACGATTTACGACTTTACCGTCGACGACATTCACGGCAAGCCCGTCAAGCTCGACCGCTACAAGGACAAGGTGCTGCTCGTCGTCAACACCGCGAGCGAATGTGGCTTCACACCGCAGTACAAGGGACTCGAAGCGCTCTACGAGAAGTACCGCAATCAAGGTCTCGAAGTGCTCGGCTTTCCGTGCAACCAGTTCGGCAAGCAGGAGCCGGGAACGGAAGCGGAGATCGAAAAGTTCTGCGAAGTGAATTATGGCGTGACGTTTCCGTTGTTCGCCAAGGTCGACGTCAACGGCGACGACGCCGCGCCGATCTATCGCTATCTGAAGTCGGCGAAGCCCGGACTGCTCGGGACCGAGGCGATCAAATGGAATTTCACCAAGTTCCTCGTCGACCGCGGCGGCAAGGTCATCGCGCGTTTTGCGCCGAACGACACGCCGGAGTCGATTACAGCCGACATCGAGAAGGCGCTGTGATCGCTCGAATCATCGCGACGCTCGCGCTCGCAGCCGGCGCGGCGCTGTCGGTGAGACCGGCTTCGACCCGCAGGCTGCGGGCGACGCGTACTCGAGCTACGTCGACCGCGCGATCTTCGATCCGCTCTACAAGTACGAGTACCTGACGCGGCCGTACAAGATTGTTCCGAACACCGCAGCCTCGCTTCCCGAGATCTCGCCCGATGGGAAGACGTGGACGATTCGCGTGCGACCGGGGATCTATTTTGCCGACGATCCGGTGTTCAAAGGAAAGCGCCGCGAGCTGACCGCGAAGGATTACGTCTACGCGATCAAGCGCGTCCTCGATCCCAACATGCGCTCCAACGCGTTGACGATTGTTGAAGGACGCTTCGTCGGCGTCGACGTTCGACTACGACGCGCCGATCGAAGGATTGCAAGCATCCGATCGCTACACGATCCGTTTGAAGCTCAACTTTCCCGATTACGAGCTGTTGCCGAACCTCACGACGACATCGCTCGCAGCGGTTGCCCGCGAGGTCGTCGAAGCGTATGGCGACGCGAGCGGTTGGGTGATGGCCAACCCGGTCGGCACCGGTCCTTACCGGCTCAAAGATTGGCGGCGCGGGCAGCGAATCGTTCTCGAGGCGAGCCCGACGTTTCGCGATGAGCGCTACCCTGAGCCGGCCGACGCGAACGATCGCGCGTTCGCCAAGACGCTCGCGGGACGCAAGTTGCCGCTGGTGGGACGCATCGAGATCAGCATCATCGAGGAATCGAATCCGCGTTTGCTGGCGTTTGCGCAGAAGCAGCTCGATTTTCTTGCGGTACCCAATGACATTGTGCCCAAGGTCATCACGCCGGACGGCAAGCTCAAGCCTGAGTTGGCGCAGCAGGGCGTTACGTTGCAACGCGATGTTCAACCTGCGATCAGTTACCTGTACTTCAACATGGAGGATCCCGTCGTCGGCGGTTATACGCCGGACAAGATCGCATTGCGGCGCGCGATCGGAATGGGATATGACGCCGAAGACGAGATTCGGGTGATTCGCCAAGGACAGGGGATGCCGATGACGCAGATCGTGCCGCCCGGCATGTCGGGGCACGACCCGGCGTACAAGATGCCCGTGAAATACGATCCGGCCGCAGCGAGGGCACTGCTCGACAAGTTCGGCTACAAGGATCGTGATGGCGACGGTTTTCGCGAGTTGCCGGACGGCCGCCCGCTGACGTTCAAGATCGCCTCGACGCCGGCCGTTATCGATCGGCAGAGCGACGAGCTGTGGCAGCGGAACATGAACGCGATCGGGATTCGTGTCGAATTCGTCAAGCAGAAATGGCCGGAACTGCTCAAGATGGGACGGCTTGGACAATTGCAGGCATGGCGGCTCGGCAACATCAATTTCACGCCCGAAGGATTCGTGTTTCACGGCTTGCTTTACAGTCGTCACGCCGGCTTTTCGAATCTGGCGCAATTCAAGCTCGCCGAATACGATCAATTGTATGAAAAGGCGCGCGCAATGCCGGACTCGCCCGAGCGCACGAAGCTGCTTCGCAAAATGTCGGAGATCGTCGCCGCGTACGCGCCATGGGTGCTGCTCGCGTTTCGGATCGAGAACGTCGTTGTGCAGCCGTGGCTGATCGGCTACAAATACAACCCGACGTACCAGTATCCGTTCCAGTATCTCGACGTCGACGATTCGCGGCGCGTGCTGGCGGCGAAATAAGAGGACGAGAAGCAGGTCCCTCGGCTTCGCCTTGCCATTGTCATCCTGAGCGCAGCGAACGATCTGCTTCTCATGTGGCCGCGGATCGCCGGTTTCCTTGTTATTGCCAGCGTCCTTTGCGCCGCGGCATCGGCGCAGACAAAGCCGGCGTGGGCGGATCCCGCAAAGACGCTGCGCGTCGCGTTTCCCGTCGCCGAAACCGGCTTCGATCCGCAAGCGACGTCGGACCTCTATTCGAATCACTTGCAACGTGCAATCTTCGACACGCTGTACGTGTTCGATTACCTGGCGCGCCCGTACAAGCTCGCACCATCTGCGGCCGCCGCGATGCCCGAAATCGCCGATGGCGGCCGCACGTGGACGATTCGCGTACGGCCCGGCGTTTTTTTCACGGACGATCCTGCGTTCAAAGGCAAAAAGCGCGAGTTGACCGCCGCCGACTTCGTCTATTCGTGGAAACGGCTGATCGATCCGCGAATGCGCTCGCCGTTCGCGTGGATTCTCGAGCGGAAGCTCGTCGGGGTCGACGCGTTGATCGATGCGGCGCGCACGTCCGGAAATTTCGATTACGACGCGCCGCTCGAAGGATTGCAAACGATCGACGCCCACACGATCCGCATCAAGCTCAAGGAGCCGGACTACATTTTGCGCAGCTATCTTTCGCACGGCGCGATGGCGGCGGTCGCGCGCGAAGTGGTCGAGGCCTACGGCGACGAAAGCGGCTGGGTCATGGCGCATCCCGTCGGCACCGGGCCGTACGTGCTGAAAGAATGGCGGCGAGGCCAGCGGATCGTGCTCGAAGCGAATCCCGGCTATCGCGAAGACAATTTTCCGTCGAGCGGCGAACCCGGCGACCGCGAGCTCATCGCGCAGATGAAAGGCAAGCGACTGCCGCAGATCGGTCGCATCGAGGTGGCGATCATCGAGGAATCGAACCCGCGACTATTGTCGTTCAACGCCGGCGAGCTCGATTACGTGAACGGGCCGTCCGATCTCGTCGATACCGTTGAACTACATGTACTTCAACATGGAGGACCCCATTGTCGGCGGCTACAGCAAGGACAGGATCGCGCTTCGACGCGCAATCGTGATCGGCTTCGATAGGCCGGCGCTGATTCGCACGATTTACAAAGGACAAGCCTATCCGGCCACGCAACCGATACCGCCCAACCTGCCCGGACATGACGACGCGTGGAACATTCGCCTCGATTACGATCCCGCGGCGGCGAAAGCGCTGCTCGACAGGTTCGGATACGTCGATCGCAACGGCGACGGCTGGCGTGATCGGCCGGACGGCAAGCCGCTCCTGCTCATGATGGCATCAGCCACGTCGGAGCGCGACCGGCAATTCGACGAGCTCTGGCAGCGAAGCATGGCGGCCCTTGGGATTCGGATCGAATTTACGCATCAAAAATTTCCCGATCTGCTGAAGATGGGGCGCGTTGGAAAATTGCAGATGATGCGGATCGGGTGGATCACCAATTACGGCGAGGGCGACGCGTTCGCGCAGCTGCTCTATAGCGCCAATATCGGCCAGTCGAACTATGCGCGGTTCTCGCTGCCCGAGTACGACGCGCTGTATCGCAAGTCGCGCACCTTGCCCGATGGCGCGGAGCGCAACGCGCTCTACCGCAAGATGTCCGAGCTCGTGGCCGCTTACAATCCGTGGGAGCTGGGCATCTACACGGTCGAGAACACATTGGTAGCGCCGTGGGTGCGCGGCTACAAAAAGCACATCTACCAGGAGCACGCGTGGAAGTACTACGACGTCGACGTCGACATCGCGGCGCGAGCGCGAACTAAGCGCTGAACTGTCGCGCCGGCGCGACAAACGGCGTTCATTGCGTGCCCTGCGGCAGGCATTACGCTTCACGCGGGCGCGTATCGCAGCGTAGAATTGACACAACCTTAACTCTCTATCCGCGAACCATCATGAAATCCCATCTCCACTCGTGCGCGCCGGCAGTGCTGGCGTATGCATGCGCGGGGCTGGGCGGAGTGATGTCGCGACCTCGCGCATTCGAGCCACCCGGCATCGTCTTCGCGCACATTAGTACCGACCACTAGCGCCCGGCCGCGAACCCGCCGGGCATTTGGCGGCGGGAACCGGAAGCAACGGCGCAGCTCTCCGCAGTTTCGGTTTTCCCGCCTGTAGCAGCCGTATTTACGCGCTCCTGATGAACGAGCGCGGTGACAGGTGTGATCATGCAATCCGTCCAGCGTTGGTTTAATCGCGCTTTTCAAGGTCTGTGGCGATCGCCGGATTTCCGCAGGCTGTGGACGTCGCTCACGATCACCGCGTTCGGCGCACAGATCACGAACCTGGCGCTGCCGCTGACCGCCGCACTCTTGCTGCAGGCGACGCCGTTTCAAATGGGCGTGCTGGTCGCGCTCGAAACGCTTCCGTTTGCGCTCGTATCGTTGCATGCGGGCGTGCTGCTCGACCGCGTGCGCAAGCTGCCGATCGTCATCGCTGCCGATCTCGGGCGCGGCATTGCATTGCTCGCGATCCCAGTCGCGGCGTTCACGCATGTCTTGTCAATCGAGATTCTTTACGCCGTCGGATTCTTATGCGGCGTGCAGAACGTTGTCGGTGGGGCTGCCTATCAGGTGTTGCTCGCTCAATTGGCCGGACGCAAGCGGTTAGTCGAGGCGAACGCGAAGATCACACTCGGCGAAACGTCGTCGGCCCTCATCGGTCCGGGGATCGCAGGATTGCTGATTCAGGCGCTGACCGCTCCTTTTGCGATCGTGCTCGACGCGCTGACGTTCTTCACCTCGGCGCTGATGCTGCGTCGGGTGGAGGCGCGGAAGGACGTGATCCATATGACCAATCGTGGTTCGGTGTGGGCGGAGATCCACGAAGGCCTGTTGCTCGTCTGGCGCAGCCGCACGCTGTTCGCGCTCGCATTGGTCGCAGGATTGTGGCAAGTGCTCCACCACATGCAGATTGCCGTGTTGATCCTGTTTGCGACGCGCGAGCTGGGTCTTTCCGCGGGGTCGATCGGTGTCGCGTACATGTTCGGCGGAGTGGGCTGCGTAATCGCCGCCGCAAACGCGGAGCGTTTGTCGAACCGATTCGGCGTCGGATCGATCATCGTGTACGGCTTGCTGTTGACGGCCTTCGGCTGGCAGGCGTTCGGGCTCGTCTCCGGTCCGCCGTGGGCGGCGACACTCGCGCTCGGACTCGCGATGCTGGTGTTCGACTTCGGCGCGGTGCTCTACGGCATCAACTATCTGGCGCTGCGTCAGGCGATCACCCCCGACCGCTTGCTCGGACGGATGACGGCGACGATGCGCTTTTGCACGGTCGCGGCCGCCCCGCTCGGATCGCTGATCGGTGGCGCGCTCGCGACGGGAATCGGACTTCGCGCGACGCTGCTCGTCGTCGGCGCATTGGGTCTTGCGCTTGCGATCGGGGCGATGACGAGCTCA
>VBCG01000221.1 GCA_005881895.1 Betaproteobacteria bacterium
CCGAACTGGTAACACTCGCGCTCGAGCAATGCCCGGCGCGCACGATCCTACGCGGCGCACCTGTCTCAGCGCTGCAGCGAGCCTGACAATTTGCTGATGCGCGGAAATGGAATGAAAATGCAGCGGGACTCAAGCGGAAAGGAGTCCGCGTGACGAACAGGCCATCTGAAACTGCTCCGTTGCTGTCAGCTGCGGCGACGACCGTGCATGACGTGCAAGTCGATTGGGCTCATGCGTATCCTCGTCGTTGAAGACGATCCGCTGCTTGCCGCCGGGCTCGCCCGCGTTCTCGGCCGCTGCGGGCATGCGGTGGACCGAGCCGCCTCGGGAATCCAAGCGGACAACCTGCTGCGCAATACCTTGTACGAGTTGGTCGTCCTAGACATCGGCCTGCCCGATATCGACGGATTCGAAGTCCTGCGTCGCCTACGTCTGCGGCGAGCGCGCACCAATGTCCTGGTGCTGACCGCTCGCGATGCGGTCGAAGACCGCGTGCACGGTCTCGATTTGGGCGCCGACGACTATCTGACGAAGCCGTTCGCGATTGCCGAATTCGAAGCCCGTGTACGGGCGTTGCTGCGGCGCACCTCCGCCCCGGCAGGCCCTCTCGAGTTCCGCGGACTGACCATCGATATCGAAGTGAAACGCGTGAAAGTCCACGACGTGGCAGTCGATCTGACGGTCCGCGAATGGGCGTTGCTCGAGCTCTTCCTGGCGCGACCGGGACGGGTGCTCAGCAAGGAGCAGATCGCGCAGCAGCTCGTCAACTACGACGATGCGTTGAGCCTCAATACCATAGAAGTCTACGTCTCGCGGTTGCGCTCCAAGATCGAGACTGAGGGCGTCAAAATACGCACGGTGCGCGGGTTCGGATACCTCTGGGAAGCGGAAAGTGTCTGATCGAAGCGAGCGTCCGGAAAGTATCAAGCGACGAATGCTGTCTTTCCTGATTCCAGCGCTCTTGCTGCTCGTGGGCTGCGCCGCCGTGCTGTCGTACGTGTTGGCGTTGCACGCCGCCACAACCGCGTACGATCGATCGCTCCTCGATCCCGCGTTGGACATGGCGGAGAACGTGCGACTCGGCGCCAACGGGCCGCAGCTCGACATGCTGGCTCAGGAGCAGGAGGCGTTGCTCTACGATCACGAGGACACGCTTGTGTTCCAAATTCGCGACGGCGCTGGCGATCTCATTGCTGGCGTTCCCGATTTGGCGCCCGCTCCGCCGCTGGCACCGGGTCAGCGCGCTTTTTTCGATGTCACGTACAACGGCAAGCCGCTCCGCATTGCGGCCGTTCGTGCGGCGACGGGATTCACGGTACAAGTCGGGGAAACGCTGAACAAACGCAGCCGCTTGGTGCGCGAAATTCTGGCGGCGGAATTCCTGCCGACGGTGCTCATTGCCCTCGCTTCGCTTGCGCTCGCACGGACGGTCGTCGCGCACGGTATTGCGCCGTTGGCACGCGTCAGGTCCCAAATTCTGGCGCGGTCCCCGCACGATCTGCGTCCGCTCGACGAGCGCAATGCGCCGCTGGAGATTGCGCCGGCTATCGAGGCATTCAATCATCTGCTTTCACAACTGCGTGATTCGAACGCCGTCCAGCAGAGATTTCTGACCAACGCAGCGCACCAGCTACGCACGCCGCTGGCGGCGTTGCAGATGCATCTTGAGCTCCTGCTCCGACGCGAGTTGCCAAGCGATGTGCATCAAGAGATCGAGGCGATGCATGGCGCGACCACGCGCGCGACGCGGCTCGCGAATCAGCTCCTGATATTGGCAAAAGCGGAAGCATCCATGGAACAAGCGCGACCGAAAACTTTGGTGAATCTGCGTTCGCTCGCCGACGCTGCGGTTCACGAATGGGTCCCGCGAGCGATCGCGCGCGAGGTAGATCTCGGATTCGATCTGGCCGACGCCTCGGTGTGGGGCGACGCCGTGTTGCTGACCGAGTCGCTGAACAATCTGATCGACAACGCGCTCCGCTACACGCCACCGGGCGGCGCGGCCACGGTGCGTTGCGGAGTTCGCTCGCCTACTGCGTATTTCAGCGTCGAGGACTCGGGGCCCGGCATTCCGCAGTGGGCGCACGAGCGCGTGTTCGAACGATTCTTCCGCATTCAGGGCACGGTGGGTGACGGGGCGGGCCTTGGCCTCGCCATCGTCCGGGAGGTGGCGGAGCAGCACGGGGCCCATGTGACCATCGAAAACCCCACCGGCCTCGGCACTCGCATTACGGTCGTCTTTGCTGCCGTTACGCCGGAGGTGCCTCGCTGATTACTTGACTCACGCGCAGTGCGACCAATTGTCAGGTATTCGGCAGGTCACTGACAGACACCCCGCGTACTCTCTGACGAAAACAACCGTTTCTGAACGCTCGAAACCGCGACGCGTTGCCAATACCTGACCAAAGGAGGAAGCAAAATGTTTAGGGCAGCTGCTTTGTCGTGCCCACTGGATCCGAACCCTCGTTCCCAGCTCTCATCTAAAGACTGAGGACGCAGCCAGTGGACTTGTGGCGATGTGGCCCTTCGTCACGATTTACGGAGCCATCGCTTTTCTCGTCGTCGGATCGGCATCGGTGCACGCCGATCTCGAAGTGCAAGGAATCGCACTCGCGACAGGAATTGTCGTATTAGCCTCGATTCTGGCCGACGTGCCCAAGCGCGAGGAGCTCGACTCCCTTGCTTTTGACGTTGGTCGTTTCGATCCCGTCAAGAATGTGAAGCAAGCGACGGCGTTCGGCATTGAATACCACGCCGACAGATTGGTGTGGTGGGGACTTCGGCCATTTGTCGGCGCCGGCTTCACATCGGACCGGAGTGCATGGGGCTATGGCGGAATCCGATATGCAACCAATTGGGGCGAGCACATTGTGGTTACACCGAGCTTCGCGATCGGAGGGTATGGCCAGGGGCAGGGCAAGGACCTCGGTCATCCTCCCGTTGTGGGCCGCTTTGGCATCGATTTCGAATATCGCTTCGACAACGGCACGCGTATCGGTGCGGCGTATCAACACATGTCGAACGGGAAAGTCCTACATCAGACGAACAATCCAGGAACTGAAGTAATAGGCGCTACTTTTTCGCTACCAATTCGTTAGCAGATCCGCTTCTTGCGAGACGACCGCCCGTACGTGGTTGGTTAGGGCAACGCGGGGGCCCCAATTTCTGCGCGCCATTGGTCTAGCCACTTGCGAAAGTTTCCCATGTCGTGCGCCAGACCGTGCGAGGCAGCGAATACGGGTCCTTCTTCCGCAAACATCAAAACCGCATCCATTCCTTTCGAACGACGCAGCGTTTCGATCGCCTGCAAAGCAGTCTGTGCGATCGGCCCGCCGACATTGAAGGACGTGTTTACGGCGACCTCGACGCCGATTCTGCGGCCCAGCGCCTTCAGATAGGCATAGGTAAGGGGGTCCGCATGGTCACGGACGATCTGCAATCGCCCCGTGCCATCCGCGTGTATTACGGCGGGAATACGCTCCCGCGCGCCGGGCCTGGCGCGCGCCGTTAGCACCATGTAGTTGTAGGCGTTGTAGTTGTCGTCGGAGGCGCCGTCGGAGAGATGGAACCAGCGTTTGGCCGCCTCTAACGTCAGCATCGGCGCGAGCGGGCGGATCGCTTCACGGTACTTCACGCGATCATTGAGCACCTCGCGGGTGCGCGGGTTGCACGGATTGGCAACGATAGAGCGGTGCCCGAGCGCGCGGGGCCCGGTCTCGGCAGCGCCCTGAAATATGGCAATGACACCATCCCGCGCGGTGATAAATGCCATCAAGTCGGCAATCGCCGCGCGTCCCTCGACCGAGGAACAATTGCCGAGACGCGTCCAGGCGATGTCATGCGCACTGTCAAGCGACGCGCGGATTTCGCGTTCGGTCGGCGCCGGGCCGCAACAGAACGCGTGATCCATCGGCGGGCCAACGCCGGCACCGGCGTGGTACGCGAACAAGTACGCGGCACCCAGGGTGACGCCGGCATCGTTGGGCACCGGCGGCACCCAGATGTGCAGGCGGGTGCGCCTGCCCAATGCGCGATCGTAATACGCTTCGTCGAAATGCTCGAGCAGCCGCATGTTGGCGACGGCATTCAGCGCGGTACCGCCGGTCATGATCAGCCGATCGCTGCCGGACTGGCGAATGAAAAAATCGGTAATGTGGATGAGCGCGTCTTCGAAGACCATCTGCGTCGCCGCAGCCTTGTCCAGCCGCTCTTGGGTATTCGGCTTATGGTGGATGTCCTCCACGCGCAGAACCGCGTCGGGGTTCCACATATCCTTTGCAACAATCGGGGCGCCGAGGATGCGGGTCAGCTCGGGCGTGTAAGGATGGTCGAAGGGATCGCATTGCCAATTCGCGAGCGCGCGATTGAGATGAACCTGTCCTTCGGGCGCCAGACTCAAAATGTTCTTGAGCTCGGGATAGATCGTGTTCGTCTGCCGGTCGCAGTCCCCGTAGGCTGCCGCACCCATGTAGCGGCCCTCGCTGCTCAACAAGCTCCAGCCGCCTTGCGTCGAGCTGATGATGCCGTAGTAGGCACCGAGCGAGTCGAAGACGCTGTGATTGCAGCGAATGCGGCGCATCGATCCTTTCTCGGCGACGTAGAGGGAGGTTGAACCAAGATCGCCCGTCCCGTCGATGACGGAGATCATCACGGGTGACTCGCTACGGGCGAACGGCGAGACGCAGAATGAAAACCAAGCGTGATTGTCGTGGTGTGGCATCCCAATAAAGGGCACCGGGCCGGGGAGGCCCAGTGCGCGGCCGAGATGACGCGGGCCGCGCGTTGCCGGGTCCAGCTGCGCCATGTTCAGCACCGGAGTCTCGCGCGGGCGAAGAAGGTTCAGGCTCGCCGGAAATTCTTCGAGAAGGGTGCGCCCCATGGTCGCGGCGAATGCCGCGTAGTCCCAGGTGGCGAGCCAGGCCGCAATGCGCTCGGGCCCGATACCGATGCGTTTCATCGCGGTCTCGAGGGCCCGCAAAGCGCTGCGCGGAAATTCGTGGGTGTGCTTCTTGCCGGAGAAGCGCTCTTCCTCGTTATTGCAAATGATGCGCGGCCCGTGGGCGCGTGACACCTCGATCAGCGCGACACCGGAATTGTGGAGGCCGGCGGCGCCGATTCCTGCAAGGTAGACGGTTTCTCCGCGTGCGAGCGCAGCGCGGACGGCATCGAGGCGCTCCAACGCGAATCGGCTCGTTGATCGAAAAATCTGCCTCGAGGCGTAGTACCGTTCGCAAATCGGTAGCAGGGTTCGAAACGCTGCCGCACCGAGTCGCGGGTGGCGAGGTCCAGTTCGAATGCCGGCGAGTGCGGGTCGCAAGATAAGCTGCGAGATTGACCAGCGAGTGGAATAGGACTCCGTTAATTATCCTTGGCCGCACCGTTGCAGCCGCGGCCGCAACCGGGACTTCCGATGAAGCGTTGTGATGGATAAGTCCTCAATAGTCTGCATCGGTGAACACGCGTATTCCTGCTTGTAACGCATACCATTTCCACTTGACGACTGCGTGAAATGGGACAGGGGTGGTCGACTGCGTGGTAGTCAGTATAGGCCGACCATTGATCAGTTCATCTACGAACAATGATTTCTGATCCTTACGAGAGTTGCATTTCCAATTGTCACGATTTTTGACCTGGCAATCGGTGTATTTTTCGGAGGGCTCGTCCGAGCCCCTGACCCAGTGGATCACCTCCTGGCGCGTTCTGCTCGCGCGAAAGGCATGCCGCACTCCCGGCGCGAGGACGCTTGTGCATCGGTTGCCCGACCAGCTCCCGTCCTTGCAGTTCACCGTGTAGATGGTGCGTTCCCCTTGCAATGTGATCTGGTCGCTCGCCCAGATCACTCCGAACAGGATAAGAAACACAAGTACGCCAAGTAATGCTTTATCGGCCATAGCGGCGGTTGAAGCATTGACCGTCAACAAGAGACGATTTTGGCGAGCGTGGGATCAGGGTGCGAAGTTCGGGATCCCGCCGCGACGATCCAACTCAATTTGGAAACCGCACGATTGCGCGGTCTGCAGCGACGTCGCGCCGATAGAGGCGATACAACTCTTTGGCGTCCCCGGGACGGGCGCCCTCCCAAACCAGCGTCCAACCGTTCGAACGTGGTGTAGCCCCTGTCGCGTGCGTGCCCTGGACAAGCAATGCTGGACATGCGACATCCGGCTTCGCTTCGAGTCGCGCTGTCGTAGTTCGCGCGTAATAAACGAGCAACGCGCGTTGAGGCTCGCCTAAACGAAGGCTTGCGACGCAGCCATTTGACGGCAACTCATGGACGAGCGATTGCATCATCGCGCGATAACTCTTCCCCGCGTCGAGGTAGGGCGTCCACAGCGTCGTAGCCAGCACCCAACAAAGCGTCGCGGCCGTCGCCCACTGCGTCAAAGCGGAACCGGCCATGCGGGCGCGCCGAATCATTGTTGCTCCCGCAACTACTGTGGCAACGACCGCCAGCGCGACAGGTAACCAGCGAACATCGGGCACGAACCCGGGCTGATAGGCGAGCATCATCGTCTGCAGCGCGCTCGGTATTCCGGTCACGAGCGACAGCCAGACAAGCCAAAGCGAGAGGGCCAGCCCGCCGAGTATCCAGCGAGCGCTCGCCGACAATGCGCGAGTCCCGAAGAGGGGTATCCGACATACGCCCTGCGCCGCAAGCAATGAGAGCGGCAACATGACCGGCATCAGGTACAGATCGCGCGAATCGCTGGCGAGAGCGAGCACACCGACAATGACCGCCGCTAGCAGCGCCGGCAGTTGCATTTCGCGTAACGCCGTCGAGCGCGCGCGATCGCGCCACGCGGTCCACGCAGTGTAGCCTGCCAACGGCAATGCGGGAAACGCGTACCACAGCAGTGTGTAGACGTAAAAGCCCGGGGCATTGCGCGTTCCCAATCGTGCGAATCCCAAGAAGCGACCGAAGTTGTTGTTCACGAACCATTCGAAAAACAAATCCGGCGAGCGCATGTACAACGCAACCATCCAAATCGTCGCGGGAATGATGGCAACGAGTGCTGCCGCGCCCAGCGCCCCTGCATAGGTGCGCGTTCGCCATAGTCGAAAAAACGGCAATATCAGCGCGGTCAGACCAAGCCAGCCCGGACCCAGCAGACCTTTGGAGAGGAACGCGCATGCGGCACCGATCCCTAGCGCTACCCCGCCGCCGAAG
>VBCG01000222.1:0-1160 GCA_005881895.1 Betaproteobacteria bacterium
GCAGGCACAGTATCGACCGAACAACGTCGGCCATTTCGGCCTCGCATACGACGCTTACATGCATTTCACGTCGCCGATCCGCCGTTATCCGGACCTGCTCACGCATCGGGCGATCAAGGCGGTGCTTGCGGGCAAGCACTACACGCCTTCCGCGCAGTCGTGGGAAGCACTCGGCTCGCATTGCTCGATGGCCGAGCGCCGCGCCGACGATGCGTCGCGTGACGTCCTGCAATGGCTCAAGTGCCACTACATGAAGGACAAGATCGGCGAAGATTTCGCCGGCACGATCAGCGGTGTGGCGAGCTTCGGCATATTCGTGACGCTCGACGGGCTCAACATCGATGGGCTTGTGCACGTCACCGAGCTCGGCCGCGATTATTTCCACTTCGATGCGCCGCGGCACGCGCTGATCGGCGAGCGCGGTGGTCGCGTGTTTCAGCTTGCCGGACGCGTACGCGTTCAGGTCGCCCGCGTCGATCTCGAAACCGCGAAGATCGATTTCACGCTCGCCGAGGAGAGCGTGTCCGACGTGACGGCGCGCGATCGGCCGCGATTCGCCGAACCGTTGTCGCGCGATAGTCGGCCACGTCGCGACAAGGGTCGGCGTTAGCACTGCAGACTAACCCAGAACCGCCTCGCGCGGCGTTCCTGCACTAAGCTCTGCGCAAGCGGAGCGCATTCCCCACGACCGAGACAGAGCTTAACGACATCGCCGCAGCGGCGATGAGCGGAGAGAGCAGGATGCCGAAGAACGGGTAAAGGACGCCTGCGGCGATCGGGACGCCCAGCGTGTTGTAGATCAACGCGAAAAGCAAGTTCTGATACATGTTGGCCACGGTTCGCTCTGAAATCTCGCGCGCTCGCGCGATACCACGCAAGTCACCCTTCACGAGTGTGACCTGAGCGCTGCTCATCGCAACGTCAGTGCCCGTCCCCATCGCGATTCCGACGTTGGCACGCGCTAACGCCGGCGCATCGTTGATGCCGTCGCCCGCCATCGCGACGATATGTCCGCTCTGTTGCAACTTGGCGATCAAATCCGCCTTGTCCTGCGGCCGCACTTCGCCGTGCACCTCGTCAATGCCGAGCCGACGCGCCACCGCATCAGCCGTCGTGCGACCGTCGCCGGTCGCCATGACCAAGCGAATTCCTGCGTCGTG
>VBCG01000222.1:1228-2840 GCA_005881895.1 Betaproteobacteria bacterium
CCTCCGCGCGCAGCCGCTCGGCGTCCGCCGCAAGCGCTGTCGGATCGACGCCGGCGTCGCGCAGCAAGACCGTGTTGCCGACAATGATCGACCGCCCCTCGATTGCTCCGCGCACGCCGATGCCGGTGGACGATTCGAAGTTCTCGGGTTTCTGAAGCTGCAGGCTGCGGCTGCGTGCCGCTTCAACGATTGCATTGGCGAGCGGATGTTCGCTCCCTTGATCCAGACTCGCCGCGATACGCAATACTTCCTGTTCCGTTACCGGTGAAACGCCGATCGCCGTCGCGAACTCCGGTCGCCCGATCGTCAACGTACCGGTCTTGTCGACGATCAATGTATCGATCCGCCGCAATGTCTCGAGCGCCTCGGCATCGCGGAACAGGACACCGCTCGTCGCCGCCCTGCCGCTCGCCACCATCACCGACATCGGTGTGGCGAGTCCCAGCGCGCACGGACACGCAATGATCAGCACAGCAACGGCATTGAGGACGGCATAGGTACCGCGCGGCTCGGGGCCAAAGAACCACCAAACACCCGCGGTCAACACCGCAATGCCGAGCACCGCGAGCACGAACCAGCGCGCCACTGCATCGGCCAGTCGCTGTGTCGGCCCTCGACTGCGCTGCGCCTGCGCGACCATCTGCACGATCTGCGCGAGCACCGTTTGCGTGCCGACTTTCTCGGCGCGCATCACCAAACTGCCCGTGCCGTTGATCGTCGCGCCGATGACGTTCGATCCGGCAATCTTCTCGATGGGTATCGGCTCGCCGGTCAGCATCGATTCGTCGACACTCGATCGCCCGTCGGTCACGACGCCGTCGACCGGCACCTTCTCACCCGGCCGCACGCGCAGCGTGTCGCCGATGTGCACGTCGCTGAGTGGAACGTCCTGCTCCGTGCCGTCACGAGCGATGCGTCGTGCCGTCTTGGGCTGCAAGCCGAGCAACGCGCGAATTGCCGCGGAGGTTTGCGAGCGCGCCTTGAGCTCGAGAATCTGACCTAACAGCGTGAGCGACACAATCACCGACGCGGCCTCGAAATAGACGGCGACGTGACCCGCCTCCCGAAATTCTGCCGGAAACAGCCCGGGCACGACGGTACCGAGGAGACTGTAGACGTACGCAGCCGCGACGCCGACGCCAATCAGCGTCCACATGTTCGGGCTTCGATGACGAATCGAATCGATGCAGCGAACGAAGAAGGGCCAGCCGGCCCACAGGACGACGGGCGTAGCGAGCGCGAGTTCGAGCCACGACATCGCACCGGGGGACATCGGCACCCAGCGATGGCCGCCCATCGCGATCACCACACCGACGATGCTCAACGGCAGCGTCCACCAGAATCGGCGCGTGAAGCTTTCCAGTTCCGGATTGCGCTCTTCCTCGACGGACGGCATCTCGGGTTCGAGCGTCATGCCGCAGATGGGGCAGTTGCCGGGGGCGGACCGGCGAATCTGCGGATGCATCGGGCAGACGTAGATCGTTGCCGTGCTGTCGCGTGGTTGAGTGCTCGAAACAGTCGGCCGCACCACGGTGTGCTGCCGGGGCGTTGTCGCTTCGCCGGTTTTCGCATGTTCATGATGACGGGCGTGCTCGGTCATGAATGACTCCTA
>VBCG01000222.1:2857-6905 GCA_005881895.1 Betaproteobacteria bacterium
TGGCGCGAATTACGGCAATCACTTGGGCAAGGCCAGCCCAGCGTGGTACCGAACATTATCGAGCGATTTGAATCTTTGTCACCGTCAATGCACCATCGATCTTCTCCGCTGTGAACATGGCATTGCGGGGTCCCTTACGCGGAACACCATGGTCATCGCCGGCATATCGAGGTTTTGCAACGGACCGTGCTTAATCGTGACCTTGCTCGCTCCCTTGTCTACTTTTCGCACCTCGCCTTCGCTCATCGGTGCGGCAGCGGCTGTCGTTATCGGACCACGACCAGCGTCGGTCTGTGTTGCAACACGTGCAGTTGGCACAAGACTGATCATTGTGAGAAAACCAAGGAAAATGCTCCGCTTCATCAGGTGCTCCTTTGCTCATCTGACGGCGACCTTCCCACGCATCCCGGCATCAAAGTGATCGGGCTGCAGACACGCGAAGTCGAACGTGCCCGCTCGGGCGAACTGCCAGACCAGCTCGCCAGTTTTCCCTCCCTCGAGGCTCACTTTATTCGGGTCAGCGTGCTCCATCTCGGAGAATTTCTTCATGAGCGCCGCGTGCTCGCGCAGTTCCTTGACGGTACTGCACGGCGGCAAATCCGCCATCGGGCGACAGCGTCGCGCATCCGATCAGCGCAAGCGCGCCGATTACGCCAAAGAAAAGCCGAGTTGCACAATTCACGAGAGCCTCGTTGCTCGAATGAGTTGGCTGCCGCATGAAAATCGATGCGGCCACCGGTGGCCGAACGCGGCCGACACTCGCACGACGAGTCGTTTCGACCCGACGCTAAGCGACTGAGCTAGACGTGGAAACTACGAGGGGGCGCTCGAGCCGATCGGGAGCGGGCGAGGGCAGTCGATGCATCGCGAGGGAATCACCCGGCTGGGGAACATCAGACATTCGTACAAGCAGCGGAGGCAGCGGCCGATCCGTCGTCGTGATCCGAAGACGCACCGGCGTTATCGCGAGGCTGATCGCCCACGTGATGTTCATGCGCGTGCTGCGTTCCGCCGGCGTTTGCCAGTCGACCTATCTCGTTCGCGTCATGGTGATGGCTTGCCGACGAAATCGCCAGTGCTGCGAACGACTGCCACGGCAGCATCAACACCAGCAGCGTCACAACAAGATTGCGTGCGCGCATCAACATCAAATAAGTATAGCAGCAGGCGTATTCGCTATCGCCGACGCAAGCCGGCGACAAGCGACACGATGCCTGCGACGAGAACAAGCAGCACCACGCTCCCCATTACCCATGGCATGCTCCCGCTCGTCATGCCGCCCATGTGACCCATGCCGGCCGTGTTGCCCATCATGCTGTTCATGTCGCTCATGCCCGTCGCCATGCCACCGGCGCAAACGAGGATTGGCACCAACACCACGACCAATAGTGATACGCCAAGTGCAATAAGAACGGTTCGCGTCGTGTCAGTCATACGAGCCTCCGCATGAGCGTGGCGAATCCAAGGGACAAAAACCGTCCCGGCTTTTGCTTTGGGCACCTGCTGGACGTTGCAAGTTCCTGAAGAACACGACGTTTGCACCGCCCGCATCGTACGTAATCACCAGCACGCAAAACGCGCGTTTTATGCTGATCGAATTTTGTCGCCGGAGGAAACGCAGTCTTGACAGGAGGCGGAGTGGGTACGCTTGCGCGCCGAAAGAAAGATCGCACCCATCAGGAACGCGATCCCGATATTGGTGACCCAATCGGCATCGACGGCGAATTTTCCGGCGAGCACAACGGCGCCTGCGATCACGCCGAGCGCAAGTGGAATGTATCGGCCCGTCCTGCGCGCCGCAAAAATCAGCGCGCCGATGGCGACCGCAAGAAACACCGCGGTCGCCGGAAACAAATAAGGCGTGTAGTCGACGAATTCCAATCCGAGCGCGCCGAGTACGGCCGTGTAGGCGGGCCAGCACAAAGGGCACGTGAGCTTGGGCAGAAGGGCGGTTGCGACGACGGGGAGCGACGCGCCGAAAGTCCTCACGCGATTCGGTCGAGCCACTAGCACGTTGGGGGCAGAAATCGCCGTACACACCGCCTCAAGCGACGGCGTGGGCGTCAAGGCGCCGTCCTTCGTGCGATAGACCCTGCAGTTCCTGCCGCTTGCATCCGGCGCTTCTCCGGCAACGTCCTTGCCGTCGACAAGAATGGTCGGTGATCCGAATGCTTTTACATACGCGGGAACGTTCGAGGAACTGCGCTCCCATTCGCGCCAGCCTGCATTCATTCCGGTTCGAGCGAAAGCCTCCGACAATGTCGATCGCGCTGCGGCCACGTTGGGGCAGTCAGCATCGTAGATGAGCTCGATCGATAACGCTTCAGCGGCCGTCGCCATCTAGCATCTCGAGGATTGGACAGACCTTCGTCGATCGCCTTGTCCGGCACGCCGCCACAAATGTCGCAAGCGCGGTGCGAATCCGTTGCAGCTCGGCAATTTTTTCGTCGACCGACGTCATCTTTTGGCGCGCCTTTGTTCTCACTTCACTGCAGGTCGTACCAGGACGCATTCGCAGCGCCAGCAACCCTTCGATTTCGATTAACGAAAATCCGAGCTGCTTGGCACGTCGAATGAACGCCAGGCGTCGCGCGGCGTCGTTGCCGTAGAGCCGATAGCCGGATGCTGTCCGGCTCGATTCCGCGATCAATCCGCGACGCTCGTAATAGCGGATTGTCTGCCGATTCACATTCTCGCGCTTGGCGAGACCACCGATTGTTAATGCGCCCGGCTTCATCATCCGACTCTCGATTTGCAGGATAAACCTTGTACCTGGGTGCAAGGTCAACTGTTCGTGAGCGAGTCGAGTTCTCTGAGCAGCCCAATGGTGGCAATACCTCCTCCATCCGCTCCGCGCATCAGCGAACGCTCACCGCTTTGATCGTTGGTGGCTTCTCGCCGACGATCAAGAGCGGCGGTGGCGGCGGAAGCGCTGGTGAGGAACCGCGATCAACACGCGTTCGTGGCTCTCGCGCAGCGCAATGACCTCGCAGCTCTTGTCTTCGCAGCAGTTGCTTGCCACTTGCACGACACCGGCTTAACACGGATCGGCCCCCGCCGCGACGCAAATCCCGACCACGATATCTCGAAGCGCCCGGTAAACAGCAGCGGGCGCGGTGGTAGAACTCGCTGTCGTTTCGTTGAGCTTTTCGCGCGACAGTTTAAGTCCGCAGACTACGGCCGCTGGACCGGCCCATCGTTTGAGCATCGCAGCTCACCGATACCAACTGGGAAACTCCTTTTTCAGTTGTGCGACCTTAGGCAAATCGTTGTACACAATGTAGGGTTGCGTCGGGTGCAGCGCCAGATAGTTCTGGTGATAGTCCTCGGCCGGGTAGAACTTTTCGAGCACGGTCAGCTGCGTCACGATCGGCTTGGAGAACACCTTCGCCTGGTTAAGCTGATTGATGTAGTGCTGCGCGATTGCCTTTTGCTGGTCGTCGGCGTAGAAAATCGCTGACCGATACTGAGTTCCAACGTCCGGGCCCTGACGATTCAATTGCGTCGGATCGTGAGCCACCGAAAAGAAAACCTTCAACAGATCGGCGTAGGAAATCTTAGTCGGGTCAAACGTGACTTTCACCGACTCCGCATGGGCCGTCGTTCCCGTTCCAACGATCGGATAGTGGGCCGTCGCCGCGCTACCGCCCGCGTAACCTGACACGACCTCCGAGACGCCGTTGACATGCTTGAAGACGGCGTCAACGCCCCAGAAGCAGCCGCCCGCAAATACCGCAGTTGCGAGTCCAGAACCAGCGGGCTGTGGCGCTGGACCGGTGTAGTCGGGCACGGCTCCGTAAGCGATGTTCCATACCAGTCCGACCAGTGCCAAGCCAAAACGAAAGATGCGCATTGTTGCTCCGAATGTTGTTGATGGTCTTCCTTTGTCGTCGTGCTGCGTCGCTGCCTTACCCGAGACAAGTGTCTCGATTAGGCCGCGTGAACGATGCAGACCGCGGGAGGACGTGGATCACGCCTCCCGTGGTCGTGCTGGACGACTTACGGATGTCCGACTCTGTAAGTGGAAGGGTTGGTCGCGCTAGGTGTT
>VBCG01000222.1:6942-7480 GCA_005881895.1 Betaproteobacteria bacterium
AATCTCGTTGGTCTTGTGATCGTAGACCGCGACCCTCTGACCCGTTGGTGGTGTGGTGGCGCAACCGGCGACGAAGATGGTCGCGACTGCTATCAGTAGTGCACGCATTGCTGTCTCCTCAATGGTTCGATCCGCTTCTGTACACCCGATGAGTCGTCGCCGGGTGCTCGACATTACTGCCGTCGCTCGCGGCCTATTCCAGCATGCGACAAAACAAGAGACGAGGCGGTGGTGCGCCGGAGTGCGCGCGCGTGTGCAACGCGGCATCACCGTGTGGAGCAAACGTAGCGAAAGGTTGGGCTGCAACGCTCAACGCCGCAACCGGAGCGGAGGCGGTTGACGCGCCGCCGGTTCCTGCCGCGCGATCGTCTTGAACGTATGCGACGAGACACGCTTCCTTAGGCAGACCGGCGCATGCCTCGGGCATGACTGCGTCGACGTACGCCATCGTCGCACCTGCCATCGGCATCGCGCAGACCTGGGTGATCGGTATGAGCTGGACGCCAAGCAGCAAGGCCACTGACCACCTGGCGATGCG
>VBCG01000223.1 GCA_005881895.1 Betaproteobacteria bacterium
CTACAACAGCGTGCTGCAGGGTAACTACAAGGAGACGCAGAAGTTCTACCGCTTCTTCCCGTATCCTGGTCAAGGGCATTGTGGCGGAGGAACAGGTCCTGCAATCGACGCCGAAGCGCTCTTCTCGACGCTCGTGGGCTGGGTCGAGCATGGCATCGAGCCGGACTATGTCGTCGCGTCGCAGGCTAGCCTGGCGGCGCGCACCCGCAAGATCTGCATGTATCCAAACGTGCCGGTCTATAACGGCAGCGGCAGCACGGACGATCAGGCGAACTTCCACTGCGAAGAGCGAAAGAAAGACGACCTGATCGACACACTTAGGATTGGAAAGCCGTTCGAAACGAGCACGAAGGCCAATACCGATTCCGGTCCCGATTGATCTCGTTATACCGAGCCACAAGTGGCGTGCCTTTTCGGGCACGCCACTTTTTTCATGGCATCACCCCTGCACGCCTCAGCGCCTGCCGATCGATCTTTCCCGTTCCGGTCTTAGGCAACGACGGCACGTAGATCACACGGCGCGGATATTTGTAAGGAAGCAGGCGTTCTTTGACGAACTGCTGCAGCACTCGCGTCGTTTCGTCGCCGCGACGAGCATCATCGCGCAGCGCGACGAACGCGGCGAGCGTCTTCAAGCGGTTCTCGTCGTCGAGCGCAAGCACCGCGCATTCCCGCACCAGCGGGTGTTCCGCGAGACAGCGTTCCACTTCGAGCGGGTGGACCCACTGGCCGCTGACTTTGACGAGATCATCGGCGCGGCCTTCAAAGAAATGGAAACCGTCGACGTCGCGCCTAAAGCGATCGCCGGTGTAAATCCATCCATCTCGCATCGTCTCCGCGGTCTTCTCCGGGCGATTCCAGTAACACGGCGCCTGAGAATGCCCGCGCACCCACAGAACGCCTGACTCGCCGGCCACAATTTCGTTGCCGTCGGTGTCCGTGAGCTTGAGCTCGTAGCCCGGCACGCGCTTGCCGCTGGCGCCCGGCTTTTGTTGCAACGTCGTGTTCGATAAGTAGATATGCAGAACCTCTGTCGAGCCGAGTCCCTCGACGATCGCGAGCCCATAGCGCCTTTGCCATTCATCGAACAAATCAGTCGACAGGGTTTCCGCAGCCGATACGCACAGTCGAACGCTCGACAGATCACGTTCCTTCGAATCTGGATGCGCGACCATCGCCACGTAGAGCGTCGGCAAGCCGAACAGTATCGTCGGGCGATGCCGCTCGATCGTCTCAAATACCGCCGCAGGATCGGGACGGCCCGGCATAAGGACGACGGTTGCGCCGGCGGCGAATGGAAAGGTGAGCGAATTGCCGAAGCCATAAGCAAAGAAAATCTTCGGCGGCGAGAAGACGATATCGTTTTCGTTGATACCCAAGACGCCGCGACCATAGGCCAAGTGCGTGTAGAGCGCATCGTGTTGAAGATGCACGACACCTTTCGGCCGTCCTGTTGAGCCGGAGCTGTACATCCAAAATGCCATCGCGTCACGATGCGTATCGGCATGGCTCTCGGAAGCTGTCTGCGCCTCGATCCATTTCGTCCATTGGTGGTGAAGGGCAAGCGGCAGCACGGCCTTCGCCGTGTCATCTCCGATGTGAACAACTTGCCGGAGTCGACTCGCGCCGACGTCGTGATGGCCGAGCAGTGCCCCGGTGCGCGTATCGACAAACGCCGCTTCGGCGCCGCTGTCCCACAGGAAATATGCGACAAGCTCAGGCGGCGAAAGCGTATTGACGAGCACGGGCACAAAGCCAGCGCGAATGGCACCGAAAATCGCCGCCGCGTATTCGGGCCCGTCATCGAGCAGCATCAGCACACGCCCGCCGCGCGCAAGCCCCATTTCCGTTAGCCCGTTGCCGACGCGATCGGCGAGCGCGCACAGCTCGCGATAGGTAAAGCTGCGGTCTCCGCAAACCAGCGCGACCTTGTCGGGACGCGTCGCAAGATTGTCATATAGCAACTGCGATGCGTTATAGCGTTGCGGCACGACGAAACCGATTTCCCGCGCACCGGGCGCCTCATCGGGAACCGGATCCGGGACGCGCTCGTCTATGTTCGTTTGTCGACATGATCCGTGCGCACGCACCTCTGCCATGAAGCGCGGAGCCGTCGCGGCAAGCCGCTCGTCCGTCATTCTTCCGCTGCGCGTCATGTAGTCGTGCGCGAGGTCGATTGGCTCGAGTGCCATCTTTTCCGCCATCCGCTCGTACCAGTAAGAGCTAGAGTTCGCCGCGGCGACGAGCTTGTCGACGATTGGCCGCCGTTCGCGTTCGAATATGGCAAGCAAGCGTGTAACGTCATCGCCCGCCTCCGCAAATGCGCGATTCAACGCAATCGCATCGTCGAATGCAAGGCGCGTTCCCGAGCCGATCGAAAAATGTCCGGTGCGAAGCGCGTCGCCGATGAGAACCATGTTGCCGGCGCTCCAGTTCGTGCATCGGACCAGCGGAAAATTGCGCCACACCGACCGATTCGCGATCAATGGGTGACCATCGAGGTCAGGCGCGAAGACGCGTTCGCAATAGGCGCGCGACGCTGCATCGTCCCCCGTCTCGAATCCCGCCCGTCGCCACGTCGCCGCATCACATTCGACGATGAACGTGCTTCGATCGGGCGCGTAGCGATAGTGATGCGCGACGAACACGCCGTGCTCGCTGCGGCGGAACGTTAGCGTCAGGCAGTCGAAAGGCTTGGTCGTCCCGTACCAAACGAACTTGTTCGTGAGCCATTCGATCGTCGGCCGGAACGTGTTTGCGTACGCGCTGCGAACGACCGAATTGACGCCGTCCGAGCCGACGATCAAGTCACAGCCAGTGAATGCGTCTGGCGATTCCAGCCGGTATCCGAACATGAGCGACACGCCGACGCGCTCACACTCGCCCTGCAAGAGACGGAGCAACGCGAGCCGCCCGATCGCGCAAAAGCCGTTGCCGTCAATGTCGACCGATTGGTCGCGATGAACGATGCGCTGGATGGGCCACGTCTCCAATAGCGTCGCGAGCGTGGCATGCATCGCTGGCACGTCGCGCGCCATGAACTCGAGCGCGCCATGCGAGAAAACGACGCCAAACCCGAACGTCGCATCACGCGCATTCTGCTCGACGACGCGCACGTCGACGTCCGGTCGCCGGCATTTCGCCAAATAGGCGAAGAGCAATCCGGCGGGTCCCGCCCCGGCAATCCCGATGCGCATCAGTCGACCGATTTGTGTTTGAGCGCCATCGCACGCGCGTAGAGCTGATCGCGCGCAACACCGGTCACGTTCGCAACGATACGCGCTGCCCTTGCAGGCGGCAGCTCGCGGACGAGCTCAGCGAGCCAGCGGTCGACATCGACAGGCAGCGCCGAGGCTTTGTCACTCGGCGGGGATGGGGCGTCGACGATCAGTACGAACTCGCCGCGCGTACGATTCGAATCGGCGTCGAACCACGCCGACGCATCTTCGAGCGGTAACCGCGTCAGCGTCTCGAATACCTTGGTGAGCTCGCGCGCTACAAAAAGCGTTCGCGCACCCAGCAAATTCGCAAGCTCGGCGACGGTTTCGCGTATGCGATGCGGCGCTTCATAGAGGACGAGCGCGAATCGCAACGGTGCGACGCTTTCCAACAATTCGCGCCGCGCTTTTG
>VBCG01000131.1:0-17544 GCA_005881895.1 Betaproteobacteria bacterium
TGTACTGCTTACCGCCGGTTTTTACGACCGCGTACATGGAGAAACTCCTGCCGGAAAGATTGGCGTCGCCCCGCCCGAGCGTGCTTCGCGAAAAGTCTTGAATTATATCGGCTTTTGTGCCGCATTGTCAAAGGGGATGCCCGGCTCGCGGCGTGAAACCGAGTGCGTGCATCAATACGTGTAGAACATCCGCTGGATCTCCTTCGCGTCGCTTGTCTTCGTCAGCGCGAGCATCAGAAGGATGCGAGCCTTCTGTGGATTCAGCGTATCCGACACGACGAAATCGAGCTCGTCATCCTTCGCCTCGCCGTTGCGCGCAACGATCCCGTTGCCGACGCGGCTCGAACGCACGATCACGACTCCCTTCTTGCGCGCCTCCACCAGCGCCGGCTCGACCGCTGGACGCGCGAGGCTGCCGTCGCCGACGCCGGCATGGACGAGACCCTTGTCCCCGGCGGCGACGAACGCGTCGACGGCGATGCGGTTCATGTTGGCGTAGCCGTACACGATGTCGACATCGGGCAGCTTGTCGAGGTTCGTCACGTCGAACTCGGTGTCCGCCGTGTGCTTGCGCGTCGATTGACGGTAGAAATACGGCTGGTTGTTCTGCATGTAGCCGAGGAAGCCAAGTTCCCAGCTGCGGAACGTGTCCGTGTTGGCGGTATTCGTCTTCGTCACGTCGCGCGCGCCGTTGATCTGGTCGTTCAGCACGACGAGCACGCCCTTGCCGACCGCGGCGTCGCTTCCCGCGAGGATCGTCGCGTTGTACAGATTGATCGGCCCGTCGGCGGAGATCGCCGTGGAAGGCCGCATTGCGCCGACGATGACGACCGGCTTGCGGCTCTTCACGGTGAGATTGAGAAAATACGCGGTCTCCTCGATCGTGTCGGTGCCGTGCGTGATGACGATGCCGTCGACGTCGTCCTGCTTCAGCAGCTCGTTGACGCGCTTCGCGAGCTTCAGCCAGTAGTCATTGTTCATGTTCTCGCTGGCGATCTGGAACACCTGCTCGCCCTTAACGTTCGCGGCCGCCTTCAGCTCGGGCACGGCCTCGATCAAGCGTGCGACGCCGACGGTGGCAGCCGTGTAGCCGACCGTCGTCGTGCTGGTCGCGCCGCTGCCCGCGATCGTGCCGCCCGTGGCGAGGATCATCACGTTGGCGAGCTTGCCCGGCTCGCGGGCCGCCGTATCGAGCGCGGAGAATCCCAGCGAAAGTGCCGCGCACACTGCGCAAATCCAACGCCGGAACGTGCGGTCGTGCGTCATGATGCCTCCATTTCACTATCGGTCGATGTCAAACCACGCGGCGCTCGGCCGCGATTCCGTCACTCGCGCGTCGCAATGATCGGACGCGGCTTCGTCAATACCTCGGGTTGCAGGATCTCGGCGAGGCGTTCCTTCGACAGCAGCTTCTTTTCGAGCACCAGTTCCGACACGCTGCGACCGGTCGTGAGCGCTTCTTGGGCCACTTGCGTCGCATTGGCGTAGCCGATGTAGGGATTGAGCGCCGTCACCACGCCGATCGAGTTCTCGACGATCGCGCGTAGCCGCTCGCGATTGGCCGTGATGCCCTTCACGCAGCGGTCGGCGAGCGTCAGGCAGCCGTTGCGAAGATGCGTGACGCTCTTGAACAGGCTGTGCGCGATGATCGGCTCGAACGCGTTCAGTTGCAGCTGGCCGGCTTCGGCCGCGAAGCTCACTGTAACGTCGTTGCCGATCACTTCGAACGCGATCTGGTTGACGACTTCGGGAATGACCGGATTCACTTTCCCGGGCATAATGCTCGAGCCCGCCTGCATCGGCGGCAGATTGATTTCGCCGAGGCCCGCGCGCGGGCCGCTCGCCAAAAGCCGCAGATCGTTGCAGACCTTCGACAGCTTGACCGCGACGCGCTTCAGCACCCCCGACAATTGGACGAACGCGCCGCAGTCCTGCGTCGCCTCGATCAGATTCGGTGCGGTGACGAGCGGAATGCCGGTGATTTCCGAAAGCCGCCGGCACACGAGCGCCGCGTATTCCGGGTGCGCGTTGATGCCGGTTCCGATCGCAGTGGCGCCGAGATTGATTTCGCAGATCAGCAACGCCGCTTCCTTGAGCCGCTCCTCATCCTCGCCGAGCATCACCGCATACGTCGAGAATTCCTGGCCAAGCGTCATCGGCACCGCGTCTTGCAACTGCGTGCGTCCCATTTTCAGCACGTCGCGAAATTCCTCGGCTTTCGCCTCGAATGCGCGGCGCAGAACCGTCATCGCATCGATCAGCTCGAAAATGCCGAAGTAAGTCGCGACCTTCAACGCCGTCGGGTAGACGTCGTTGGTGCTCTGGCTCATGTTGACGTGCTCGTTCGGATGCAGGTGCTGGTATTCGCCGCGGTTGTGCCCGAGATGCTCGAGCGCGAGGTTCGCAATCACCTCGTTGGCATTCATGTTCGTCGACGTGCCGGCGCCGCCCTGGATCACGTCGACGACGAACTGGTCGTGCAGCTTGCCGTCGCATATCTCGCGGCATGCCTTCACGATCGCGTCCGTGCGCTCCTTGTCGAGCAGTCCGATTTCGTTGTTCGCGCGCGCCGCTGCTTCCTTGATGCACGCGAGCGCGCGGAGCAGGTCCGGATAGATGGAGATCGCGTTGCCGGTGATCGGAAAGTTCTCGACGGCGCGCAGCGTGTGGACACCGAAGTACGCGGCGGCCGGCACGGCGCGATCGCCGAGCAGATCGTGTTCGATGCGCGTCTGTTCCGTTTCCATCGCCGTTACTCCGTCGGTTGCCCCATCGATTCGAAGATCGAAGCGAGTTGGGGGCTCATTGCAATCCCGAGCGTCCGGCCGGAAGGGAGCCGCCGCTGGAACCATTGCTCGTAGAGGCGCGCGAGCTCACGCGATTCGGCGAGCTTCTCGAACGTGTGCTTGACCAGCCCCGCAAACGCCGGATCGTTCTTGCGGAACATGATCCCGTACGGGTCGTACGACAGATAGTCGCCGAGCACGACGAAGTCGCCGGGATTCTTGGACTCGGCTGCCTGTGCGTAGAGCAGCGCGTCGTCGCCGGCCCACGCATCGACCTTGCCGCTCGCCAGCGCGGAAAACGATTGGTCGTGATCGCGAAACTCCACGACCTTGATGCCCAGCCCTTCGCGAGCATTGACCGCCTTGATCGCCGCCTCGTTGGTCGTACCTTCGGTGACGGCAACGGTGTGCTCCTTGAGATCGCGATACGATCGGAACTTCGCGCCGCGTTTGATCATCAGCTTCGTGCCGCTCACGAAGAAGATCGGTGAAAACGCAACCTGTTTCTGCCGCTCGAGGTTGTTCGTCGTCGAGCCGCATTCCAGATCGACAGTGCCGTCAACGACCAGCGGAATGCGCGTCTGCGAGTTCACCGGGAAGTACTTCACGTTGATCGCGTCGGTCCCGAGCTCCGCCTTGATCTCATCGACCACCGCGAGGCACAAGTCGATCGAATAGCCGATCGGCTGGCGTCCAGGACCGAGGTACGAGAACGGAATCGAGGCGTCGCGATAGCCGATCGTGACGCTGCCGGTGGATCTTATCTTCGCCAGCGTGCCGGTCAGCTTTTCGACGCCCACCGCGTCCTGCGCGTGAGAAGTCGTCACGAAGACTGCCGACAGGCACGCGAGCAGGACCGTCCACATCGCTTTACTTGCGCGGGTCATGGTGGCCTCCTGTGTTGTCGTTTCATCCGGCCTTGTTGATCATGCTGCGACTGGAGCGACCAATCCCTCGTCCCGATCGATCTCCGCTTGCGCCTGCGCTTCAGGCTGCAGCTCGCCTTCCCACTTCGAGACGACCGCGGTCGCGACGCTGTTGCCGACGACGTTGGTCGCGGAGCGGCCCATGTCGAGGAACTGATCGATGCCCATGATCAGCAGCAATCCCGCCTCGGGAATGTTGAACGTCGCGAGCGTGGCGGCAATGACGACGAGCGATGCGCGCGGCACGCCCGCCATGCCCTTGCTAGTCACCATCAGGATCAGCAGCATCGTGATCTGCTGCGTCAGATCGAGCTTGATGCCGTACGCCTGGGCGATAAACAGCGTCGCGAACGTGCAGTACATCATCGAGCCGTCGAGATTGAACGAATACCCGAGCGGCAAAACGAAGCTCGTGATCTTCTTGCTCGCGCCGAAGCGCTCGAGCTGCTCGAGCGTCTTCGGATACGCGGCTTCGCTGCTCGCCGTGCTGAACGCGAGGAGTATCGGCTCCTTGATCAGGCTGATCAGGCGCCCGATCCGCGGGCCGAGGAACAGGAACCCCACGAACGCAAGCAAAACCCACAAAAGGAGGATGCCGAAGTAGAACTCGCCCATGAACACGCCGTACGTCAAGAGGATCCCGAGACCCTGCGTCGTGACGATCGCGGCCACGGCGGCGAATACGGCGATCGGCGCAAGCGCCATCACGTAGCCCGTTACTTTCAGCATCACGTGCGACAGCTGTTCGATCCAGTCGATCACCACGCCGGCTTTCTTGCCAAACGAGGCGGCGCCGGCGCCGAAGAACACCGAAAAGATGACGATCTGCAGGATCTCGTTGTTCGCCATCGCCTCGATCACGCTGCGCGGCACGAGGTGCGTGACGAACTCCTTGAGCGAAAGCGACGTGGTCTTGAGATTGGTCGACGCGCCCGCGTCGGGCAGCGGCAGGTTGAGCGCGTCGCCCGGGCGCAGGATGTTCACGAGTGTCAGGCCGAGCAGCAGCGACACAAGCGATGCGCAGATGAACCATCCCATCGTCTTTAGGCCGATGCGGCCGAGCGACTTGCTGTCGCCCATGTGCGCGATGCCGACAACGAGCGTCGAGAAAACCAGCGGCGCGATAATCATCTTGATGAGCCGCAGGAAAATGTCGGTGACGAGCGAGATATACCCGGCCACTGTCTTGGCCGATTCCGGCGTCGGCAACAGCTCGTGGCACATCCAGCCCACGCCGATGCCCGCCACCATCCCGATGAGAATCCACGTGGTCAGCTTGCTTTTCATCGCGAGCTTGCCTTTGATGCTCAGCTTGTTTTTCATGCTGAAGCCCTCCTCTGGTGAGCGCCGCGACTTCGAAGCACGGCGTCGATTGCAGAACGGAACCGATCCCAGTGTTTAGAATACTAGTCCGACCTGTTTAAAACATCAAACGACCCAAAAATGAACATCGACATCGGCAGCCGGCTGAAGCAGCATCGGCAACAGAAGGGTTTGTCGCAGCGCGCGCTCGCAAGGCTCGCCGGTGTGACCAACGGCCTCATCTCGCAGATCGAGCAGAACAGCATCAGTCCCTCGATCGCGTCGCTCAAGAAAATCCTCGATGTGCTGTCGCTGTCGCTCGCCGACTTCTTCACCGGCGAGGCCAACGAGGCGCTCGACTACTTCTACGATCGCAAGCGGCTTCCCAATCTCGGCAGCGGCGACGTTCGGATCTTTCTCGTCGGCGCCGGTATTCGCCATCGCGCGATGTCGATCCTGCATGAGGTATATCCGCCCGGCGCCGACACGCAGATGTACACGCACGCCGGCGAGGAAGGCGGTGTCGTCACCAAAGGCCGCATCGAAATCACCGTCGCGGGCAAGACGAGGGTCCTCGGTCCGGGCGACGCTTACTATTTCGAAAGCCGACTGCCGCACCGCTTTCGCAACGCGGGCGCGGCGCCGTGCGAAATCATCAGCGCGAATTCGCCGCCCACGTTTTAGTATCGATCGCATTTCAGCGTACTCCCGCGGCGACTCCGGCGCCCGCCGCCGAGCCCAGACGGAACGTGCGCGTTCCTTCGGCGAACGCATCGAAGCCGAATCGCCATTGCCCGTCCGGCCAGCGGTATTCGACGCTGCCCTCGAGCGGGCGGTAAACCGCCGTGTAAAGCGTCCCGTATCCGCTCGCAAATGCGTTTGAATAGAGCGGGGGATTCAGAAACGAGTTGACGAACGCGTCCGGATCGCGCGCGCCTCCGCGGAGCTGCGCATAAAGGAAGCGTTCGCGCGCAAGCGTAGCCGTCGCCCTGGCGTGCCGCTCCCACTCGATGTCCTCCTGGTGATTCGCCGCGTATGGCACGGCGCGTATCAGTGCCGGCTGGTCGGGACGAAGGTAGGCGGTCGCGAACTTGGCCGACGCATCGAGCACGGTGACGTTGTACGACATGTGCACCGGAATGCGCTCGAGCACCGATGTCGCATCATCGGTGGTCGTACAGAATTCGAGGATGTAGCGGAGGACGAGCGGAACGCCGAAGCCGGCGCCGACGACTTGGCGCCCGCCGAAAGAAAGCGAAACGGCCAGTCCGTCTTCATTGATGCCATCGAGCGAGCCCCACAGGCAATCGTTCATCGAGATCACCTGCCGGCCATTCCACGCACTCTTGAAGATCACACCCTCGTACAGTTGCGGGCTGTAGTCGTAGTTGCGCACGAGAAACGCAGGATCGCCCGACCATACGGCTTGCGAGCAGGCGATCAGATAGCTCGGCGGACAGAACGACGACATGAAACGCGCAATCACGTCGGTGTTGCCGGCGAGCTCGACCAGCCGTTCGTACGTCGGAACGATCTCCGGCATGTGCGTGCGCAATGCGCGCAGCGACGACAGGTAGCGCGGGCGCGCACGGTCGCCATCACGCATGAACCAGCGCTCGTACGCGGGCCAGAAGCGGTCGAACAGCGCGCGCCACTTCGCACCAGGCTCGTCTTCTGCAATGGCATGGAAGGTAAAGTCCATCGGTCGCGGACGCGTGACCTACAAAATCTTGAATGCGCCCGCCGCGGGCGTCGCTGGTTCGTGCACCGCTTCTAGCGGTTTGCCGTAGTAATACGACTTCAGTCCCTTGATCCAGTTGTTCGCGCGCTCGTTCAACTCGAAATCTTCCGTCATCGAGCGCCCGCGCGTGATCAGGATGCCCAAGTCAGCGCCTTCGTAACGGTAATCGCCGGCGCCGGTGATCCGCAGGAAATATGCTTCACGCTCGCTCTCGACCGCGGCGCGGTGATAATCGAAGCGATGGTACGCGACCGTGCCGTCCACACCCTGCTTCCAGATGCCGCTCGGCGGCGCCTGCGTGACGACGTCGACGTTGTTCTCCGTGTGTTTGACGACAATTTGGCTCCAGCTGTCGATGAATTCCGGATCGGCCCACCGTGCGTTGAGCGCTTCGACATCGAGATCGAATTCCTGCCCCGAGAACTCGAGCAGATGGAACAGGAACAGTGGCACGTCGGCGTACGCGAACGCGGCGTGGTTGGTCATCGGGCTCGCGCCGCAGACGCGCGGGTTGAGCTCGCCGAGGTACACGTCGCCGCTGTCGCGATCGATCAGGAAATCGAGATCGAAATAGCCGCGATAGCCCTCCTCCCACAACTGATTGCCGAATTTGAACGCCATGTCCCGCGCCTTCGCGCGTACGTTTTCCGAGAACGCGCCGGGGAACACTTCGTTGCCGCACCAGCCGCCCTTGTACGGTGTCAGGTCTTTCTGTCCAACGATCTCGGTCAACAGCGGCCCGACGATCGTGCCGCAGCGCGTGACGCATGCTTCGAGCGTCGACCCGCGGCAGTTGATCCGCTTCATGATCTTCACTTCGGGATCGCAGGTGATCTCGTCCGCGTGCTTGTGCCACTCTTCTTCGTTGCTGATGAAGAACGTCGTGTGACCCGAGTCGCCGAATGCAGTCTGGATCACGACGTCCTGTCCGATGGCCGCGTCGATGCAGATGCTGCGCAGATGCTCGTAACTCTCGACCTTCGACAACGCGTTGGGCACGCTCGGCACGCCGGCCTTGTTGCCGATCCGCACCGTTTCCATCTTGTTGTCGCAGCGACTGCGCAGCGCCGCCGGCGGAAACCACACGTCGATGCCGAGCTCGCGGCACAGCGCCTCCGTCTTTTCATCGAACATCAGGAACACGGCGACCGGCTTGCCGCCGCGCCCGCCGATGTAGTCGATGACTTCCTTGTGCTCGAGCAGGTAATTGTTGATGTCCTCGATGCTCTCGAACTCGGCGTGCGGCGTTTCCTTCGGCACGAAAACGTTCGGATGCCGGCCGTCGAAGCAGTCGATGTAGTTGATGTACTTGAAATGCTGTACCCGCTCATCGATGCCGGCGAGATTGAAGTTCGTCGCGCTGATGAAATAGATCGGGCGCTCGTTGCGGTGGAAGAACAAGCGCACGTCCGAGATGGTCGTCAGCTTTCTCATGGGTCGCCTCCTTGTGCTATTACGGCGTATGAAGCAGCGTGTTGTCGGCGACGACCAATCGCGAGCCGTCGGCCCTTCGGGTCTTCGCTTCGCGCGGCTCGCTCACGGTCCCTCCTGGCGGTTCGCCCCGCCGTGAATCGTCTTGCGATCAGGCCGCCATGATGGCCGTCACCTCGGCCGTCGGCCGCACGGCGATCGTGCCCGCCGACGCGGCGAGCGCTTCGTCGGCGAAGACGCGGAAACCGAGCTCGGGGCGATAGCCATGAATCTCTCTCGTGTCGAGCGCCTCGATGAACGCCAGGATTTCCGCGCTGATCACCTGCCCGGGCACGAGGATCGGAAAACCGGGCGGATACGGAATCACGAATGTCGCCGATACGGCTTCGAGTCCCGACGCGATCAACTTCGTGAGCTCGGCCATCGTGACGTATCGGCACAGCTCGTCGTTGTACGCCATGAAGTAAGCCTTGCGCATGTCGCCTTCCGGCGTGTCGGCGCCCGCCTTCGCCTCGCCGCGGAAATACGCGTGGAAGCGGCTGAAGTCCGGCAGCGCCGGAAGCTTGCGCGTCAGCGATTCGACCTTGATCGCGTGCAGGCGCGCCTCCGGCATGCTCATGTCCTCGTTGCGCGCGTCGAGCTCCTGCGCGATCTTGACTAGGATTTCGATCAGATACGCGACCGAGCTGCGTGTCGTGCCGATGTTCGTCATGAACAGCACGGTGTTGCGCGAAGTCTTGTTGATCTGGATGCCGTACTTCTGCATTAGATAATCGTGCTTGAACGTATCGCCGTCGATGCCGGTGGCGCCGATGTGCAGCGTGAGCCGCGTCGGATCGACGACGAATTCGTCGGTGTGCCAGCACACCTCCATCCGCGCCCAGCGCTGGTCGGAATCGAAATACGACTCGATCCCGGAGGGGCGGTATTTGCGCGGGATCAGGTCGCCGGTCGCAAGGAAGCGGAAATATTTTTTCAGCAGCGCGTGCGTTGCGATGCGCTCGCGCAGCGCCATCGCGTGATCGACCTGCTTTTGCACGAGCTCGTAGCCTTCGAGCTCGACTTGCCGTCGGCCAATGTCGAGCGACGCGAGGATCTGGTAATTCGGCGACGTCGACGTATGCGTCATGTACGCTTCGTAAAACGACTCCTCGACCTTCTGCCGAAAATCCTGGTCGTGCACGTGGATCATCGAGCCCTGGCGCAGCGCGGTGAGCGTCTTGTGGGTCGAATGCGTGACATAGACGCGAATTCGCGCAACGTCCGGATCGGGCACGAGCCGCGTGTCGAGCCAGCGCTCGTCGTCGGGCGGCAGATTGTCGAACTCCTTCTTGAACGCGGCGTGACGCTGGCGGAACTCCGGATCGCGGAAACGCTCGCGGAGCCGCGTCGCCGCTCCCATCCCGGTGCGGCGACGGTAGGTGGGGTGAAAGCCCGCGAACGCAAACCACGCCTCGTCCCAGAGGAAGATCAGGTCCGGCTTGACCGCAAGGCATTCCTCCATCACGCGCTCGACGTCGTAGACGATTCCATCGAACGTGCAGTTGGTGAGCAGCAGCAGCTTGACGCGAGCGAGCTTGCCGGCGGCCTTCAACTCGAGCAGCCGCTGCTTGATCGAACGAATCGGCACAGCGCCGTACATCGAATATTCGTTCAGCGGATACGCGTCGAGATAGACGACGTGCGCGCCCGACAGCACCATGCCGTAGTGGTGCGACTTGTGGCAATTGCGATCGAGCAGCACGATGTCGCCCGGCTGGATCAGCGCCTGCACGACGATCTTGTTCGCCGTCGACGTGCCGTTCGTGACCCAATACGTTCGCTTGGCGCCGAACGCCCGCGCCGCGAGCTCCTGCGAGCGTTTGATCGGCCCCGTCGGCTCGAGCAGCGAATCGAGACCGCCCGACGTCGCCGACGTTTCGGCGAGGAACACACCGAGGCCGTAGAACTGGATCATGTCCTGGATCCAGTGCGACTGCAGAATCGATTTGCCGCGTGAAATCGGCAATGCGTGAAACACGCCGGTCGGCTGTTGGCTGTAAAGACGCAACGCCGTGAAGAACGGCGTCTGGTAGCGATCCTCGAGCCCGCGCAAAATGCTGAAGTGCAGCTCGCGATCGTCTTCCTCGCGGTAGAACACGCGATGGAAGTTCTCGCACAGCTTGCCCGCGATGTCCTCGGCGGAAACGTCCGTCACCATGTAGAGATCGAGCTCGGGCCGCAATTGCGCGATACGCGCTCCAAGCAGGCATCCGCGCTCGCTTTCCGGCAAGTCCTCCATCCCCTCTTCCTGATAGCCTTCGAGGAGCTGGCCGAGAATGTCGAGCTTGTAGCGCGAGCGCAGCGGAAAGCCGTAGCGGATCACGCACGCCTGCAGGTTGAAGTTGAACAGGACAGCGATCAGCGCGTCCTGGAAGCTCGGCACGACGACGATCTCGTAGATGAACTTGTCATCGTCGCGGCGCATGCTGTGCAGGCGCTGACGCAGCGAATCTTCCTCCTGCGCCGATAATTCATCGACGATCAAGACCTCGAAGTACGGACGGTCGGTGCGGACTTCGCTCTCTCGACGCTCCTCTTCCTCGACGGCCGCTTCCTCGTCGAGATGCAGCGATACGAAGCTGCGGCGGTACGATTGGCTCGACAGCGCGCGGCTGATCCGGTGCACGAGATCGTTGAAGCCCGCGTGCTCGCGATCCTGGAACAGGCTTTGCAGGCGCAGGAAGCCCTGGCGCCCGGGAAATGCCCAGTAACTCTCGATCGGCTCGAGCAGGTCGAGCGCTTCGGCGACCAGCTGGCGGGCGAGCTCGACGTCGCCGCCCGACAATTCCATTTCGGCAAGCCGGTGCGCGTTGTCGGACAGATGGATCCAGCCGTCGTTGCGCACTTCCCACACGCTGCGGTAGAGGTTGATGGCAATCTCGCGCTGCGGCTCGATCGGTCTCGGCTTGCGCTTCATGGCGGCTCCTCCTGCTCTTCTGCGAATCTTGGAACGGCGTATCCGCAGTTCCTTCGATCATTTCTGTGCCGCCGTATGCAACGTCGCAAACGGCGGCGGCTGCGCGGTCTCGTGCTGCGGCGCGGCCGCGTGCGTAGGCTGCGCTGCCTCCGCTTGCGTTTCCCGCGTCCACTTGGTCAGCGGTCCCAGGCTTTGCAAATATGATTCGGTCGGCGTGCTGCGCTGATAAACCGGAAAGTCGACCGGCCGATCGCGAAAGCTCTTGAGTGTCTGGCCGAGCCCGCGCACGCCGCGCGCGCGCTCGCGTCGCACGCGATCGAGATCGATTTCGATCGGAATCATTTCCGCCCCGCGGCCCGCCTCGTACAAGACGTTGCCCGAGGGATCGATGACGATCGAGCGGCCCGTTCCGCCATCGCCGACGCCGTTGACATCGAAAAAATAGCATTGGTTGATCGCCGCGCTCGCGCGCGCGATCGGCAGCTCGACGTCGCGGTCGATCGTGTCGGTCAACGTCGGATGCAGGATCACTTCGGCGCCGAGCGACACAAGCTGTCGCGTTGTCTCAGGGAACCACATGTCGTAGCAGATCGATACGCCGAAACGGCCGACGTCCGGGACGTCGAAGACCGCGAATTCGCGGCCCGGAGCGATGTCAGCTTCATAGGGACGAAACGGGAACATCTTGCGGTAGCGCGCGATCACCGCGCCGTGCGGATTGATGATCGGCGCCGTGTTGTAGACGCCATCGTCGCGGCACTCGAAGATCGAGCCGGGAATGAGCCACACCCTATGACGCGCCGCCATTTCGCAGAAGGCGGTCTCTGCGGGGCCGGGCATCGGCTGCGCGTGCTTCGGCACCGGACCGAACGCGCACAGCTCGCTGAAGACGACCATCTGCACCCAGGGAAAGCGCAGCATCAGCACATCGAGTCGCTTGGCCATCGCGGTGACGTTCTCGGTTCCCGCCGAGACCGGCATCTGGATTCCGGCAATCGAAAATGGCGTCATCGTCATCGCACGGCGAAATGGCTCACAGCGTATTCCTAGATGCGCCGTTCGCACAAGCAGTGCGAACGCGAAGCGATCAGGCGGCGGTTGCCGCCTCGATCGATCGCTCCAGAATCTGCAATCCCTCGGTGAAGACGGGATCCGGAATCGTCAGCGGCATCAGGAAACGGATCACATTGAAATGGATGCCACACGTCAGCAGCAGAAGCCCGGCGTCCAACGCGTTCGCTTGAACCCGTTTCGCAAAGGCCGCATCGGGCGCGCCGCTGTACGGATCGGCGAATTCCACGCCGATCATCGCGCCGAGCCCGCGAACTTCCGCAATGCGCGGTTCTGTCTTGCGCAGTTCGTCAAGCGTGTGCCGCAGCGCATTTCCCAAACGATCGGCGCGCGCGACGAGTTGCTCGCTCTCGATGACATCGATGACCATCAACGCCGCCGCAATCGCGACGGGATTGCCCGCGTAAGTGCCGCCAAGCCCGCCGGGCGCAGCCGCGTCCATGACGTCGGCGCGACCGGTGACGGCGGACAGCGGAAATCCGCCCGCGAGACTCTTCGCTGTCACGATGATATCGGGCTCGACGCCGGCGTGCTCCATCGCGAACCAGCGGCCGGTTCGCGCGAATCCGGTTTGTACCTCGTCGGCAATCAGCAGCATCCCGTGGGCGTCGCACAATTCGCGCAATCGACGCAAGAGCTCCGGCGGCGCGACGTAGAACCCGCCTTCGCCCTGCACCGGCTCGATGACGATCGCCGCGACGCGCGCAGGATCGATGTCGGCCTTGAACAGCCGCTCGATGCCGGCGAGCGCGTCGTCGACGCTCGTGCCGTGCAAATCGATCGGAAACGGCGCGTGGTAGATCTCGGGCGGAAACGGACCGAAGCCGGCCTTGTACGGCGCCACTTTGCCGGTGAGCGCCATCGCGAGCATCGTGCGTCCGTGAAACGCGCCCGAAAACGCGATGACGCCGCTGCGGCCGGTCGCTGTGCGCGCGATCTTGATCGAGTTTTCGATTGCCTCTGCGCCCGTCGAAAAGAAGATGGTCTTTTTGGCGAACGCGCCCGGTGTCAGGCGATTCATCTTTTCGGCCAGCTCGACGTACCAGGGATACGGCATCACCTGCCAGCAAGTATGCGTGAACCGCGCAAGCTGTGCTTCGACGGCGCCGATGACTTTGGGATGGCAGTGCCCGGTGTTGAGCACGCCGATGCCGCCGGCGAAATCGATGTAGCGCTTGCCTTCCACGTCCCAGATCTCGGCATTCTTGGCGCGCGCCGCAAATACCTGCGTCATCACGCCGACGCCGCGCGCGGTTGCCTGCTCCTTGCGGCTTTGCCACTCCTGGTTGAGATTCAATCGATCCATGACGTGGCCTCGAGCCTGGTTGAACGCGAGCTGGACGCGCTGCAATCGGCAGCGCTATTATTTTACATCACTGCGTTTAGTAAAACAATCACAGTGGGGGCTCTCGAAAAGTCGCGGTATCCAACTCCGATAGAATGACTAGATCACTTCGCAGCGCGCTGTCTTCGTGTGAATCGTTGCGCCTGACAGCGTTTCGCGCTCGCCGGCGATTGACCGTTCCCATCCAAGTGCCCGCCCGTTTTCTCGAATCCGTCATCGGCGCCGACATGGCGGAAGTGGACCGCGTCCTGCGCGAGAGTCTCGCGTCGGATGTCGCGCTCATCCGTCGGATCGCCGAATACATCGTCGGCAGCGGCGGCAAGCGGCTGCGACCGAGTTTGCTGCTGCTGACCGCCGGCGCGTGCGGCTATCACGGCCGCGACCATTACACGCTGGCGGCCGTCATCGAAATGATTCATACGGCGACGCTGCTGCATGACGACGTCGTCGACGACTCGAAGTTACGGCGCGGCCACGCCACAGCCAATGCGGCGTTCGGCAATCCGGCGTCGGTACTCGTCGGCGATTTTCTGTATTCGCGCGCTTTTCAGTTGATGGTCGGCGTCGAGCGGATGCGCGTATTGGCGATTCTTGCCGACACGACCAATGTGATCGCCGAAGGGGAAGTGCTGCAGCTGATGAACGCCGGCAACGCCGCTCTCGATGAGCGCGCGTACTTCGACGTGATCGAGAGGAAGACGGCAAAGCTCTTCGAGGCAGCGGCGCGACTGGGGGCAGTCCTCGGCGATGCGGATGCCGCGCGCGAAGATGCATTTCGCCGTTACGGGATGCAGCTCGGCACGGCCTTCCAGATCATGGACGATGTGCTCGATTATTCGGGCAACGCCGACGTCATCGGCAAGAGCCTCGGCGATGATCTCGCCGAAGGCAAGATGACATTGCCGCTGATTCGCGCGCTCGCGCTCGGCAATGCCGAGGAGGTCGAAACGATACGTCACGCAATTGCCGGCGGCGGACTCACCGATTTTGCGCCGGTCGTCGCGGCGCTCCAGCGCACCGGCGCGCTCGCCTATGCGCAAGAGCGCGCGACTGACGCGAGCCGCGAAGCGGCGCGCTGCCTCGACGGTCTCGCGCCGTCGCCTTGCGCCGAGACTTTGCTACAATTGTCGGCTTTCGCGGTGGATCGTCGTTTTTGATCCGTCTCGGGGAAATTCCAGCACGATGTATGGCCTCGGGGTGTAGCTTAGCCTGGTAGAGCGCTACGTTCGGGACGTAGAGGCCGGAGGTTCAAATCCTCTCACCCCGACCACGCCCTAAGCCGCGCCGCCTTCCGCGGTGGAACGCTGCACAGCGGCGCACGGTCGAAACTAGGACATATCACCAAAGTCGCGGCGCGTGTCGGGCCGCACACTTCACTTTCTTGATGCGATCGACCGGCCGCTGCCTTTTGCGTTCATGGATGCGGGCGCTACGCCAGGTAACTTTTGCTGGCATCGTCGGCGCTGCTCTGGCGTCCGGACAAGCAAGCGCCGCGTTCTCCGACGAAAATGACATCGATGTTCGGGCATCCAAAGAGGGCGACGTCATCGTTGTGGACGTCGATCTCGCCGTGCGCGCGTCGCGGGACGAGGTTTGGAACGTTCTGACCGACTACGATCACATGGCGGAATTTGTGGCGAATCTTGAATCGAGCGCCGTCATTTCGCGCACCGACAACGCCCTCGACGTCATCCAAAAAGGCAAGGCGCGCTACGGTCTGCTGTCCTTTCCATTCGAAAGCGTTCGCCACGTCGTGTTGACGCCATCACGCGAAATTCACTCGAAGATCGTAAGCGGCGACATGGCAGGTTCCGAGATCACGACGCGCGTCGCCAGCGACGGCGCGATGACGCAAGTCAGTGTCCGTAGCCAGTTCGTGCCCACGATCTGGATTCCGCCGATCATCGGGCCGCAAGCGATTGCGTCGGAAACGCGCAAACAGTGGTTCACGCTTCGTGAAGAGGTGCTTCGTCGTCGAGCGCTGGTGGCCGAGCCAATCCCCGCCGCGCGCTGACGCCTATAATCGGCCAACCACGGCCGCAAAACGGCCACTCGAGGAGGCAACATCATGTACCCGAAGCTTGCTGCGTTCGCGCTCGTCGTCACGTCCTGCGCAGCGTTTGCACAAAGCCCGCCGGCCGGTTATCCCGCCGACTATGCGCAGACGATCGCCGCAGCCAACAAAGAAGGCAAGGTCGTGATTTACAGCGCACTCGACACGAAAGCGGCGCAACCGCTGATCAAGGACTTCAACGCGCTCTATCCCAACGTGAAGGTCGAGTACAACGACATGAACTCAACCGAAATGTACAACCGCTTCATCGCCGAGGCCGCGTCCGGACAAGGATCTGCCGACGTCATGTGGAGCTCGGCGATGGACTTGCAGGTGAAGCTGGTCGACGACGGTCAGGCGATGGCTTACACATCGCCGGAAGCGGCGAAGTTGCCGACGTGGGCCGTGTACAAGAACCAGGCGTACGGCACGACGTATGAACCCGCGGTGTTCATCTACAACAAGCGCCTCGTGACGGGCGATGAGATTCCGCAGGACCACACGGCGTTCGCCAAGATCATCAACACGAAGACCGACAAGTTCAAGGGCAAGGTGACAACGTACGACATCGAAAAGAGCGGTGTCGGCTTCATGTTCGTCGTGCAGGACACGAAGTTCTTCCCAGGCATGAAGGATCTCGAGAAAGGTTTCGGCGCGACGAGCTACAAGGTCTATTCGAGCACCGGCAACATGCTGGAAAAAGTGTCATCAGGCGAGCATCTCTTGGGCTACAACGTATTGGGCTCGTATGCGCTCGTGCGCGCGAAAAAGGATCCCAATCTCGGTGTCGTATTGCCCAAGGATTACACGCTCGTGCTCTCGCGCGTGATGTTCATCGGCAAGCAAGCGAAGAATCCGAACGCTGCCAAACTCTGGACCGATTACGTTCTTTCGCAGCGCGGTCAGAAGCTGATCGGCAGCGACGTCGAGCTCTTCTCGATTCGTAACGACGTCGACGCGGAATACACGGCAGCGAGCTTGAACAAGCAACTTGGCTCGAACGTGAAGCCAATTCCGGTGAGCGCCGAGATCGTCACGTATCTCGATCAGAAGAAACGGCTCGAATTCCTGAGCAACTGGAAAGCGGCGCTCACGGGAACGAAGTAAGGACGACGGCCGGCCCAGGTTTCGAAGAGGCTTTCATGGCCACCGTCGCGAGTCCGCGGGCATCGGTCGGCGGCGCGTCCGGCGCAGCGGCATGGCTGGCGCAGGCTCCGCGCGCCCTGACCATCATCGTGACGGCGGCCGCGGTGTTCGCGCCGCTATCGCTCATTCTGTATCAGAGCGTTCTGTCGGCGCCGTTTTTCGACGTGCGCAAGACGCTCGGGCTCGAAGCGTATGAGTTCATCTTCGCCGATCCGGACTTCTGGCAAGCGCTGCTGAACTCGGTCCTGATCGCAGCCGGCATGACGTTGATCGCTGTGCCGCTCGGCGCTGTGCTCGCCTTCGTCATGGAGCGCACGGATTTTCCCGGCAAGCGCTGGATTGAGCCGATGCTGCTGGTCCCGAGCTTCGTCTCCCCGATGGTGCTGTCGTTCGGTTACGTCGTTGCCGCGGGTCCGGTCGGGTTTTATTCGGTTTGGGCGACCGAGCTCTTCGGCGGCATCCCGTGGGGTCTCTACTCGTTACCTGCGATGGCTGTCATCGCAGGACTCACGCACGTCCCAAATGTTTACATCTACGCGTCGTCGGCGCTGAAGAGCTTGGGCTCCGATGTCGAGGAAGCAGCGCGCGTTGTCGGTGCGTCACCGTTTCGCGTCGCCGTCACCGTGAGCTTGCCGCTGATCATGCCGGCGTTGTTGTTCTCGGCTGTGCTCGTATTTTTCCTCGGCATCGAACTGTTCGGCCTCCCGCTCGTCTTGGGCGATCCCGAGGGGCATCTCGTGTTATCGACGTACCTCTACAAGCTCACCAACAAGCTGGGGACGCC
>VBCG01000131.1:17577-18027 GCA_005881895.1 Betaproteobacteria bacterium
CGATGACGTTTCCCCTCGTGCTCTTGCAGCGCAAGTTGCTGCAGAACGCGCGCAAGTACGCGACGATCAAAGGCAAGGCCGGCCGCATTCGCGAGCTGCCACTCGGCAAGTGGAAGTGGCTCGCCGTCGGATTGCTCGGCTTCTGGCTGTTCGTGAGCGTGGTCGTGCCGCTCTCGGGGATCGCGCTTCGTGCATTCGTCAACAACTGGGGATTTGGCGTCAGTCTGGTGGAAGCATTCACGCTGGACAATTTCCGTGCGGTCTTCGACGAGCCGACGCACGTTCGCGCGATCTGGAACACGATCCTGATCGGGACGGTCGGTGGCGCGATCACCGTCGCGTGCTACACGGCGATCGGCTTCGCGACGCATCGACGTAACGACGGCTGGTCGCGTGTCGTCGACTATCTGGTGCTCGTGCCGCGGGCGGTGCCGGGCCTGCTGATCGGTC
>VBCG01000132.1 GCA_005881895.1 Betaproteobacteria bacterium
TGTCGATTCTCCCGATCGAGTGGTTACTCTAGATCCTTGACCAGCTGTTTGAAGTCGGGCGAATTCAGCAGCAGCTTGCGCGCGACGGCGCGCAACCGATCGACCGTCTGGTGGTCGAGGGTGAGTGCGGTTGGAATGCCGTTGAACGTGTTGCGCTCGCTCTCGTCGGCAATCGACCGCAACGAAACATCGATAAAGTAGAACCGTGGGGCCGAATCGACGTCGGGCCTGTGCGGTATCGGCCGCCGGCCTCTCAGCTCGTCACGCCAGAGGTCGAAGCTCGACCGAAGCTGCTCGGCCAACTCGAGCGAATGCGCCCGCCCCGGCAACTTGAGTGCGTTCAGTGCCTGCCAGAAGTTTGGCGTGTCGGGACTCTGGTCGATCGCGTAATTGGGATCCGTCTCGGCGTTGACCGAAATGAATACCACGTGCGTGAGATCGCGATAGCCCAAGGCATCGACCAACTCGACGAATCCGCCTTGCTCCACGGCGAAATCGACGGCGACGCGCAAGCCCAGATTATCGATGAGCCCGCCATCGACAAGATGGACATGGGGACGTCGCCTGCGATCGAGGTATGTGAGCGCGTCCTCGATGTGCACCGCTCGTCCGCGACCCCCGACCGCATCGATGCCGGCGACAACGCCCGGCAGCTCAACCGCACCGCATGTGCCGGCGTAGTTGTCGAGCGTGATGGTGCTGAAGTAGGGCGGCAACGCGGCGGACGCGGCGACGGCGCGTCCCACCGAGACACTGCCCAGGTCCGAGCACAGCAGGTCGAACTGTCCTTGCGTGAAAGGGAACCGCGCGCCGGTCGACAACACGGAGGCGTTGATCACGACGAACGGCCGCATGCTGCCGCGCGCGAGGTCCGCGTACGTCGCTCCGTCGAACAATTCGCGATCGAAATACTCGGCGAGAAGATCGCTTCGCGAAAACTGCGCTTGACTGAGGCGCGGCAGGTTGGCGACGAGTGCGCTGCGGAGCTCGCCTTCGACGTCGCGATAGAGAAATTTGCTCTCGAAGTCGCGAAAGATCCGGTCGCGATGGACCGCGTAATAGGCGGCGACGATGCTGCCTCCCGACACGGCATTGATGATGTCGACCTCATCGAGCAGCCGCCGGGGCCGTCCGCCGATCTTGAGTGTGACGTCGCGCAACGCCTCCAGCGTTCCATACGCCAGCGCCGCCGCTCGGGTGCCGCCCCCCGAGAACGTGACAATGACCAGAACGTCGCCCGGATTGTCGGGATCGGCCTTCACCCGTTCCAGGCGATAGCCCTTCGTCACGTCCTGGCGCTCGGCGGGCGCGTTGACCGGATAGTGCGCATCGCAGCCGGCAATCATTGCAAACGCGCAGAACAAGCCGAGTTGAGCAGACCAGCGCATGCAGAGTGCCGAGCCGAGTGCAGCGAGCACGGTGGCGAGTGGCTTCGGGTAAATCGGGCGGCGAGTATACCGCCGCCGCTTGCGTCATTCCTCCTGTCGTCGGCGGCGGCAGCTTTGTCAGATTCCGCAACGGATCAATTGCCTCCGCCCGGTTTTAGCGCTAGCCTCAAAAACCCACCGTCCCGATAGGCCCACGCCATGTCCCTCTGGAAAGACAATACGGCCCGGCAGACCCCGGCGCCTGCCTCCGAAGCGAAGGAACCGGCCCGGTTCGACGCTCCGTCGAAGCCCGAGCTTGCCCCCAGCCCCGCCACTACGCTGGTCCCACGCACAACCACGAGTCTGCCCCGCAAGGAATCACTGATCGCCACCGACATCACGATCGAAGGAAAGATCGAAGGCGGCGGCAGTGTACGCATCGCCGGCAAGTTCAAGGGCAATGTCAGCGTCCAGGGCGATCTCACCATCGAGGCCGGCGCCAAACTGACCGGCAGCGTGCGCGCCGACAACGTCACGATAGCCGGCGAACTGGAAGGTAACGTCGAGGAAGCCTCGCACGTCGATTTATCGCCGACGGGCGTCTTGACGGGTGACCTGAAAGCCGGCTCGATCACGGTCGCGGCCGGCGCCCGCATGCGCGGTCAGGTCGAGTTCGGATGGGACGATGGCAAGCTCTCGAAATCCAGCAAGCACAGCAACGGCTTTGGCGCGGAGAGCGGCACCAGCTCATGAGCAGCGTGCGCCCGGGCGCTCCCGGGGCGACCCGCGAATGTCCGCACTGCCGGGAGACCATCCTCGAAAGCGCAGCCGTGTGTCCGGTCTGCCGGCACTACCTGCGCTACGATACCGGCGCAGACGCGTCCCCGACGCCCGCGCCCACGCCGCTGCGGATCGAAGGCAGCATCCGGCATCCCGCCGACGGCGAGCCTTGGGAATACACCGTCGTTGTGTCGATTCGTAACGATCGCGACGTAGAAATCGCCCACAAACTCATCGGCGTCGGTGCGATGAACCCGAACGAGCAGCGGACCTTCACACTGACCGTCGAAGCCGTGCCGGCCAAGGCGAAAGACCCCGTGAAAGGCGGCACGCGGCACTGACAGTCAAAGGTGCTCAAGCTGGTGCGCAAGTCGGGGTCGCACTGCCCACGCGTCAAGATACCGCTCGAAGTTTGCCGAATCCCCGCCAATAGAGGCAAACGCGATATACCCATCGGGCCGGACAAGGTAGAAGGCGTTTCGCTCGAATCCAACATCACGAGACGCGTCTTGCCAGGGGAACGCGTGCAGCGCGATTCCGCGCGCTCCACAGATCGCCGAAATGCCTGCAGCCGCTTCGCCGCAGACATGCACTTGCCAATCAAGCGTCGTCAACGGCGCGTAGTTGTCAGCGTCGCGGTCGTCGAACTTGATCCACGGCAACCGGTCTCCAGCGCGAACGTCGCCCGCACCACCAACGCTCAGCGCACTGCTGCGATATTGGATCGACGTCTGCGAAACCGTGCGAAACATGAAGCGACGCATCGCCACTGACGCGAACATCGGCGGCAATACGCGCGGAACGACATGCAAGCGAACAAACCGTGCCAGCGGTCCATCGCTTGCTACTAGTTGAAACGCGCGGTCGGTTGTCGCGACCAGTCGCTTGGCAAATGCGATCCGCTCGGGCTCGTACGTGTCGAGTACCCGCTCGTGCGTCCGCGACTGCAGCACTGCAGCGAGCTTCCACGCGAGATTGACGGCGTCGCCGATTCCGGTGTTCATGCCCTGACCGCCAACGGGGCTGTGAGAAACGACGCGGTGGTGGACGTGATACATCGAGAACCAATTGACCCGCTTGACGTCGACGCCGACCCGCTCGATGACGCTCCGGCTGACGTCGTTCCATCCGAGGTTGTCGTGCGCAATGTTCGGTTCTTCCTTGATCGTCCCGATCAAACGCGCGCGCGATTCGCCCTTCAGCGGGAAAACGCCGAGAAAATCGGCTGAGTCGAGCGCAACATGCAGCTCATGATTCATCACCGGTCCGGTAGCTTCGGTGTCCGCGACATAAAAGAGCCGCGCGTAGGTTCCGCCGGGAAAACCGAAGCTCAGCAGCTCGCGCACGTTCGAGCGCGCACCGTCGCAGCCGGCGAGGTACGCGGCTTCACACGTGTCCTCGCCGCCGTTCGCATCCTTCAGACGCGCGACGACACGGTCGCTGCGGTCTTCGAAAGCCACGAGCTCAAGGGGTCGCTCAATTTCAACGCCGAGCTCACGCAGACGTTCGATCAACAAGCGCTCGTGCTCGTCCTGCGGAAAAATGATCATGTAGGGAAACGGGCTGATGCCGGCGCCCATATCGCCGAAGTACACGCGCGCGGCGTGACGCCCTTGGGCCCAGAGATTGACGGCGGCAAACCGCAGTCCGCGCTCGACGACCGCGTCGGCGAGGCCGATTTGCCGGTAGAACTCGAGCGTTCGCGCATGCACAACGAGCGCGCGCGACGTCGTGCCGGGCTCGGCAACTTTATCGACGATGCGCACGCGAACGCCGCATCGCGTAAGCCACAACGCGAGGACAAGGCCGGTGGGTCCGGCGCCGGCGATCAGGACATCGGTATCGGACACGAAGCTCGTCGGTCAGACGTTGCCGAGAAGGGCGCGATGCGCGCAAAGTATATCCTCCGTAACGTCAATCACGCGCTTCCGCTGTCCGGCATGGCCAGACCCAATTCGCTCGAAATTCATCCGCTCGATAAAAAACGCTGGAAGGATCTCGAGACGCTGTTCAACGGTCCGGGTGGCTCGATCGTGCGCGGTTGCTGGTGCATGTATTACCGTCGTTCTGGTCGCGCGGAGAAGCCCGCGGATTTGACGTATGCGCAATTCAACAAATGTTCGCTCAAGGCGCTGGTCGACAAAGGCGTCGCACCGGGCTTGATCGGCTATCGCGATGGCAAGCCGATTGCCTGGGTCTCGCTGGGTCCGCGCGAAGATTACGCGAAACTGGCGCGCTCATCGGTAATGAAGGCCGTCGACGACAAACCGGTGTGGTCGGTCGTTTGTTTTTACACCGCGAAAGAGGCGCGTGGCGAACATCTCGCCGAGGCGATGTTGAAGGGCGCGATCGACTATGCGCGATTGCGCGGTGCGCGGCTCATCGAAGCCTATCCGGTCGACAAGCAGGAACGCGAGCGCGACGATTCGATGTGGTTCGGTGCGAAAAGCATGTACGACCGCGCGGGTTTTGTCGAAGTCGCGCGACGCAAGCCAACGCGACCCGTCGTGCGCAAGACGCTCCGACCTCAGAGAGAATCCAAAAATCGCAGCAGCTGATTTTTCCGCGCGTCGGGCAGCGCGTTGTAAGCGGCAGTGATGCTCGAGGCCTGACCGGCATGGCGCGCGATGGCTTCCTGCGTCGTGAATGTCAAGCCGTCGTGCATCAGGCGGTTACGCGTCCGTAGCGCCCACAACGGCGCCGTCCGGATCTGATTTGCGGTCGCGGCGTAGTCGGCGGTTGGAAGGATCGGTATCCCATCGCCGTTTCGAAACGCGTTGTCTCGCCGACGGCCGCGAAGTTGCGCCTGCGGTGAGGGCAGACGACCCGGACCTGATCCTGCTTGATCTGGTGCTGCCCGGACGAGACGGCATCACCGTTTGCCGGGAATTGCGCGCGTTCACTGACACGCCAGTCATCATCGTGACGGGCCGCGTCGACGAAATCGATCGGCTGCTCGGGTTAGAACTGGGCGCCGACGACTACATCTGCAAGCCATTCAGCCCGCGTGAGTTGGTCGCTCGCGTCAACGCGGTCTTGCGGCGGTCTCGCGGCGGAGACGCGGCGCCACCGCATGCGCGTCTCGTCATCGACAGCCAAAGCTACCAGGCAACGCTCGATGGGGTCACGCTGCCGCTGACATCCGCAGAGTTTCGCCTGCTGAGCGTGCCGGCTCAGCGACCCAACAAGGTTTGGTCGCGCGACGAGCTGCTCGATTGTCTGTATACCGATCATCGCGTCGTCACGGACCGCACCGTCGACAGCCACATCAAGAACCTGCGCCACAAGCTGCAGTGTGTGTCGAAAGACGGCGGAATCGTTCGATCGATTTACGGCGTGGGATACAAATTGGAGCTGTAGCCTTTTACTCCCTCAACCGCCGAACATGCGCAAAGCGTGGATGCGCTGCGAACGCCGCCTCGCGCGTTTCGCCCACACGCAGTCGCGCGGCGATGCGCTCCTCGATTTCCGCAACCTTCTCTGCCCACGGAACGATTTCGGCGGCGATCGCTTGTGGAATCGTGATGACACCGTCTGCGTCCCCGATGATGAGGTCTCCGGGAGCGATTTCGACCGTCGGCGACGCCTGTCCCCCAACGCGGATCGGCGCGTTCGCGGTGGTGAGCGCCCAGCGACTGGCCGATATCAGCGGCGTCGCGTAGCGGCAGAACACCGGCAGCGCGAGCTCGACGATCTCGCCTGCGTCGCGCGCGCCGCCGTCAACGACAACGCCGGCACACCCGCGCGTTCGCAATGCGAGACACATCAAACCACCGATCACGGCGCTGGTCGTGTGCCCGTTCGTTGCGATCACGATCGCCACGCCTTCATCGGCGCCGCGGTCGATCTCGAACGGCGACAAGGTCTTCACGCCCGTCGCGTCACCGTAAACAGTGACACCGGAAAAGCACACCGCGGGGCCGGCGAACTTCATGCCGGGCGCCAACGGGCGAATCGCCGCCGAAAGGGATTGCTGCGGATAGCCGGCGCGATCGAGCACATCGCTGACGACGGTGCTCGACAAACGGCGGAGATGAGCGGACAGGATTTCGAGTTGGGGACGCAAATGTCGACTCCTGGACTCCTGGGCTCCTGCAGTGCGTGAGTAGAATAGCAGCGCTCTATTCTAGGAGGAATCGCAATGTCGGATTTAAGGACCGCGCCATGGCGCGCGCTCGTCCAGGGCTTCGTTCTGCTGGTGGGCGCGGTGTCTGCGGCATCCGGTGTGCACGCCGAGCAGATCGTCGTATCGAATTATGGGGTCTCGCCGAACGGCATGCCGTTTGCGATCGCGATGGAGAAAGGTTTCTTCAAGGAAGCCGGCGTCAATATCGACGGCATTCTCACGTCGGACGGCGGCGGCAGCACGATCCGCAACCTGTTGGGTGGGAAGCTCGCGTACGGCGAAGCGGCGCCGTCCGCGGTGGTCGCAGCCGTGCAGGCCGGCGCCGATTTGCGGATCATCAGCGGCAACGTCCATACGGTTGCCGAATTCGTGTGGGTCACGATGCCGAATTCACCGATCGCGTCGATCAACGATCTCAAGAGCAAACGGATCGGTTTCACCAATCCCGGCTCGACCAGCGAGGCGCTCGATTATCTGCTGCTCGAAAAGGCCGGCATTGCGAAAGACGATGTCACGCTGACACGCACCGGCGGCTTCGGCGCCGGACTCACCGTGCTCGAAGCGGGCGGCATCGACGTGGTTCCGATCACCGAGCCGCTGTGGTCGACGAATCCGGGCAAGTACAAGATCGTCGCGTCGGCCCCCGATGTGCTTCCGGCGCTCTCCAACGTCGTCGGAGTAACGACCGCCGAGGCCGCGAAAACGCGGGGCGACTTCATTCGCGGCGTCATCAAGGCGCGGCGCAAGGCGGTCGAATACCTGATCGCCAATCCGCAGGAATCGGCGCAAATCATCGCGAAGGTCTACAACCTCGATCCCGTTGTCACGGAGCGCGTCGTGCGCGGTCTCATCGAATCGGAGAAGAAGGGCGGCGTTCCCTATTGGGGACCCGGCGATCTGAAGCTCGACACGATGAACAACATGATCCGCGCGCAGAAATTGGTCGGCGCTGTCAAAGGCGACGTCGATTGGTCGAAGCTGATCGACGAGTCGTTTCTTCCCGCTGATCTTAGGAGCAAGCCGACGAAGTGAGCGCCGCAATGACGGGCGCGGAGGGCGGTGATGCGCATGTCGTCCTCTCGGCGATCACACGCGTATATGAAGGACGGCCGCTCGACCTCGCGCTCGCTCGCGGCGAATTTTTCGCCGTTGTCGGCCCTTCGGGTTGCGGGAAGTCGACGCTGCTCGACGTGATCGCAGGACTTGCCCGGCCCACGTCGGGCACCGTCGTATTCGAAGGCGCCCGAGTCGAAGGCCGCGTTCCCGACGGTGTCGGCGTCGTGTTCCAGGAGGACGCGAGCTTTCCGTGGCTGACCGTGCACGACAACATCGCGTTCGGTTTGAAATACACGAGCGTCGCCGCCGACGAGGCGCTCGCCCGCGTCGACTACGCCATCGCGTTCATGGGACTCACCGATTTTCGCACTGCCTATCCCGCACAACTCTCGGGCGGCATGCGCCAGCGCGTATGCATTGCCCGCACGCTCGTGCAAAAGCCCCGGCTCATCCTCCTCGACGAGCCGTTCGGCGCCTTGGACCAGCAGACGCGGCTGTTGATGGGCGACGAGCTCCTGCGGCTGTGGCGAGAAACGGGCGCGACCGTTTTCCTGATCACGCATGCGCTTGACGAAGCCGCGATGCTCTCCGATCGGATCGGCGTGATGTCGGCGCGTCCCGGTCGTTTTCTGGAGATCATGGAAACGCACTGGCCGCGCACGCGGGATAGCACGATTGTCGGGAACGATGATTTTGGGCGACTGACGAGCAGGCTGTGGACGCAGCTTCGCGGCGAGTCGATCCGCGCGCTCGGTCATGCAGGAGCCGTGGGCGTAAATCAATGAGCGCCGCAGGGCCAAGGCGCGGGTGCTCCCCCTCGAGGGGCAGCGCAGCGGCGACAGCCGCAAGCGTGGGGGTCCATTCATGACACGCGTTGCGGTCCTTCGTCTGTCGGTGATCGCGGCGGGCTTCGCGTTGCTGGAATTGCTTTGCCGCACCGGCATCATCCCGGCGTTTACTTTCCCACCGCCGTCGTCGATCGTGGTCTCGGCGCTGAACATCCTCGCGTCCGGCCGCTATGCATCGGATATGCAGGTCACGCTCGGAAACGTCGCGGCATCGATCGCGAGTGCGATGATCGTGGGGATTGTTGTGGCAATCGTCGTTCACGCGCTTCCTGCGGTACGTCGCGTGCTCGAGCCGCTGTTTGGAACGTATTACGCGATTCCGATGTTCGCGTTCTACCCGCTGTTGATCGTGCTTTTCGGCCTTGGCAATCTGCCGCAGGTCGCCATCGGCTTCCTGCTCGGAGTCATGGCGGTCGTCATCAACACGCTCAATGGGCTTGATCGCGTCCCGCACGTGTTCGACAAGGTCGCGCACGTGTTACGTCTCGATCCCACCGCGGCCGCGTGGCGAATTCGGCTGCCGTACGCGTCGCCCTACGTCTTCACCGGCTTCAAGCTCGCGGTCGCATATTCGTTCGTCGGCGTCATCGGCGCCGAGTTCATCACATCGAGCAAAGGGGTGGGGTACCAGATCGCGTTCGCGTACAACAATTTCGACAACAACACGATGTACGCATTGATCGCTCTCGTGCTGACAATCGTGATCGCCGTCAATATGATGCTGCACGCGTGGGAGCGACGGCTGCTCGCGCGGCGGCAACGGTAGATGAGACAGCGATGAAGTGGCGTGATCCGCTGCTGCTGATCGTCGTCTTGCTGCTGCTGTGGCAAGCGCTGTATTTTTTCGCCGGCGATATCGCGCTGTCGTCGCCGCTCGCGACCATGCGGCGGCTGGCGCAAATGCTCGGCGACCCGCGCTTTGTGCCGCACGTGCTCGAAACGCTGTCGGCATTCCTGCAGGCATTCGTTCTTGCGGTGTTGCTGGGCCTTGCGATCGGCATCGCACTGGGCGCGCATCGTCTGACCGGAGAGGTCGCCGAACCGATCTTGGTCGCGCTCTATTCGATTCCGAAGGTCACGCTCTATCCGATCATCTTGCTGATCTTCGGCATCGGCATGCCGGCCAAGGTCGCGTTCGGCACCATTCAAGGTGTCGTGCCGGTCGCGTTATTCACAATGAATGCGATCCGCAACGTGAATCCGGTCTTCAATCGCACCGCGCGCGTCCAGAACCTTTCATCCATTGCATGGGTTCGCGATGTGCTCGTTCCCGCGACGTTGCCGGAAATCGTGACGGGCATCCGTGTCGGTTTTTCGCTCGCGCTGATCGGCACGCTGCTGGGCGAAATGTTCGGCGCGCAGCGCGGGCTTGGGTTTCTCTTGATGCAAGCGATGAGCCTGCATAACATGCCGAACATCATGGCGGTAACGTTGCTGCTCGTCCTATTCGCCGCGATCGTCAACACCGCTTTGCTCGGCATCGACCGACGGCTGCGGCGCCGAAGCGGGGCCGCATGATCGTTCACGTTGTCGACGGCACCTACGAACTGTTCCGGCACTTCTACGGGCTGCGTCGCTTCAACAAGGGGAAGGACAAGCCGTTCGGCGCCGTGGTCGGCGTGCTGCAGACCGTGCTGCAGATGATTGAGCAAGGCGCAACGCACGTCGGTGTCGCGACCGATCACATCATCGAGTCGTTCCGCAACCGCATGTGGCCCGGCTACAAGACGAGCGAGGGCATCGAACCGGCGCTGTTTGCGCAATTCCACCCATTGGAGGAAGCGCTCGCCGCCATGGGCGTCGTCGTATGGCCGATGATCGAACTCGAGGCGGACGACGCGCTGGCCTCCGCGGCACGGATCGCGTCCGAAGACGAGCGCGTCGAGAAGATTTGCATTTGGACCGTCGACAAGGATCTGGCCCAGTGCGTCCGCGGCGCGCGCGTCGTGCAGATCGATCGTAAGAGCAAGAAGATCCTCGATGCCGAAGGCGTTCGCCAGAAGTTCGGCGTCGAGCCCAGCTTGATTCCCGATTTTCTCGCGCTTGTCGGCGACGCCGCCGACGGATATCCGGGCATCGCCGGCATCGGGCCGGTCACGGCGGCGCAGCTTTTGAACCGGCACGGGATGATCGAAAACTTTCCACCGGCGCTGCTCGGCAGCCGGCGCGACCTCGCGCTTCTGTTCAAGGACCTTGCCACGCTCCGGAGCGACGCACCGCTGTTCCGCGATGTTGACGAGCTCAAATGGCAAGGTCCCACCGACACTTTCTCTTCGTGGACCGAACGCATGGTAGCGCCGCGTCTTGTCGAGCGCTGTCAGAAGGCGCAAAGCGCGGCGAGTCTCCACCGCACGTGAGACGGGGCGGACCGTGGGAAACACCGGTTGACATCGCTTGCCGCAGTTGGTACATTGGTAATATGGTAACTATAGAACGCATCCAGACCGGCGTTCGCATGGAAAAGCGGTTGGTGAAGGTTCTGAAGGCCATCGCCGAATACCACGACATGTCGCTCGGCGATTTGCTCGAGGGCATCGTGTTGCATGCCTTCGAAGGGAAGGCGCCATTCGGAGCGGAATCGCTCCGCAAGATCGCTGAGCTGAAGAAGATCTACGCGCTCGAGTTGAACGCCTCGCAGGCGCACAAGCTCGTCGAAGCCAATCCCGCCAAACGGCCGGTCCGTCGCAGCAAATGAGGCGCGGCATTGCGCACGCGGTGCGGCTGATCACAGGTATCAGCCTCGTGATGCTTTCACTCGAGGCCGTGCGTAGCGTGGGCCTCGTTCGATGGCTGGCAACCGCGGAGATCGCCGCCGCCGCGGCGTTCTGCCTTCCGGTGGTGTGGCGTGCTGGTGCGGTGACGCTGCTCGCGATCCTCGGCATCGCGCTCATCCACCACGCGATTGTCGGGCATTTCGCCGCGGTGCCGCTCTTCGCCGGCCTCATCGTCCTCTTGGAGCTGACGCATGAACGACCATGAATTTGTCGACGCTTTCGAGGCGTGCGCTATTGCCGGCGCCGACTTTCATCACGCGGACCATGTGCGCCTTGCCTGGATCTATCTGCGTGAGCATCCGCTGATCGAAGCGATCGAGCGCTTCACGACGTCGCTGCAGCGCTTCGCACGCCATCACGGCGTCCCGGCCCTTTACCACGAGACCATCACCTGGGCCTATTTGCTGCTGATCCACGAACGGATGCAGCGCAACGTCGCGCCGAGGGACTGGGAATCTTTCAAGGCGGCGAACCCCGATCTCTTCGATCGCAGGCCGTCGATCCTCGAACGGTACTACGCGCCGGAGACGCTGAACTCGGACCTCGCGCGCAGAATCTTCATACTGCCTGACGCAGCGGCGAACTGTTAATCTGAGAATCCCGCGCGATGGAGGTTCCATGTCCAAGTCAAAGAAGGCGCGCGCCGTCGGTTTCAATCACGTCGCGCTCGAGGTCGGTGACATCGAAGCCGCTCTGGCTTTCTATGGTCGCTTGTTCGATTTTGAGCTTCGGGGCAAAGGCGCTACCTCGGCCTTTATCGACATGGGCGACCAATTCCTTGCACTCCAGAAAGGCCGTACGCAAGCCGCCGACAGCGGCCGTCATTTCGGACTCGTCGTCGATGACAAGGAGGCCGTTCGGAAGGCGCTGGCCGACGCCGGCGTCGAGACTCTTCCGGGTCCGTTTCTCGACTTCCTCGACCCGTGGGGCAACCGGATCGAGGTCGTCGGCTATGACAATATTCAGTTCACCAAAGCGCCGCATGTATTGCGCGGAATGGGACTGGGGCATTTGTCAAAGAAGGCAACTGCGATCAAGGAGCTTGCCGACAAAGGCATGGCGCCTCCGAAGAAAGCCGGCTAAGCCGGTCCTCTGGCCACGGCCTTTGCGCGTACCTGTTTGTTGCGCGCCAGTTGCTCTTCCCGTTTCAGCTTGGCCAGCTCCACCTTGCGATGGCCGACCACGTTGACTGGCGGCAACTGGTAGACCGGCATCCCGTCCACGAATTTGCCGGTGAACACCCCGACGTTTTGCGATTCCGTCGAGCTCTTGCTCGGCCGTGAGGGGACCGTCGTTTCGGCGCTCGTGACGGACATGCCTGTCGCGATCAGGACCAGCGTTGCCAAAGTTATTCGAACAAGCGAAGTGAGCGGTATGGCCATGGTTACCTCCCGATTTCGAAACGCGTTTGACGCGGCGCTTCAAGGCGCGTCGCGGTACGCGAAACGAGCCAGTCAAGTGCGCCGATGTCTTTCAGCAGGTGGTCGTTCATTTCCGCGATGCCATCGAACGCCCGCAGTTGGCGGCGCCGTTCCAATTGACTCCGATACAGCGCAGCGATCGTGCGAATTGAATGGCTCACGCTGGCGGCGGGTCCGCGCAGCGCGCTGGAGAGAACGGTGGAAGGCGACGGTCGGTAGGTCATGAATGACTCCCCTTATGGGCCACGTGGTAAGCGTATTAGTCCAGACCCCCCAAGGGAAACGATTTGTTTTGGCCAATCTGGTAAGCTACACTTACCAATATGGCCCGCTTGCCTCTAAATACGCTCACGGCATTTCGCGCCGTCGCTGAGTCACAAAATCTACGTGCGGCCTCGGAAGTGCTGAATCTCACGCATAGCGCGGTGAGCCAGCAGATCCGCGGACTCGAAGAGCAATTGGGATTCGACTTGTTCGAGCGACGCGGGCGACGCGTCGTGCTCAATCCTGCGGGCGAGGCTCTCTTGCGCAGCGTACAAAGCGCGCTCATTCAGCTCGACGATGGCGTACAGGCCGCCGCTGCGGCGGCGAGCGGCGCTGCACAGCGCCTCCGCGTGACGTGCCTGCCTTCATTTGCGCAGCGCTGGTTGTTGCCGCGCATGGGACGCTGGCGCGATCGACATCCAGCCCTCGCGCTGGAGATCGATGCATCGCACCAGTTGGTGGATCTGCAACGCGAAGGCTTCCACGCTGCCGTCCGTCAGGGCCGAGGCCCATGGGCGATGTTGGAGTCGGAACTTCTGTTCGACACGCCGATGCCATTCATCGTGGTGGGCTCACCGTCCATGGCGAGGAGACTGCTAGGTGCGCAGCCCGAGGCACTTGCGCGCGAGCCGCTACTCGGCGATGTCGAGTTATGGGAGCGCTGGTTTGCGGCGGCCGGCGTGCGAACACAGGTGAATCCGGTGGCAATCTTCAACGACGCCGGCCTGATGCTGCAGGCCGCAGAGCAAAACCTGGGGTTGGCTATCGGCCGCGAATTGCTGGCAGCCGATGCACTGTTTGACGGACGCCTCGTTCGACTATCGGACCTTTCGATTGCCCACGAGCACGCGCATCCCTACCACCTCGCCTACCCGCCGAGCCTGCGCGAGTGGCCGCCTCTCGTGTCGCTTCGCCAATGGCTGCACGACGAGTTGGAGCTGTCACGCAAGACGTTGCATCCGGCGTCCGCGAAGCGACGTGCAAAATCGCGCGCCCGGTGACCGCGGGACTTCATCACTTCCGCTCGATCACGACTTCGAGGTACTCGCTTGGCAGCACCAGCGTGCGATCGCCCGAGCGGTTGCGGCTCTCCATGAGGGCCAGCAACTCGCGGGTGAAGGCAGACTGCTTTTCGGCTTCGAGCGCGCCGAAAGTCTTATTCATCGGACCGTAATAAGTGCGGAACACCTCGAGCCAATGCGTCGGCGAGTGGTAGCGGAAAACGAACTCGCGCCGGGTTGTGCGGATCTCCTTGGCTGTTTTGCCGAAGAGCTCATCGAGCCTTGCTTTCGTGCCCCATAGTGCCGGTGATTTGACGCCCAGTGCGGGTGCGATGTACTTGCCGATCGTCTTGAACAGTTGTCCGATGAAGCTCTCCGGGGTCCAGTTCGCCAGACCGATTTTGCCGCCGGGCCTGCAGACGCGCGCGAGCTCGCTCGCGGCCTTGTGCTGGTTCGGCGTGAACATTACGCCAAAGGTGGACATCACCACGTCGAACGACGTATCCGGGAACGGCAGATTCTCGGCGTCGGCTTGCTCGAACTGGATTCTGTGACCTTCGGCCCGCGCGCGCGTTCGCCCTGACTCGAGCAGCGACGGCACATAGTCGGTGGACGTTACGTCGCACCAGCGGCGCGCGGCCGCAAGTGTGGCGTTACCGTTGCCGGCGGCGACATCGAGCACGCGCGCGCCGGCGCGCAGATCGAGCGCTTCGCACAGGTCCTCACCGACGATCTGCAAAGTGGTGCCCACGACGGCGTAGTTGCCTGCGGACCAGGCGGCTTGCTGGCGGTTCTTCACCGCGGCGAAATCGATGTCAGGCGCGTCAAACGAGGAATCGGATATGATTTGGGGCATGGCTCTAATCCCAGTAATGTGGATGGGGCTTGCTACGGAAGGGTGTGCGACATCAAAAGAGCGCGCACGCGCGTGCGCTCCGCCGCCCCAGTGACTTCTGCGGCGACCGACGTTATTTCGCTGCGGTCGAAGCCGAGGTCGCGCAGCGTGCGGTCATCGAGATCCCAAAGAGTGTCGTGGACAGCCTTCGCCTCCTGACGTTGCCGATGGCGCGCGTGCGCTCGGCGCACGATTTCACGCGCTGCCTGAATTGCCGCGAAGATGATCTTGCGCAGCGTGAATGAGCGGCGGGCGCGAATCACTTGATACATCTCGCGACCGGTCGGCTGCATGAACGATGCAACGTCTTCAAGTGGGCGAACGAATAGCCAGCGCATGGGAGTCGATCGATTTCGTTATTCACGGTTGCGAATCGGATAGCCGTCTGTTGCCGCCTCGGCGTTGCGGCGGGAAGGCGAATCGTCCGCGCCGGCCGTTTGGTTCGACGCCGCGGCCGTCGACGCGGGGACCGTCGAGCGTTCCGATGCCAAGGCAGCGGCATCCGGCAAGGTCAGAACGTGGATGACGCCCGCGACAGCCAGATACATTGCGATGTAGATTCCGAGCAGGACCATCCCCGCCGCGATCGGTGATCGAATGCGCGGAATGCCTGCGTCATCGCCGGCATTATTCGTTGTCGGGCGTGACCTCTTTGGTTGCCGAAGGGTTCGCAGATTGGAAGGCTGCCGATTGCTGCCAATGCCGATTACGTCGCGCTGTTGCACCTTTATCTCCAGGAAGTAGGGAGCACGGTGAAGTCTATTGAGCAAGTGCGGCAGCGCGACTTCAGGCGGAGGCTAATTTTGTTTCGTTTGTTTCACACGCCCCCGGCACGCGTCGAATCGATTGCAAGTGGATTTATCCTCTCGCCGTAGCTGTACGATCTATGGCTCCATTCGCTCACGGGTGCGAGTGTTCGCCCGACGAAAGGAGTCCGAAAAGTGGAACCGTCTGTGAGCCCCAAAGCCACAATCCTGGTTGTCGATGACGAGCCGGACGTACGCGAAGTGTTGCAGGAATACTTCGTTGCTCACGGCTACGCGGTCATCGGCGCGGAAAGCGCCACCGCCGCGAAAGCGATGACCGCTCAGCACCCGATCGACTTGGCGCTGGTGGACATCCACATGCCGGGCGAGGATGGCTTGAGCCTCGCGCGGCACTTGCGCGAGCGGTACGCGAAAATCGCGATCATCATGCTGACTTCGGCTGCCACGGTGGTGGATCGGATCGTGGGCCTCGAGATCGGTGCCGACGACTACGTCCCCAAACCCTTCGATCCGCGCGAGTTGGCCGCCCGTGTCAAGAGCGTGCTGCGTCGAACGTCGGCTGCGGGTCGTGCCGATCTTGGCGCCGCGCGCGTGCGCATCGGACGCTGCGTGCTCGATATCGCCGGACACCGGCTTACCGATGAGAAGGGGGGCGAAGTGGCGATGTCCCCACTCGAGTTTGATCTGCTGAAGGCGCTTGCAGAACACCCCAATCGAGCGCTCTCGCGCGAACGCATACTGAATCTCAACCAGCAACGAGACTGGGATCCCTTCGACCGCAGCGTCGACCTGCGCATCATGCGGTTGCGCAAGAAGATCGAACCCGATCCCGAGCATCCGAGGTTCATCCGAACCATTCGCAACGAGGGCTACATCTTCGTACCCGATGGACGGTGAAAATAAAATGAACGCGTATCTGCACACGAAAAAACATCTTTGTGCTTTCGCCTGCGTCGCGCTTGTGCTCTCGCTGGCCGGGTGCATGCGCGAACCGGAAACGGCGCTTCGCATTGGTACCAACGTATGGATAGGGAGCGAACCGCTTTACCTGGCGCGCGAGCTGGGCCGCCTGGACCCTGCAGCAGTGCAGCTGGTGGAATATCCCTCCGCGAGCGAAGTCCTTCGCGCGTTTCGCAATCAGGCGATCGACGGCATGGTGATCAGCCTCGATGAATTGTTCGGACTCGCCGCGGATGGTTTCCAGCCGCGGATCATCTTGGTCGTGGACGTGTCCCACGGCGCCGATGTGGTCGTCGGTCGTCGGGGCATGCGGACGATGCGTGACCTCAAAGGCAAATCGGTCGCCGTGGAAAGCAGCGCGCTCGGCGCTTTCGTGTTGAGCCGGGCTCTGGCGGTCAATGGCATGCAGGCGGGCGATGTCAACGTCGTGCACCTGGAATCGAATGAGCAACCAAGCGCATTCGAGAAAGGTCAGGTGGATGGCGCCGTCACGTTTGACCCGTATCGCGCCCAGTTCCTACGAGCGGGCGCGAGCACGCTATTCGACAGCACGCAGATTCCCGGTGAGATCGTCGATCTCCTGGCGGTGCGTGCCACCGTCTTCGAAAGGCACCCCAGGGCAATACAGGCGCTGCTTGCCGGTTGGTTCGATGCGATCGATTACATGAAGAGCGAGCCCAAGGATGCGGCGCGTCGGATGGGCATTCGTCAACAGACGACCGGAGAGCAGTTCCTCGAGGCACAGCAGGGCCTCCATGTTCCGTCGCGCGAGGAAAACCTTCGGATGCTCGGCGGAGTCACCCCGGAGTTGGCGGTAACGGGACGCCGGCTCATGTCGTTGATGGTGGACGCGAAGCTGCTGCGGCGCGGACTCGACATCGAAGGCGTGCTCGCGCCGGGACCGCTCGTTGACCTGCAAAGATGAGATGAGCACCGCAGGGCCGTTCCAAGGTGCGAATTACTCCCCCTCAGGGGGCAGCGCAGCGGCCACAGCCGCAAGCGTGGGGGTCCAATGAACATCCGCATTCCAGCGTCGCTGAAGTTCACCGTCCCGCTCATTCTGCTGGGCTTCGCCGCGACGCTTTCCACGGTGAACCTTCTCTATCACGTGCCTCAGGCCGAGCGTGCGGCGGAGGAAGATGGCCGCAAACGGTTGGCACAGGAGATGTCTCGCTTGCAAAGTACGCTCGAGTATCTGTTGCTCAAGGGCGATCTGGAGGGTGCGCAACACGAGATCGCGGTGCAGGCGCACAACCACGACGTCACGCTCGCCGCGCTGACGGATGACCGGAACGTTGTCACCACCGCGACGCGACACGCTTGGCTGGGGCGGCAAATAACGGACGTGTTGCCGCAATTCGATCTCAAGCAAGCAGCGGAGGCCATTCGCGAACGTCGCGCGGGAATGACGGTCGCCTCGAATGGCGACGAATTGCTCGGTCACGCCGGCATTCTCATGGGCGGTGAACGGGAGGAGCTGCGTCCCTCCCGAACCGGCAGCGTGTTCCTCGCCTACGATCTCAAACGATACAAGGCGGAAGCTCGCGCACAGGTCCTTCAACAATCGCTCTACTGGGCTGGGTGGGTGACCGCGCTGGCCCTGGGCATGTGGTTGGTGTTTCACTTCCTCCTGACTCGGCGCACCGCGCGACTGGTGCACGCCGCCGAGGAACTCGCCGCGGGAAATCTCACGGCCCGCAGCGATCTGAAAGGGACGGATGAACTCGGGCGGCTGAGCCGCGCCTTCGATGGCATGGCACTCGAGGTCGCCGAAACGCAAACGCGGCTACGCGGGGACATCGCTGAGCGGGCACGCGTGCAACGGGAGCTCGAGAATAGCGAAGCGCGGCTCCAGCAGATCCTCAACAACGCGACGGCCGTGGTCTCGGTCAAGGACACGGAAGGCCGGTTCCTGTTCGTCAACCGGCAGTGGGAGCGTCTCTTCCATTTTCGCCAGGCAGAGGTGGTCAGCAAGACCGACCGCGAGTGTCTTCCTGAAAATATCGCGCAGGCGTTTCGGACCAACGATCTGCTCGTACTGCAGCACAACGCGCCAATGGAGTTCGAGGAAACCGCGCTGCTGGACGATGGCCTGCATACCTACATCTCGATCAAGTTCCCGTTGCACGATGCCAACGGTGTGGCGTATGCCGTCTGCGGTATTTCCACCGACATTACCGAGCGCAAGCGCTCCGATGAGGCCTTGCGGGTGTCGGAGGCCAGCTACCGGGCAATTTTTGACGCCGCAGAGGATGCCATCTTCGTGCACCACATCGAAACCGGGGCCATCGTGGATGTCAATCCCAAAGCCTGTACCTCTTTTGGTTACACCCGCGAGGAGTTTAGACAGCTCGATATCGGCTCGCTCGGTACCGGCGAGCAACCCTATAGGCAGCAAGACGCGATGGCGCTGATCGCGCGTGCGGCCGCAGGGGAGGAGTTGCGCATCGAATGGCACGGTAGAAGCAAAGATGGTGTTTTGCGCTGGCATGAGGTGTTCATCAAGCGCGTCACCATCGGCGGGGTAGACCGAATACTCGCGCTCGCCCGCGACATCAACGGCCGCAAAGTTGCCGAAGAGGCGCTATGCGCGAGCGAAGAACAGTATCGCTCGATGTTCAATGCATCGATCGATGGGCTGGCGCTGTGGAATGCTGCGGGCAAGATCGTCGATACCAATCCTGCGCTGTGGCGGATGTATGGCTACAGCGACGGCGAGTCGTCCGCAGTGCCGCCCGAGAGTCGCATTGGTCCGTCGTATTGCCCCGAGTTCCTCCAAGCGGTCGCCGCCGGTGAATCGCTTCACTCGGAGATGACCGAGCGCCGCAAGGACGGCTCCGCATTGGAACTCGAGGTGCACGGGATCCCGATGCAGTATCAAGGAAAGCCGCATGTGCTGACCATTGCCCGCGACATCACCGAAAAGAAGCGCTCAGCGGAAGAGCTGACGCGACAGCGGGAATCGTTACATCAACGCGAAAAACTTGCCGCACTTGGTTCGCTGCTGGCCGGTGTCGCCCACGAGCTCAACAATCCGCTTTCCGTCGTTGTGGCGCGGGCGGTATTGCTCGAGGAGCAAGGCGATTCGGCGACCCAGGCCGCGGCACTGAAGATCCGCACCGCCGCCGAGCGGTGTGCGCGCATTGTGCGAACCTTTCTTGCCATGGCTCGGCAGCAGCAGCCGACACGCGGTCCAGTGGCGATAGACGAGGTCGCGACGGCAGCGCTCGACATTACCAGTTATGCCCTGCGCACGAGCAGCATCGAAGTGGCGCTCGATCTTGCCAAAAATATTCCGCTCATCCTCGCCGACGCCGACCAGCTCCATCAAGTGTTGCTCAACTTGATCATCAATGCGCAACAGTCTCTGCAGGACCAGCCTGCACCGCGCCGGATACGTGTGACCAGCTGCTTCGACTTCCTCGCTGACCTGGTCTGTATAACGGTCGCAGACAACGGACCCGGCATTCCCGCACATCTTCGCGCGCGAGTATTCGAGCCATATTTCACCACCAAGCCCACAGGGATCGGAACGGGCGTTGGATTGGCGGTGAGCCTTGGCATCGTCGAGGCCCATGGCGGTACGCTCACGGTCGATTGTCCAAGCGAGGGAGGCGCGGTGTTTACCATTACGCTACCCGTCGGCGCGGTTGGGGCGGCGATCGCCGATTCCGGGCCGACTTCGAGGCCGAGCGCGAGCCAGCATACGATACTCATCGTCGATGACGAGGTGGAGATTCGCGACGCGTTGGCCGAGATCTTGACCGGCGCTCGGCATCGAGTGGTGACCGCCAGCTCCGGGCGCGAGGCGTTGGAGCGGATGGCCGTCGAACACTACGATGTGATCCTCACCGATATCCGCATGCCCGATCTGGACGGGCGCGTCCTCTACGAAGCGATCGAACAGCGCTGGCCCGGGCAAGCCGGGCGCATCGTCTTTGTGACCGGCGACACGCTGGCCTCCGCATTGCGCGAATTTGTCTCCGAGAGCGGCCGTCCGGTGATTGAGAAACCGTTCCTGCCGAGCGAAGTTCGTCGCGTCGTCTCCGAGGTGGCTATGAATGGCGAGGTAGCGCCACCCGGTTGAGTGCCTCTCTCGTAGTTCTCGCTACGATCGTTTCAATATCTCTTCCGCTCCATTGTCGTAACCCAGATTCGATCTGGCAGCCATCGTCAGATCGTCATCGCCCACGCCCGACCGAGATCGGTTCGCGATCGATTAAGCGCGTGCCGGGGGCGCATGAAACAAACGAAACGAAAATGGCCTCCCGGTGAAGTTTCCTTACTGCACCTGCCCACTAGACTTCAAATGATCGCGCGACATCGCTGCTACAAGTAAACGGCTAAGGATCGGAACATGAATGGCTACAAACCGTCGACACCACGCGCCGCTTTGGGAATGACGGCGGTCGCCATGGCCGCGATCACGCTGGCCGCGTTGGTCGTGCTGCCCGCGAAACTCGAATTCGTCAGCGTCGATCCATACACACTGGCGGCAGCAAAGGCTGCAACAAAAGCCGAATCCACAGTTGACGTGCGCATCGGAGCGTCCATTATTCAGATCCGCGCAATTGAAATAGGCATACTCACGAAGGAGACACGATGAACCAGAATCACAAGGGAAGCTGTTTCTGCGGCGCCGTTGAGCTCGCCGTCACCGGCGAGCCGGTCGCGGCGGGTTTCTGTCATTGCTCGTCGTGCCGGAGCTGGGCGGCCGCGCCGGTCAACGCATTCAGCCTCTGGAAACCCGAGGCGGTGAAGATCACCAAAGGCGATAGCAGCGTCGGCG
>VBCG01000219.1 GCA_005881895.1 Betaproteobacteria bacterium
AACTCGAACATCGAGCGATGCATGGCTTCATCGAGCTTGAAGAACGCCTCGACATCGCCGGCGGCGGCCGCATTGCGCTGCGCCGCGATCAGCGCCGCCAGGCTTTCGATCTGCGACTGCGTGATTATCGTCACGAGCTCGGCGTGGTTGGCACATTCGAGCGTGCTGCGCACGAATCGGCCTTCGTCGATCAGCGAGCGCCGCACGGGCGCGACGAGCGTCTTGACTTGTGGATAGACGACGACGAGCTGCTCATCGGCAAGAAGTGCCAGCGCTTCGCGCACAGGCGTGCGGCTGATACCGAGCGCGGCGGAGATCCCCGCCTCGGACAAACTCGTGCCGGGCGACAAGCGTCCGCGCACGATCGCCTCCCGCAACGCAGTCTCGACCTGCGCGGTATATGAGCCGTGGCGGTCGAGCCGAAAGGTCTGTAGCGCCGATGCAAGCGTCGCCTCCTGGCCGAGAGCTGCACTCGGATCGACAGCGGAACTATTCGCACCCGTTTGCGGCCGTTGCGTCAGCTCGCGGCGGTCAGTTCCGTGTCGCGGCTCGTCGCCCTTCTTGCGTTGGTGCCGGGGCTTGCGTTCCATGTTGCTACCATGGTAGCGTGGTTGTCAACAATTTCCAAAATGCAGCGTGTCTGGAGGGGCCTGAGGCATGGTTGCACTGACGCGCATTCGCTATGCTTCCTGTGTACGCGGCGCGTGCGACTCCACGGATAGCCGCTCCCGCCGCGCGTTGCAAATTGATACACCGCACGCGTAACGGCGTTCGCATGCAACGCGATCACGTTCCTGCGCTTCATTTTGCGCTTGCGGCTGCACTTCGCGACGGCAAAGGATCGGTTGCCACGAACGCCAGGTGCAACCACGCCTCCCGCACAGCGGCAGGCCCCGGATGACACGTCTTTCCGAACGGGTCTCGGCATCGCTGCCGTCATTCGTGGCAACGCCGGCGTACGAACGTAGCGGCCTGCGCCGAGGAATCGTTCATCTCGGACTCGGCGCTTTCCATCGCGCGCACCAAGCGCTGTACACCGACGCGGCGATGGCCGAAGGAGACCACCGCTGGGGCATAGCGGGGGTGAGTCTGCGCAGCAAATCGGTGGCAGATGCCCTGATTCCACAGGATCTCCTCTACTGCGTGCTCGAGCGCGACGGCGAACAGGTGAGTGCCCGTCTCGTCGGCGCGCTGCACGCTGCGCTGCACGCACCGTCGCAGCTCGACGAAGTGCTCGAAGCAATCGCCGACCCGCAAACACAAGTAGTGACCAGCACGGTGACGGAGAAAGGCTATTGCATCAATCCGGCCACCGGGGACCTCGACGTCGCCGACAAAAGCATCCAGCACGACGTTGCCCATCCCGAATCGCCGTCGAGCACGATCGGCGTGCTGTTCGCCGGCATCCGCCGCCGCGCTCCCGCAGCAAAGCTGACTATCCTTTGCTGCGACAACATGGCGAGCAACGGTGACACGCTGCGCAAACTGGTGTTGCAGTTCGCCCGTCTCGTCGACACCGCCACGGAGCGGCGTATCGAGAGCATGATCGCGTTCCCGAGCAGCATGGTCGACCGAATCGTGCCGGCGGCCACCTCCGAATCGCTCGATTGGGCCGAGGAGCGTCTGGGCGTGCGCGACGAAGCTGCGATCGTGTGCGAGCCGTTTACGCAGTGGGTGATCGAAAATCGTTTCGCGGGCGCGCGTCCCGCGTGGGAACGCGGTGGCGCCTTGTTCGTGAACGACGTCCGCCCCTATCAGGCGATGAAGCTACGGCTGCTGAACGGTACGCACTCCGCGATCGCTTATCTCGGCCAACTGCGCGATCTGGAGACGGTGTCCGATGCAATGCGCGATCCGCTGGTCGGACCGTTTGCGCGCCGGCTGATGACCGAGGATCTGCGCTCGACGCTCGCAGCCCCCGCGGACTACGACGTACTCGCGTACTGCGATCAATTGCTGCGCCGGTTCGAAAATCCGTCGCTCGCGCACCGCACGCAGCAGATCGCGATGGACGGCACGCAAAAAGTACCCGTGCGCTGGCTGCCTGCATTGCGGGCGACTGTTGACGCCGGCGGCGATCTGCCGCACGTCGAGCGCGCGCTGGCGGCGTGGCTGCACTACCTGCTGACGCAACGCAGCGACAACGGATCGGCACTCGTGATAAGCGATCCGGGCGCCGCCACGCTTGGCGCGCGGATGCGCGCTGAACAAAATACGAACGACGTAGCCCGCGCGGCATTGGGGCATAGGAGCGTGTTCGGCGAAGCGCCCTGGCCCGATGCGTTCATCGCGCGTCTATCGAAGCACCTCGCAGCGCTGCGCAGCGGTGGTGTCGGTGCGCTGTTGTCGCGCGCTTTCATCGACGGCAGCCTCGCTCGCCAACAACCAACGTAACGCAATCCCGAGGAGATCCAGATGAACATCACTCGTCGAGAGTTTGGCCTAACAATCGCTGCGACGGCGTTGGCCGCGACCACACCTGTGCGTTACGTATTCGCACAGACTGCCGAAATCAAGCTCAAGTACGGCACCGCATTTCCCGCCGACCATCCCGGCGCGGTGCGTATCAAGGAAGCGGCCGACGCGATTCGCAAGGACACCGGCGGCCGCGTCGACCTGCAAGTCTATCCGGCGAGCCAGCTCGGCAGCGAGCCCGACATGATCTCGCAAACGCGCTCCGGCGCCGTCGACTTCATGTCCACCGCGGGCACGAACCTGCAGACGCTGGTGCCGTCAGCGGGAATCAACGGCGTCGCATTCGCCTTCAAGGACTACGACACCGTGTGGGCCGCGATGGACGGCGATCTCGGCGGCCATGTGCGGCGTGCGATCGAAAAGGTCAATCTGCAT
>VBCG01000133.1 GCA_005881895.1 Betaproteobacteria bacterium
TGCGCGGCGCCGACCCATGGGTCATTCGCCAGAAACATATCGCCGTCGCAGATGCCGGGATTGTCGCTGCGGTACTCGAGCACCCATTTCACCTGCGTGTCGGTGACGCCCGACATGTATTGCATGTACGGTCCGAAGTACACGAACTCGCCATCCTCGGTGAGGATCGACGGATTGAGGTCGAGCGCGTACATGGCCACTGGCGAACCCGAAAGGCGCTGGATCGTCGCGCCGTGTTCTTCGTTGACGTGCCACAGCGCATGCCGGACGACTTCGTAGGTGATCGGATCAAGGTTCTTGATGTGCTTGCTCTGCAGTTTGAGCTTGCGCGAGATCGAGAGCTTCTTGGGCGGTACGTAGCCCGTTTTCCTGCCATCGAAGGCGGTGCCTTTCGTTTCGCTCACCTTGGGCATCGCGTGGTCTCCGATTCGTTGCGCTAAAAATGGATTTCGAAATTGCCGAACGCATCGACCTTGAGCGAACGGCGCGGATGCACGACGACGGTCGTGTCGGTGGTCTCGATCACCGCGGGACCGACGACGCGATTGCCGGGCACGAGAAGGGCGCCGTCATAGATCGGCGTTCGCGCGGTCTTCTTGAGGTCAGCCCAATAAATATCCCGCTTGCCTAATCCTGCCTTGACGGCGATCTTCGTGTTGAGTCTCTTGGCCCGAGAAAGTTTGGGATGCGGCGTTGCGGCGGTTGCACGCAGGCGCAGCGTCACGATTTCTAAACGCGCTTCGCCATACGACGAGCCGCGTCCGTAGAGCTGTTCGTAGCGGGCGTAGAAACGGTTGCGCAGCGCGAAGGCGATCGCGCTCTTCAAGCGCTTCTCCGGCAGCATGACCTCGACCTCGTTGATCTGTCCGCGGTGTCGCATGTCGAGCGAGAACTGGAAGCGCCGGCGCGAGTTCGCAATGCCGTCGCGGTCCATCTGCGCCTTCGCCTTTTTCTCCAGCGTATCGAGCATGCCATTAACGCGCGCAACATCGAAAGGCGTCGGCTGGATATCCACCTGCTCATAGACGTGCAGGATGTCGGCGGCGGCGGCGCCGAACGCGCACCACGTGGAAGCGATTGCCTTTTGCGGGATCACCAGTTTCTGCACGCCGAGCTCGTGGGCAAACACGCCCGCGTGCGCCGGGCCCGCACCGCCGAACGCAAACAGCACAAAGTCCCGCGGATCAAGCCCCTTTTCGACGGTCATCTTGCGAATGATGTCTGCCATCTTGAACTCGGCGATCCTGGCGATGCCCGCAGCCGCCTCCATCAGCGTAAGCTTGAGTGGATCGGCAATGCGCTGCACCGCTTCGATGGCTTTGGCTCGATCGAGCTTGATGCGACCGCCCAGAAAATTGTCCGGGTTGATGGTGCCGAGCACGACATCGGCGTCGGTCACCGTGGCTGCCGTGCCTCCTTTTCCATAGCACACCGGTCCGGGATCGGCGCCCGCCGACTCCGGACCGACACTTAGCGTTCTGGAAACTTTGTCGACGCGCGCGAGCGAGCCGCCCCCCGAGCCGATCGCATGGATGTCGACCTTGGGCAGGAAGTATTCGTACTGCGCCACGTTGGAGACGAACGAATACGCAGGCTGTCCGCCGGCGATGATACCGACATCGAACGACGTTCCGCCCATATCCGTGGTGATGATGTTCGCGCAGTCCATTAATCGACCGAGATAAAGCGACGCCGTGACACCCGACACTGGTCCGGAATCGAGCGTGAGCAGCGGCGACTCCATCGCGTCGTCCACCGAGATCGAGCCGCCTGCACATTGCGTGATCTGCAGCGGTTGCGCGTAACCCGACGCCTTGAGCTGCCGGTCGAGGTTCGCGAGGTACTTCGCCATCACCGGACCGATGTACGCATTGAGCGCAGTCGCCGTCATGCGTTCGTACTCCCCCCACTTGGGCGCGATGTCGACCGAACAGGACGCGAACACGTGCGGTGCCAAGTCGCGGATCATTTCCTTCACGCGCAATTCGTGCTGCGAATGCTTGAATGACCAGAGGAAGCAGACCGCAATTGCCTCGACGTTCTGCGCGACGAGGCGACGGATTGCGTCCAGGGCTTCGGTTTCGTTGAGCGGCACGACCACCTCACCGAAGCAGTCGACGCGCTCCGACACGCCTTCGATCAAACGCTTCGGTACGATCGGCACCGGCTTCTGGCTTTCGGGAAAATGCACGACCTTGCGGATATCGCGGGAGGTCACGCCGCGCGAACCGCGCATGATGTGGATCGCGTCTTCGTGACCGCGTGTGGTGATCAAGCCGACCCGGGCACCCTTTCTTTGAATGAGCGCGTTCGTGCCGACCGTGGTTCCGTGCGTGAGCACCGCGACGTCGCGGCAGAACTGCTCGAACGACAGTCCCAGGCGCTCTGCCGCCATGCGCATTGTCGCCAGCATGCCTTCGGCGAAATTATCGGGCGTCGACGTCGATTTGGTCGCGGTGATCGTCCCATCGCGGTCGAGGACCACGCAATCGGTGAACGTGCCACCGATGTCGACGCCGACGAGAAGACTGGGCATCGCTTAATCGAATTCGAATGCGTCGTGCGAGTCGGTGTGCACCTCCACCCCGGTCTGCGCCGACTGCACGTCGCCGCTCACCATGTGCAGGCGCTTGCCAACGACGCCCCCTGCCAATCCGTGACGCGATACCGGCATCGAGGGCAATACGCTCCATCGATTGTTCGCAGGGTCATAGGCTTCCAGTGCGCGAAACGTGTACATCCTCTGACTGTCCTGACCTTCGCCACCCGTGACGTAGATGCGCCCGCCGTAGACGCCGGACGCTATCGCGCTGCGCGCCGACGGCATCCGCGCGCGTGCACTGCCCCAGGCGTCGGTCGCCGGGTCATATTCCTCGACGACGTCGACGTTGCTGCTGCCCGCGGTGATGAACGCGGCGCCGACGCGTCCGCCAATCACGTAGATCTTCCCGTTCACCGCTCCGGCGGTCGCGTGATTGCGCGGTGTCGGCATCGAGGCTCGCGCGAGCCACGTGTTGGTCGCCGGATCGTATTCTTCGACGGTTCCCACCGACACGTGCGGGCGTGCCGGATGCACGGCGGCTTCCTTGGAGCCGGGCGGTATCGTTGCGCCGCCGATGACGTAGATCTTGTTGCCTACCGTCGCCGCAATCGGTGAGCCGCGCTTCGTCGGCATGGGCGCGAGCGCCTTCCAAGTGTCGGCGGCCGGATCGTATTCCCACGCGTTGTCCACCGGCACCCATGCCGCAGGACCCGCTGCCGGCAGCACGAAGCCTCCGAACGCGTAGATCTTCCCGTGGTATTCGGTGAAGGCAACGTGGTGCGACAACAAGGGCATCGGGTTCTTCTTCGTCCACTTGTCGGTGGCCGTATCGTATTCGTAGACCATTCCGATCGGCTTCCACCCTGGCGCGAGACCGCAAAACACATACATCTTTCCGTTTGCTGCCGCACCGAGCAACTCTTCAGCGGGCTCCGGGAACGGCGCGAGCTTGGTCCATTTCCCCTGCGCGTGAGCCGTCGTTGCGAGCAACAACCCGACCGACAAACTCGCGAACAACACACGAAGCGAACGGATCATGATTTGTCCTTTGGCAGCGGCTTGATTTTCAGCAGGCGCGCCGCATTGCCGCCTTCGATCATGGCCCGCTCGTCGCGCTTGAGCCCGCGGACGCTTTCGATCAAACCAAGCGGATTCTCTTCGCCCATGTCGTAGGGATAGTCGCTGCCGAGCAGCACGTGCCCGGCCCCGTACTTCTTGATCATATGGCGCAGCATCTCGGCGTCGAACGTGATGGTGTCGAAATACATTTTCGCGAGGTAGCTGGACGGCGGCCGCTTGAGCACCGTGCGGCAATCGGAGCGCGCGCGATAGCCGTGATCCATGCGCGCCCAGTAGTGCGCGAGGTAACCGCCGGCATGCGGTAACACGATTTTGAGCTTCGGATGTCGTTGCATCACGCCATCGAAAATCAGATGGCTCGCTGCGACTGTCGTCTCCAGCGGATTGCCGATCACGTTGTTGAAGTAGTGATCGATCAGCCGGTCCCCCTGCGTGAAACCGATCGGATGCATGAACATGACGACGTCGAGCGCCTGCGCCTTGGCGAAGAACTTCTCCATATTCAGTCGCGGGTCGGTGAGATCCATGCCATTGACGCTGGGATTGATTTCCACACCACGCAGGCCGAGCGTTTTCACGCAGCGCTCGAGCTCGGTAACCGCAAGATCGACATGCTGCAGCGGCACCGTTCCCAACGCGACGAAACGCGTGGGCCAGGTTGCGACGATCTCTGCGAGCCGGTCATTCACCATGCGCGACAGTTCTAGGCCGAGCTCCGGTTCGGTCCAGTAGTAGCACTGGTTCGGCGCGGGCGACACGGCCTGCACGTTGATGCCCATGCGATCCATGTCTTTCAGGCGCGTCTCTATCGTCGACAGTTTGGGCAACCTGTCGCGGATCTGCTTGACGTTGACTTCGCGCGTCAATGCATTCGCATACGTGACGGATGGCTCGTACTGCGCCGGATTCAGATGGGCGACCTTCGCGGCCACTGCTTGATTGAAATAGTGGCAATGGATATCGATGCGCAGGCTCTTGCCACTACGACGGCGGATGACCTTGGTCGACGTCGCGGGACGCGCGCGGCTTGCAGCGGCGTGGCGCGAGCACGTGAACATCATGGCTATGGTCTCTTGCTTTTCAGAAACATCGCTAAAACACACCGAGGTGGTGAGTGATCAGCGCGGAATCGTCGCGCACTTCGGCGGCGCTCCCGGTGAACACGACGCGCCCCGTGTTCAGCATGACGACGTCGTCGGCGAGGCCAAGCGCGAGCTTGACGTTCTGCTCGACCAGCACGATCGACTGGCCCTCCTGCTTCAGACGCGCGATGGTGTGGCCCACTTCGGCGACGATGCGCGGCGCCAGCCCCTCCGAGGGCTCGTCCAGCAGCAATACGCGGGGATTGCCCATCAGTGCGCGTCCAATGGCGAGCATCTGCTGTTCTCCCCCCGAGAGCGAGCCGGCGTGTTGCTGCTGGCGCTCGCGCAACGACGGAAAGAGCTCGAGGACGCGCTCGATTGTCCAGTGCCCGTTGGCACCCGCGCGTGACTGTCGTGCCACGATCAAATTCTCGCGCACGGTCAGCGTCGGGAAAACGCGCCGCCCCTGCGGCACGAGACCGATGCCTTTGTGCGAGATCGCTTCCGGAGACAGTCGCGAGATCGTTTCGCCGAACAATCGGATCTCGCCGTCGCGCGGAGGAAGAAAACCGATGACGGCGTTCATGCAGGTGGTCTTGCCGGCGCCGTTGCGACCCAGCAGCGCGAGCACGCGGCCGGTGTTCAGCGTAAACGACACCGCGTGCAAGACGTGGCTGTCGGCGTAAAACGCGTCAATGCCTGAGAGCGACAACGCCGCGGTCGCAGATCCAACGCTTTCACGCACCAAGGTATACCTCGTGTGTCTTCGGATCGGTCACGACTTCGCTGCGCGTTCCTTCCACGATCACGCTACCGTAATGGAGCACGGTTATGCGCTCTGCCAGATCGAGCGCCGTATCCATGTCGTGCTCGATCATCACCACGGTCACATCGCGCGGAATCGCGGCAATTAATGCCTTCACCGCGACCCGTTCCTCGAGCGAGAGTCCGGCAAGCGGCTCGTCGAGCAGCAGCAGCTTCGGTTTTTGCGCGAGTGCCATCGCAATCTCGACGCGGCGCTTCTCGCCGTACGCGACTTCACCGATCATTCGCGTCGCGCTTCGCTCGAGCCCGACCAATCCGAGCACGCGACGCGCCTCTTCGCACAGACTGGTCTCGACTGCCAGTGGTCGGAATGCATTCCAGCGCACGCTCGACATTCCAAGCAGCGCGAGCACGATATTGTGTTCGAGCGTGTCCTTCGGGAACAGCGTGATGATCTGATACGTTCGGGCGACACCGCGATGTGCACGCTGGTGGCATTTGAGATGGGAGACTTCTTCGCCGAACAGACGGATCGCACCGGCATCGGGTGCCAAGTCGCCCGTGATCAGGTTGAAGAGCGTCGTCTTGCCCGCGCCGTTGGGACCGATGATCAATCGTCGCTCGCCCTGCAGCACCTCCAGCGAGACGCCGTTCATCGCGGGCAAGCCCCCGAATGCCTTTCGCAAGCCGGTGATCTGCAGTGCAGGCGTCATGTCTTTCGCAGCCGCGCTGACCAGCGGCGAATTCCTGGGACAATGCCATCCGGCATGAAAATCACGATCACGACGAACACTGCGCCGAGCAGCATGTTCCAGCGATCGAGGTACGCCGACACGTAATTCTTGAGGATGAGGACGATCGCCGCGCCGACGATCGGCCCTGCGATTGTCCCGGCTCCGCCGGCGATCACGCCGAGCAGCACTTCGGCGGAGCTCGTGAGCGACAGTGCCGTCGGATGGATGTACTTGTGATAGTAGACGAACAGCAGACCGGCGACTGCGCCCCAAAAGCCGGAGTAAACGAACGTGAGCCAGCGCACGAGCCACACGTTGTGTCCGAGCGCGCTCATGCGACGCGATTCGTCGCGGCTGCCGCGCAGCGCGGCGCCGAAAGGCGAATTGACGAGCCGCGCCATCATCCAAACGGCAACGATCGTAACCGTCAGTGAAAAATAGTAGAAAGCTGCGGGCCCATCGAGGCTGATACCGAAAGGCGCGGGCCGCGTAAGCCCGGACAGCCCGTTGTCACCGTTGGTGACCGCTGCCCAACGGTATGCGGTTCCCCACAGAACTTGCGACAGCGCGAGCGTAATCATCAGAAAGCCGAGCCCCGTCGCGCGCAACGCGATCCATCCGAAGAGACCGGCGATCAACGTCGTGTTCACTAGCGCGAGCGGCGCCGTGATCCAGTGGCGGAGGCCGAGGTGAAGATAAAGCCACGCCGAGGTGTACGCCGCAAGCCCGATCCAGGCTGCATGACCGAGTGACACAAGACCGCCGTAGCCCACGAGCAGATTCAAGCTTGTCGCGAAGAGCGCTGCGATGAAAATCTGACTGGCGAGATTGATGTAGAAATCGCCGCCGATTAATGGAAACGCGACGAGCACCAGAACTAAGACGATCCGTGCCGCTGCGCTCATGGCGCCCTCCATGACCGGTGCGTTGTGCGAGCGGTAGAGAGTCGGGCGCGCGCAATCGCGCGGCGACGCGCCCTTCGGGCCTGGGCTTCGCCCGCCGCGCTCATGTGCTCCGCCTTCCGAACAATCCTCGCGGGCGAAACGCGATCACGACGATCATCGGCAGAAACAGGATCACATAGGCGAGATCGGGCAGCAGCGCGGACCCGAACGTATAAATGATTGCGATGACAAAGCTGCCGACGAACGCGCCAAGCAAACTGCCGACGCCGCCCAAGATGACGACAATCAGCGCGAGCGGCAGCATGTCGGCATCGAGTCCCGGATACGCGGACATGATCGGTCCGGCGATCACGCCGCCTGCGCCAGCGAGCGCGGCGCCTAGACAAAACACCGTGGTGAAGAGCCGCGACACCGGGACGCCCACCGCGCGTGCCATTTGCATGTCGTCGACGCCCGCGCGAATCATCGCACCGAGCCGCGTGCGCTCCATCAGCAGATGCAGCGCGATTGCAGTGATGATTGCGATGCCGAGTACCACCAGACGGTAGGCCGGGAACGCAATGTTGCCGACGACGATCGGACGTTGCAGCGAAGTCGGCGCAGCAATCGGTATCGGATCGCCGCCCCATACGATCAAGCAGAAGTCGGCGACGATGAACGACACGCCCAGCGTTACCAGCACCTGTCCCAACGCGTTGCCCGCGAGACGACGGAGAATCGACCGCTCGAGCAGTCCGCCAAACAGGGCGACGAGCAATCCAGCGATAAGCGCGGCAAGCCAAAGATTCGGCACGAACTTGAGCGTCGTGACGCCCACATACGCGCCGAGCATGAATAACGCGCCGTGCGTCAGATTCGCGATGCGCATGAGCCCGAAGATCAACGAGAATCCTGTCGCGAGCAGGAACAACAAGCCTCCAAGGGCCAAACTGTTCAACGACTGGACGATCCAGAACTGCACGAACGGACCGATGCAACGCTTTGAGAGGCGAGTTACGATTCGAGATTCTTCGCGGGCGGCCAGTCGCGCGAATAGACGGGGTTCTTCAGGAACTCCTTCGCATCGTAGGTCCAGAACTGGCTCACGTTGGGATAGGTGTAGATGACCGCGTTGCCCAATCGACCTTCCTTGCGCTCGACCTTGCGAATGTAGACGTTGCCGACGATGTTGCCGTATTCGTCGAACGCCACCGGACCGCGCGCGGTATCGATCTTGGTTGCTCGCAACGCTTTCATGAAGGCCGGCTTGTCTTCGATCTTGCCATTGACCGATGCCAGCGCCGCCTCGAGCACCGCGGCTTCGACGTAGGTCGCCGCAGCGTAAAAACCCGGGTCGTACTTCCATTCGTTGCGGAAAGCGGCGGCGAATTTCTTGTTGATCGGATTGTCGAGCTCCGCCGAATACCAGCATGAGGTAATGATGCCCAATGCCTCGTCGCTCATGTTCCGCAACACCGCTTCGTCAAATGCGGTCATGCCACCGACGACGTTGATCTTGCCCTTGAGCCCGTACTCGTTGAACTGCTTGAACCAGCGGAAGCCGTTCGAACCGGCGAAACCCAGGAAGATGGCATCGATATTGGTCTTCATTTGCGCGAGGTAAGTCGCGTAATCCGGAACGGTGAGCGGGGGAAACATCTTCTGCACGATCTTGCCGCCCGAATCCTCGAACACGCGTTGGAAACCGGCACACATCTCGTGGCCGTACGCGATGTCGTCGGCGATCACCGCCATGCGCTTGTATTTGAGCTGTTTTGCGCAATAGTCGGCCAGCGGATGCGCGGACTGCGCCGATGTCGACGTTCCCCGAACGAACCACGGATTGGGATTGCGCTGCGTCAAGTCCTCTGCGGCAGCGACCGACAATGTCGGCAGCTGTTGCGAGCGGATGTAATCGTCGGCGGCAAGCGCCTCGGCCGCGGCGAGCGGTCCGATCATCACTTGAATCTTGTTCCGTTCGACCAACTCCTGCAGCTTGGCCCGCGCCTGCGCCGGCACGCCTGCGCTGTCGCCGACGGACACCTCAACTTTTCTGCCCCCGAGGGTGTTGTTGTGCTCACGCACGAACTGCGCGAGCGCGCGCTCCATGTCGATGCCACCCGACGCCAGAGGCCCCGTCTTGACGGTCATCAGACCAATCCGGATGGGCTCGGTCTGCGCGCGCACCCTGACCGGAAAACCGAACGCTGCGATACCGACGCCGGCCGCCTGAAGGAAGCTTCTGCGGGTGAATGCCATGTGCGTTTCTCCTCTTGCGTGATCGGTCAATGAGTCGGGTTCTTGGGCGCGTCCGGCTGCTTCAGCGGCTGCGCGCGGTCGAAGGCATCGATCTTCATGCACTCGTCGAAAATTCGCTTGACCGTGGGTGCGCGGGTCAATGGGGTATCGAAATAACCGGCGGCGAAGACCTGCGATGCAAGGCAGAGGTCGGCCATCGTCGGCGTATCGCCGTGGCAGAACCGGCCCGTCTCGCGCTCCTTCGCGAGATGCGCTTCAAGTGCTTCGACGGCCTTCAATGTCCAATGTTGCAGCCACCGGTTGCGCGCAGCTTCGTCTTCATGCATCTCGCGCTCGAGGTAGGTGCGGATACGCGGCACGATCAACGGATGCCCATCGCACGCGACGATCATCGAGAGGCCGCGAACGCGCGCCCGCCCGCGAGCATCCTGTGGAAGCAGCGGCGGTTCCGGGTGCGTTTCCTCCAGGTATTCGATGATGGCGAGTGATTGAAAAAGCGGCGGGCCGTCGTCGATGACGAGCGCTGGAACCACGCTTTGCGGATTGACGGCCCTGTAGTTGTCGTCATGCTGCTTGCCCTGCAGCAGATTGATGGAGAGCTCCTCGACCTTCAGGCCCTTGAGCGCGAGCGCCACGCGCACGCGATAGGTGGCGAGCGAGCGCCAGAATCCGTATAGCTTCATCGTCACGACATCGCTCCTTGATGTTTACCGATCAACCCTTAGGCGGAATCACCGGAACCAGCACGTACGATGGGTATGACGGTCCGGTGTGAAGTGTGGTCGTGCCGCCGAATATCGCGGCGGGGCGGTCGCGTGGATCGTCGTGCAAAAACGGTCCGCAGCCGCGCAGCTCATTCTTGAAATTCGATAGGCGCGCTCCGGTCGCTTTGCCCCATTCGTAGTCGCGGGCGCGCACGGTGAGCGCAAGCCGATGGCCGCTCGGCACGACGATGGAGGTCGGCCAGAGCTCGATGTCGAGGGGCACTATTTCGTCGGGCTTGAGTGGCTGCGACTCGTCATGCGCGTGATACGGCCGGTACTCGGTGGAGAGTGTCGGATCAAGCTTGCGGTGCGACGCGCGCAGCCAGCCTTGCGCGATCGGCGTGTGCGGATCGATTGCACCCATGAACACGACCTCGCGCATATCGGGCGTGAACACGCGAAACACGACGAACATATCCGCATCGGCCGTCGACGAGGAGACGAACAACTTCGCAGCGAGTGGCCCGGTGATCTCGGTCTCGAGGTCGAGCGGTGCGCTGACGAACGTCACACCATCGCCCAGTGCGTCATAGACGATGCTTCGCTCGGACTGCACGGGCTCACGACTGAGACGATGGTCGACGGCATCGAGGTAGAAGCGTGTCCATTGCGTCCGCGCGATCGGCCATTCGCCTTCGTGCCGCAGGACGAAGCGATCGACGTGGCGTACTTGCAATTGCACGCGCGGCTGCTTCGTCCAGCCGTTGTCGAGGCCTTTGAGAAAGTGGTCGAAGAAGCGCTTCTGCAGCTTGACGCCGTAGTCGGTGTAGAAATGGGTCCAATGCTCGAGGCCATGCGCCTCCAGCCATTTGTGCTTCGATGCAGCGCGCACAAAACCTTCGAAATTGCCGCGTGGGTGCAAGCCTTGCCCACCCCAATTCGCGGCGGACAGAAACGGCACCGTGATCTTGTCCCACATCATCGATCGGGCACGGTGATAGTCATCGTCCTGCGGATGCGCGCGGATCTCGTCGCCGAAGTCGCAACGGCTCTCGTAGAGCTCGCGATCCGAAAGCGTCTCGTCGCCGCAGACCAGCGCGCCCGTGACGCGACTCTTGGGACCGCGTTCGCCGCGACCGTATTGCACCGTCGTCACCTGCATGTCGTACCAGTTCGCCCAGAACGTGCACAGGATTCCGCCGTGGTGGGTCATGTCGCGATACCAGTCGGCGGCGCCTTCCCAGATGCACATCGCCGCAAGATGAGGCGGTTGCAGCGACGCCACGTGCCACTGATTGATGCCGTAGTAAGAAATCCCGCTCAGTCCCACTTTGCCGTTCGACCACGGCTGCACGCCGGCCCACTCGATGCAGTCGTAGAAGTCGCGGGTCTCGCGCGGAGAGAAATGGTCGATATAGCCGGGCGAACGGCCCGCGCCGCGTGAATCGACGCGCACGCAAACGTAGCCCTCCGGCACCCATTTTTCCGGGTCGACGACTTCCCAACACTGGTATTGATTGGTCGATCTGTATGCGACGTCCGGATGCTCCGCCACCATGCGCTGCCATGCGCTTGGATAGCCTTCCTGGAACGAAAGACCTTTCGCGTAGGGACCGTAGCTCAACAGGACGGGGTAGTGGCCCGGCTCGGGCGGGCAAAATACATCGGAGCGCAACACGAGGCCGTCATCCATCGCGATCGGGGCATCCCAGTGGATGCGCATCCCATCGCGAAGCTCGCTCGCAGGCGACCCCATCCGTCCTCCTGTGAATATGACCGCGACCGTGCTGCGATTCATTATTTTTATCGCGCGCCAATTTGACGCCACGGTGTAGCAAGTGTCAACTTAAGCACACGCCATATCACAAACGATGGAGCTGCCATTGAAAATCGGTATCGCAGGCACGGGTCGAATGGGCGCGGCGGTGGCGAGCCGCTTGCTGAACGTCGGTCACGGCGTGACCGTGTGGAACCGAACGCGCGCGAAAACGGCAGCGCTCGCGGCCGCAGGTGCGGGCGTGGCCGCAACGCCCGCGGACCTTGCGACTCAAGTCGAGATTGTCATCACGTTCCTCACCGACGCGGCGGCGATCGACGCTACGTATCACGGTAGCAGCGGGTTGCTCGCAGGCGAAGTGCGCGGCAAGCTCTTCATCGACATGAGCACCGTTCGCCCCGACGCGGAGAAGGCGCTGGCGAAGGACGTCGCAAATCAGGGTGCCGCGTTGATCGAGTGTCCGGTGGGCGGGACCGTCGGGCCGGCCAAGGAAGGAAAGCTCTTCGGCTTTGTCGGTGGTGAGGACCGCGACGTCGCCCGCGCGAAGCCGTTATTGGACCAGTTGTGCCGAAGGGTCGAGCACGTGGGTGCAATCGGCGCCGGAGCGAGCATGAAGCTCGCGATCAATCTGCCGCTTCTCGTCTATTACCAGGCGCTGGGCGAAGCGTTATCGCTGTGCCGCCCGTTGGGTCTCGATCCGGCACGGCTGATGGATATTTTTGCCGATACCTCCGGCGGTCCCAACATGCTGAAGCTTCGTGGGCCGGTGATCGCAGCGGCGCTGCAAGGCAAGGAAACGACGCCGGTCACGTTCGATGTCGACCTGATCCGCAAGGACCTCCGCACGATGATCGACGAAGCGAAGGCGCTGGGCGTGATCCTTCCGGTTTCGTCCCGCGCGCTCGAATGCTATGACGACGTCGCGCGCGAGGGTCTTGGTGCGAGCGACTCGACGATGCTTCCGGCGCATTGGCTGCGGCGCGGAAGTGTCATTCGCCCTTGATGCCGGCTTCCTTGATGAGCTTCGCGTACTTGACCGTTTCGGATTTGAGGTACGCGCCGAGCTCGGCGGGCGTGCTGGTCACCGCATCGACACCTAGGTTCGCGAACTTCTCTTTGACGTCGGCGCTCTGCATGACTTTGATGAGATCCGCATGAAACTTGTCCGCGATCGGCTTCGGTGTTCCCGCAGGCAAGAAAACGCCCCACCAGTTCACCGCCACGAGTCCCGGCATGCCGGATTCCACGCAGGTGGGGATGTCGGGTGCGAGAGGACTGCGCTCTGGACTCGTGACCGCGAGCGCCCGAAGCTTTCCGGCGCGAATATGTTGCATAACCGGCAAGGCATCCGAGAACACAATTTGCACGTTGCCGGCGAGCAAGTCTTGCACCGACAGGATCCCGCCTTTGTACGCGACGTGCACGATGTCGATGTGCGCCAGATTCTTGAACATTTCGCCGGTGAGCTGCGCGACGCTGCCGGGTCCGCCGGAGCCGAAGTTGAGCTTGCCAGGATTTGCGCGCGCGTAGATGACGAGCTCACCCAGGGACTTGGCCGGCGTCTTTTCCGGGTTGACGACGGAAGTCGCGCTCGACGTCGTACGGCACTTTCGAGAGAAGCGGATTCACTGCCGCCGGACCGAGATTTCCGATCACGAAGCTGTAGCCGTCCGGTGCCTGATGCGCCGCATACTCCATGCCGATCGATCCGGCAGCCCCGGGCTTGTTCTCGACGATGACCGCCTGTCCCCAGAGTTCGCTCAACTTTTGTGCGACGATCCGCGCCATCAAGTCCGAGCTGCCGGCCGGCGGGTACGTGACAACAAGCTTGACCGGCTTGGACGGATACGTCTGCGCGAACGCGGTGCCGGCAAGCAGCACAGCGGCCAGCAGCATGAAAAGCGCTCTGCTTGTTCGCATCATTGCTCCTCGCGTGTCGTTGATGACTCGGCACGAAATCTTACCCGAAGCTGTCGACCACGATGAATCCAACAACGCCGCAAACAACAGTACCCGCACGCCGTCGCGATCAGGCGCTGTCGCTCAACATGCGCTCGCTCGCCCATCACGAGCTGCAGGGCTTCGGAGGCATCGGCGAAGGCATGGCGATGCAACTTGCGCGGGATGGCCGCCGCATCTTGTGGCTCGCGCATGAATCGGCACCCAAGAATTTCACCGGCGTGGATGTGACCGATCCACGCGAGCCGCGCGTCGTCGTCCAGACCGAGTTGCCGCACGCTAAAGTGCGCTCAAATTCGCTCGACGTGGTGGGCGATGTGATGGCGGTCGCGTATCAGACGCAAAGCGTTGGTATGACGCCCGCCGGTTTCGATCTATTTGATATCAGCGTGCCGGAACAACCGAGACTGATTACTCATTTCGACGCGTCCGGGCCACATTCGCGCGGCGTGCATGCGCTGTGGTTCGTCGACGGCGATTTTGTGCACATGGCGAGCGGCGCCGCAGACTTTCAACCGCGGCATCCGAACGACGACCAGTTCTATCGCATCGTCGACGTGCGCGATCGGTCGCGTCTGCTGGAGGTCGGTCGCTGGTGGCTGCCCGGTACGCGCGAAGGCGACAGCGCGCCGCCGCCGCAACGGCTCGATCCCAAGTTCGACGCTGGCTTTCGCGCGCACAACACCAACGTGTTCCCGCAGCGGCCGGACCGCGCGTATGTCGGCTATATCGACGGCGGTGCGGTGATTCTCGACATTGCCGACAAGGCGCATCCCAAGCTCGTCAGTCGCTGGCAATATTCACCGCCGTTCAACGGATTTACGCACACCGTGTTGCCGTTGTTCGAGCGCAACTTGCTGATCGTCAGCGACGAGTGCGTCAAGGACGACGGAATTGATTGGCCCAAGCTCGTATGGGTGGTCGACGCGCGCGTCGAGAGCAATCTCGTCCCGATCAGCACGTTGCCGGCGCCGCCGCACGATGCATTCATACACCGCGGCGGTCGCTTCGGCGCTCACAACTTGCATGAGAATCTGCCGGTGCCCGGCTCGTGGAGCTCCGACCAAATCGTCATCGGAACATTTTTCAACGCGGGCGTGCGCGCTTACGACATCAGCAACCCGTACCAGCCGCAGGAGGTCGCCTACTTTGTCCCAAGCGCGCCCGTGTTGTCGCGCGCCGGCGCGATTCAGTTGAACGATGTCTATGTCGACGACCGGCGCATCGTCTATACCGTCGATCGTTTTGTCGGCGGGCTCTACATTCTCGAGATGACGCTTTGACATCGGTATCCAACGTTCGCGCGTCGGCCAGCGTCGATCCACTGGCGAGTCGCCTGCCGGTGACCGTCATCACCGGATTTCTCGGCAGCGGCAAGACGACGTTATTGCGTCGCCTGCTGCGCCATCCGGGAATGGATCGGGCGGCCGTCATCATCAACGAGTTCGGAGACGTCGCGCTCGATCACGAGTTGGTCGAAGCGTCGTCGGAACAGATGACGCTCCTTTCCAACGGCTGCCTGTGCTGCACGTTGCGCACGGATCTGCAGGAGACGCTGAGAGAGTTGTTCATCAAGCGGCGCGCAGGCGAGGTTATCGACTTCGATCGCGTGTTCGTGGAAACCACCGGACTCGCCGATCCGATTCCGGTGTTGCACACGCTGCAGACCGACGGCTTGCTCGGTGCGCAATACCGGCTGAACGGGATCGTGACCTTGATCGACGCGGTCAACAGCATGGGCCAGCTCGACACGATGCCCGAAGCGGTCAAGCAAGCAGCTGTCGCCGATCGCATGGTGATCACCAAGACCGACATTGCGGATAATGAAACGATCGCTCGTTTGCAGGACAGGCTTCGCGCGATGAATCCGTTTGCGTGTCAGACGATGGCTGTTGAAGGCGATCTCGATCCTGCGCTCCTAACCGATATCGGCCCGCGAAGCGTGATGGCACGCACGGAGGAGCTTGGCCGTTGGCTCAATCCGATCGGGCCGGAATTTCGCCACGCGGAGAAGCGGCAGGAGAATTCGCCGAGCACTAGATCACACGACGCTGCGATTCGTTCTTTCTGCCTGTGGTTCGACAAGCCGTTCACCTGGGACACGCTCAACGCGGCGCTTGCGGCGCTCACGAGTTTGCGCGGGCCCGATCTCTTGCGCGTGAAAGGGATCGTGCATGTCGTGGACGAGCGCGGACCCGTGGTGTTGCAAGGCGCGCAACACATGTTTCATCCGCCGGTGACGCTCGAAGGCGACCGCGATACCGATCCGCGCTCGCGCATCGTGTTCATCGTGCGCAACATCACCCGCGAATCGATCGAGGCGTTGTTCGCGGCGGTGGGAGCGCTCGGCAATACAAAGAGGACGTGACGATGGCATCACGCGATCGAGTCGGCGTCATCGGTCTCGGCATCATGGGATCCGCGATGTCGGGAAATATCATCGCTGACGGATTTCCGGTACTCGGTTATGACGTGCTGGCTGCGCGCCGCAGCGCGCTGTCGAGAGCCGGCGGTGAGGCAGCGCGAAACGTACACGATGTTGCCGCAAGCGCGCCAATCGTCATCACTTCGCTACCTTCAGCAGAAGCGCTGCACAGCGCTGCTACCGACATTGCAGAAGTCCATCATCGTGGTCAGATCGTCATCGAAACCAGCACGTTGCCGATCGCGACCAAGGAAAGCGCGCGCAGGCTCTTGGCGGAGCAGCGCGTCACGTTGCTCGATTGCCCATTGAGCGGCACAGGCGCTCAAGCGAAGGTAAAAGATCTCGTCGTCTACGCAAGCGGCGCACGCAACGCGTATCGCGGCTGCATCCCTGTTTTCGAGGCGTTTGCGCGCACGCACTATTTCCTTGGTGCGTTCGGCGCCGGGTCCAAGATGAAATTCGTCGCGAACCTGCTCGTCGCAATTCATAACGTATCGACGGCCGAAGCGCTCGTGCTCGGCATGAAGGCCGGGCTCGATCCCGCAACGATGGTCAAGGTGCTGGGCGATGGCGCGGGCGCTTCGCGGATGCTGCAAATCCGCGGCCCGATGATGGTTCGCAACGACTACGCCGAAGCAGCGATGAAAGTCGGCGTCTGGCAGAAAGACATGCGCATCATCGCCGACTTTGCGCGCGAGCTTGATTGCCCTACACCTTTGTTCGCCACGACATCCGCCATCTACAACGCGGCGATGGCGCAAGGCTTTGCGGAGTCCGACACCGCGTCGGTGTGTGCGGTGCTCGAGCGCTTGGCCGGGACCCGCCGCCGGCATTAAATACGTGACCGATTAAACACTGTTCGATCACATTTGATTTAATGACCGAGGTCGGACCCGTTGGTGCCTGTCGTGTTCCAGAGAATCGGACGTTCGCGGACTTCGCTGAACGGCCAAGAGCAGACATCAAGACCGCGGCCAAGGCACGCCGCGAAGCGGCACCGTCTAGAAGCCCACCGTTGGCTAGACGCGTCAGGCTCAGTCCTCGATGGCCTCGATGCCAA
>VBCG01000057.1:0-69979 GCA_005881895.1 Betaproteobacteria bacterium
GACCCCGCTGGCGCGCGGCGCGCGGCCTGGAACCACGGATGCTGGTCCGACGTGTGGTTGACGACCAGTTCCGTAATGATGCGCAGACCCCGGCGATGCGCTTCGCGGACAAAATGACGAAAATCCTGACGCGTTCCGTAAGCCGGATAGATGTTGTGATAATCGGCGACGTCATAGCCGTCGTCGCGCATCGGCGATGGATAGAACGGCAGCAGCCAGATTGCATTGACGCCGAGCTCTTGAATGTAGTCGAGCTTCTCGGTCAGTCCACGAAAGTCGCCGATCCCGTCATTGTTCGCATCGAAGAACGCCTTGACGTGCAGCTCGTAGATGATCGCGTCCTTGTACCAGAGCGCGTCGTCGGCGAGCGTCGTCACGTCTTGCAACTGCGCCGGCGGCAGCGCTGCGGTGTCCAAGATGATCGCCACTGGTGCTAACCCGCGAAATAATCGAAGTCGCGCTCGTTCCGGACGTGGCGGCGCACGCGAAACACGTGCGCAGGGACGCGCGCAGGATCGAGTACCACGAAGTTGCGCGGCCCGTTCCACAGATAGCGCGCACCCGTCAGAAGATCATGCATCTGGTAGGACTCGCCCTGTTTGAGACCCAGCCATTCGAGGTCGAGCTCCATCCAGCCGGATTGCGCATGATGAGGATCGAGATTGACGACGGCGACGATCACGTTTGCCCGGTCCGGCGTGGTCTTGCCGTAGCCGATCAGTTGATCATTGTCGATCGGGAAGAACGCCAGCAGACGGTCGGATTGTAGCGCTCGGTTGTCGCGCCGCGCGGCATTCACGCGGCCGATGAATTCGGCCAGGCTGTCGGGCCGCTCGAGGTCCCATGCGCGTTGCTGATATTTCTCCGAGTCGAGATATTCCTCGCTGCCCGCCTCGCGCGGTCGATTGTCGCAGTGCTCGTAAGCCGGACCGTAGATCCCGTAGTGGGCGGACAGCGTTGCCGCAAGCACGAGCCGCGACATGAACGCGGGCCGCCCGCCGACCTGCAGATATTCGGTCAGGATGTCCGGCGTGTTCGGCCAGCAATTGGGCCGGAAATAGTCGCGGCCCGGCCCGTGCGACAGCTCGGTGAAGTACTCGGTCAGCTCGTATTTCGTGTTGCGCCACGCGAAATAGGTATACGACTGCGTGAAGCCGAGCTTGGCCAGCCGATGCATGACCTTGGGTCGCGTGAACGCCTCGGCGAGGAAGATCACATCGGGATACTGCGCGCGAATCGTCGCGATCGCCCATTCCCAGAACGGGAACGGCTTCGTGTGCGGATTGTCGACGCGAAAAATGCGCACGCCCTGTTCGATCCAATACTCGAACACGCTTTCGAGCTCGCGCCATAGCTCCGCCCATGCGTCGCACTCGAAATTGAACGGGAAAATGTCCTGGTATTTCTTCGGCGGATTCTCTGCGTACTGAACCGTTCCGTCGGGCCGCCAGCGAAACCATTCGGGGTGCTCTTTGACGTACGGATGATCGGGCGCGCACTGAAACGCAATGTCGAGTGCGATCTCGATGTCCGCAGCGCGCGCTTTCGCGACCAGCCGCTTGAAGTCGTCGAGCGTTCCCAACTCGGGAAGAATGGCCTTGTGGCCGCCCTCGGGTGCGCCGATCGCCCACGGGCTGCCGACGTCAGTTGGCGTCGTCGTCAACGCATTGTTGCGACCTTTGCGGCGCTCGCGGCCAATCGGATGGATCGGCGGCAAATACAAGACGTCGAAGCCCATCTTGGCAATGTATGGCAAGCGCGCTTCGCAATCGCGAAACGTCCCATGCTTGTCCAGTGCTGCGCCCGCCGAACGCGGGAACATTTCGTACCAGCTCGAGAATCGGGCGCGTTCTCGGTCGACGGCGACTTCGAATTCGACGGGATGCTTGGACGCGTGGCGAAGATCAGGGTAGCGCGCGGCGAGCGCGGCCAGCGATTCGTCTTCGGCCAATGCGTGCAGTCGCATGGTGTCGCTTTCCGCGCGCAATCGTTTCGCCCATTCGGCTAGCGACGTGCGATCGGCGGGCTCTGCACGCGCCGCCGTTTCGTCGATGAGCGACGCACCGACTTGCGCCGCGATTAACACGTCTGCCGCATCGACGCGCCGCATGAATTCGTGATGCCACGACAGAAAGGCGTCGACCCACGCCAGGATCGTGTAGCGATAACGCCCCGGCGCACCGAGGACGAATTCCGCGCGCCAGCGGTCGTTCGTGAGCAGCGTCATCGGCACGAATTGCCATTCGCGCTCATCGTCGCGCCGATACAACAGCCGACAGGCCAACGCGTCGTGACCGTCGGCAAAGCAGTCGGCCTCGACCCTCACCGTTTCGCCGGCGACACGCTTGATCGGAAATCGGCCTCCGTCGACGGCGGGCGCGATGTTTTCGATAACGACCCGGATGCGGCCATCCGCGGGCAACGACGACGGCATGGCACCTCTTTGGGAAGTCGTCTCCAAAACTACTGCGCGCCCCGATCGCTTTGTCGTGTCCTCGCTCGCCCTCGCTGTATCGCCATGTACTATCTTGGGGCTCACTGCGGGCCCTCATTTGGCAACTGAGATACTCGGGCTGCTCGGCTCATTTTGAGCCACGTCCCACCGTTACGCGGGCGCCGGCTCCAGGAACAATACCGCAAGCGGCGGCAGCGTCAAAGCGAGCGAATGCGAACGGCCCTGCGCCGACACCGGTGCTGCCTCGACACCACCGAGATTGCCGATACCGCTGCCGCCGTAGATTCCGGCGTCGCTATTCAAGCGCTCGCGCCAGAAACCGCCATGCGGCGCACCGACAATGTAATTGTGGCGCGGAAGCGGCGTGAAATTGCACACGACGATCAACGGCGTCCCCGCGCGCGATTTGCGCAGGAAGCTCAAGACGCTCGCCTCGGCGTCGTTATTGTCGATCCATTCAAAGCCCGCGCGATCGAAATCGACTTCATACAATGCGGGCGACGCGCGATAAAACGCATTGAGATCGGCGACCCAGCGCTTGACGCCAGCGTGCTCGGGCTGGTCGAGCACCCACCATTCCAGCGCATCGTCGTGCGTCCATTCGCGGCGCTGCCCGAATTCTCCGCCCATGAACAAGAGCTTCTTGCCGGGATGCGCCCACATGTAGCCGTAGAGCAAGCGTAGATTCGCGAACTGGCGCCAGGAATCGCCCGGCATCTTGCCGATCAGCGATCCCTTGCCGTGCACGACCTCGTCGTGGGAAAGCGGCAGCACGAAGTTCTCGGAGAACGCGTACCAGATCGAGAACGTCAGCCGATCGTGGTGAAATTTGCGGTGGATGGGATCGTGACGCAGATAGTCGAGCGTGTCATGCATCCAGCCCATGTTCCACTTGAGGCCGAAGCCGAGCCCGCCAACGTAGACCGGCCGCGACACCATCGGCCACGATGTCGATTCCTCGGCGAATACTTGGACATCGGGGTGGTCGCGATAAACGGATTCATTCAGCGTACGCAGGAACAGAATGGCGTCGAGATTTTCCTTGCCGCCGTAGCGATTGGGAATCCATTCGCCTTCCTTTCGCGCGTAATCGAGATAGAGCATCGACGCGACGGCATCCACGCGCAGGCCATCAATGTGGTACTTGTCGAGCCAGAACAGGCCGCTCGACAATAGGAAGGCGCGGACCTCGTTACGGCCGTAGTTGAAGATCGAGCTGTTCCATTCGGGATGGAATCCCTGCCGCGGATCCGCGTGCTCAAACAGATGGGTGCCATCGAAGTAAGCGAGCCCGTGCGCGTCGGTGGGGAAGTGCGACGGCACCCAATCGAGTATCACGCCGATCCCTTGCTGGTGCAACGTATCGACCAGGAACATGAAGTCCTGCGGCGTCCCATAGCGCGCAGTCGGCGCGAAATAGCCGGTCGTCTGATAGCCCCACGATCCGTAGAACGGATGCTCGGTGATCGGCAGAAATTCGACATGCGTGAAGCCCGTTTCCCGCAGGTATGCGGCGAGCGGCGCCGCGATATCGCGGTACGTCGGCATCCGCCCTTCGGCGTTTCGTCGCCACGAGCCGAGATGCATTTCGTAAATCGACATCGGCGCATCGAGCGCATTGCGCGCGCGCCGACCGCTCATCCACTCGCGATCGCCCCACTCGTAGTCGAGTGACCAGGCGCGGGACGCAGTCAGCGGCGGCGCCTCCGCATAGCGCGCGAACGGATCGGCCTTGTCGATTTCGTAGCCGCGCTCGGCGCCGACAATGCGGAATTTGTACGCGTTGCCGTGCGCAACGCCAGGCACGAATGCGTCCCAAATGCCGGAGCCCTCAGCGCGCGGCTGGAGCGCGTTTACGCCGACGTCCCAACGATTGAAGTCACCGATGACGGAGACACGTGCGGCGTTAGGTGCCCAGACGCGGAAGCGTGCGCCATCGGCAGCAAGATGACAGCCCATTGCGTCGTAGAGCCGCCCATGCGTTCCTTCGCGGAACAGATAGATATCATGGTCGGTGAGCGGCGGACCTTTCCGCGCCTCGGCGCTCTTGCCGCGACGCGCCGCTTGTAAAATCTGCATGGCCGCACTCCCCAGGTGGGCAAATCGGAAGAGCGCGCAGGATGACGGTCCGGCCTCGCGCTACGCGGTTTCAACCCATTCCCCTGCACTCCCATGACAACGCTGGCCTTCAAAGGTCGAGACCATGCGAGGACGCAAGAGGTTCCCAAACAGCGTCATGGCGACGTCCCATGACATTGTGAACCCATTACGTCCACAGCATCAGGCCAAGCTCCAGTGGGTGCGTGAGATCGGCGTGACAAGGGTACGCGCGAATCCGGTAATCAAGCCGTCCGCATAGATCAGGCTCGAGCGTCAACGCGTAGCGATGCTCATCGCCCTGTTTCTGGCGCGGCGTGAACAAGAGCCGCCGCCGCTCGTCGAGGCCGGCATCGTATTCGCTTCGCGACAAGAGAAGCTCGACGGTGACGTCGTCGGGCGCTAGACCGTTGAGCGCGAGCGCGACCTCGACCTCGATCTTCGAGCCGAACGTCAACCGTGTTGGAGGTCGATCGACGCGCTGCATGCGAACGCCGGGCCATGCCTTCCTGACTTTCGTTTTCCACGCCGCAATGTCGTGCGCGCATCCGTGGCCGCGCTCCGCGTAGCGCCGACCCTGGCGTGCCGCGGGTTGATAGAACTTCGCCGCGTATTCGCCGACCATGCGGTCCGCGTTGAAGCGCGGCAGAATCGTCGCGATCGACCGTTTCGCCATGCGGATCCATTGCGGCGATGTGCCCGCGCCGTCGCGGCGGTAATACAGCGGCACGACCTGATCCTGGAGGATTTCGTACAGCGTGCGCGCTTCCTCGCGATCGCGCCGTTCCGGCTCCGTTGTGTCCTCCGTCGGCTTGATGGCCCAGCCGTTGTCGCCGCAATAACCTTCTCCCCACCAGCCGTCGAGCACCGACAGATTGATGACGCCGTTGATGCCGGCCTTCATCCCCGAAGTGCCCGAGGCTTCCAGCGGATAGACCGGCGTGTTGAGCCACACGTCGACACCGCACACCAGCCTTCGCGCCAGCCGCAGGTCGTAGCCCTCGACCATGAGCACGCGTCCTTCGAAGTCGCGACTGCGGGCGATATCGGTTATGCGCCGAATCAGCTCCTGCCCCGGCGTATCGGCGGGATGCGCTCGACCGGCAAAGATCAGCAGCACCGGACGCTTCGAATCGCCAACGATCTGGCGCAGCCATTCGAGGTCGTTGAAGATGAGCGTCGCGCGCTTGTACGTGGCGAACCGGCGCCCGAAGCCGATCGTCAACACGTCCGGCGAACCCGGGTCGCAATACTGCAGCAGGCGATCGAGGTGCGCCTCGCTGCCGCGGTTGCGGAAATGCTGATCGCGGATGCGCTCGCGGACCGTGTTGAGCATCCGTGTCTTCAGGTATTGATGGACCGACCAGAACATGTGCTCTGGAATGTTGTCGACGTCGTCGAATGCATGATCGCCATACAACCGATGGCGCCAATCCGCGCCGAGGAAACGATCGAATAGATCGCGCCATTCGCTCGCCAGAAACGTCGGGACGTGGACGCCGTTGGTGACGTGATCGATCGGGTTTTCCTCCGGCGGCACCTCGGGCCAGAAACCCTTCAGCATTTGCGCCGACAGCTCGCCGTTGATCCGCGAGACGCCGTTGTGGAAACGCGAGCCGCGAAGCGCCAGCGCCGTCATGTTGAATTCACCGTCGCCGGGCGTCCGCCCGAGCGCAAGGAGCGTTTCGCGTTCGATGCCGATGTCGTGGCAATAGCCGGCGAAATACGCCTCGACCATGTCTTCGGCGAAGTGATCATGACCGGCGGGTACGACCGTGTGCGTCGTGAACACGGTGTTCGCCGCGACGGCCTCGAGGGCACTCGTGAATTCCAAGCCGACCGCGGCGAGCATCCGCACGCGTTCGAGCACCATGAATGCCGCGTGTCCTTCATTCATGTGCCAGACGGTGGGCATGCGCCCGAGCGCCGCGAGCGCGCGCACGCCACCGATGCCGAGCACGATTTCCTGCTCGATGCGCGTACGGCGATCGCCGCCATACAACCGATAAGTGATCGCTCGATCAGCGGCGGAATTCTCGGGCACGTCGGTATCGAGCAGATACAACATTACATGCCCTACGCGCGCCTTCCAGATGCGGACGGAAACGCTACGTCCGGGGAACTCGACCTGGACGCGAAGTTCATTCCCGCCGTCGGCGTGGACGAGCTCGACGGGAAGTTCCACGAAGTCGGAATCGGCATAGGTGACGTGCTGCTTGCCTTCCGCATCGATCCTTTGCTGAAAATAGCCTTGGCGATACAGGAGGCCGACGCCGACGAACGGGATCCCCATGTCGCTCGCCGCCTTGCAACAGTCGCCGGCGAGGATGCCGAGGCCGCCCGAGTAGATCGGCAAGCTTTCGTGAAAACCGAATTCGGCGCAGAAATACGCGATCAGGTCATCGGCCGAGAGCCCAGTCAGCGCACCACGTGCCGCGCGCTCGCTGTGATAGGCGTCGTAGGCCGACAGAATCCGGCTGAAGTTGTCGAGAAAAACCGGATCGTCTGCAGCGGCGCGCAAACGCGCTTCGTCGACGCGCCGGAGGAACGCCTTCGGACTATGGCCGATCGCGTTCCACAAGGTCGGATGCAAACGCGCGAAGAGCTCGCGTGTCGCGCGGTCGAAGCTGTACCAGAGATTCCCGGCAAGATCCTCGAGCCGCGCGAGCCGCTCGGGGATTCGAGGATTGACCTCGACGACATACGGCGTGCCGGGCAGCGTAGTCAAATTCGCGCCAAACCGGTAAGAACGACGCTAATCGACGGCGACCGGCCGCTTGACGTCGTCGAGCAGGTCCTCGGATTCGCCGCGTTGCTCGTCGCGCTCGTGCGCCAATTGCGACAGATAATCGGCCGTGATGTCGCCGGTGATGTACTTGCCGTCGAAGCACGACGCCTCGAACTCTTGCAGCGCCGGGTTGGTGGCGCGCACCGCGGACTTCAATGCATCGAGATCCTGATAGATCAACAAGTCGGCGCCGATCTCGCGCGCGATCTCGGCTTCGTTGCGGCCGGTGGCTACGAGCTCGCGCTGGTTCGGCATGTCGATTCCATACACATTCGGAAAGCGCACGGGCGGGCTCGCGGAAGCGAAATACACTTTGCGCGCACCGGCTTCGCGCGCCATCGACACGATTTCGCGCGACGTGGTGCCGCGCACGATCGAGTCGTCAACGAGCAACACGACCTTGTCGGCGAATTCCATCCCGATTGGATTCAGCTTGTGACGGACGCTCTTTTTGCGCATCGCCTGGCCCGGCATGATGAACGTACGGCCGATATAGCGATTCTTGACGAAGCCTTCGCGGTATTTGAGCCCGAGCGTGTTGGCGAGTTCAAGCGCCGACGGGCGGCTCGAGTCCGGAATCGGGATGACGACGTCGATGTCTTGCGCTTCTCGAATCGTGCGGATCTTGCGCGCCAGCTCGCCGCCCATCTTGAGCCGCGATTCGTACACCGACGCACCGTCCATCACGGAATCGGGCCGCGCCAGGTACACATATTCGAAGATGCACGGATTGAGCGATGAAATCTCGGCGCATTGACGTGAATGGAAATCGCCGGCCTGGCCCACGAATATCGCTTCGCCGGGCGCGACGTCGCGCAATACGGAAAAACCGAGCGGCTCGAGCGCGACCGATTCCGACGCGACCAGGTATTCCGTTCCACCCATCGCCTCATTGGCGCCGACGACCAGCGGCCGGATGCCGTACGGATCGCGAAACGCCAGCATTCCGTAGCCGGCGATCATCGCAACGACCGCATAGGCGCCGCGACAGCGTCGATGCACACCTGCGACCGCCTTGAAAATCGCATTGGGATCGAGCCGGTGATGCTGTGCGGCGCGCTCGAGCTCGAGCGCCAGCACATTCAACAAAACCTCGCTGTCGGAGTTCGTGTTGACATGGCGGAAATCGAGCTGGAACAGCTCGCGCTTCAGCGCCTCGCTGTTGGTCAGGTTGCCGTTGTGACCGAGCGTGATGCCGAAAGGCGAATTGACGTAGAACGGCTGCGATTCAAGGTCGGAAAAGGCGGAACCCGCCGTCGGATAACGGCAATGGCCGATGCCGGAATTGCCGTTCAGCTCGCGCATGTTGCGCGTGCGAAACACGTCGCGAACGTAGCCGGGGCCCTTCCACACGTGGAACACCTGGCCTTCCGACGTGGCGATGCCCGCCGCGTCCTGGCCGCGGTGCTGCAACAACAGCAGCCCGTCGTAGAGCAGCTGATTGACCGGCGTGTGCGCGACAGCGCCGACGATTCCGCACATTCTCGACTAAGCCTTAATCTTCTCGGGCGCAGACCGAGCGCCCTCCCGCGAGTAATCAAGCCGATCCGCCCATTGCGGCGGCAGCCAGGGCTTGAGCGACAGCGACAGCACCACGAAAGGCGGTGCAAGCGTTGCATTCTGCCACCAATCGGCACGCGGCACCGACGTGAGGCCGGCTACCAACACAAATGCCAGAACCAACAGCAATCCGCGCGCCAATCCGAATATGGAGCCTAAAAAGCGATCCACAAACCCGAGCCCGGCGGCGCGAATCGCGCGCGCAAGCGGGTAAGCGATCAGCGCGCCCAAAAGCAGTGCGCCGATCAGGATCAAGGCGAACGCAATCAGGTAACGGACTGCAGGGTGACCGAATTCGGGAATCCATGCGCCCACGACCGGCGTGAACGCGAGCGCGGCGATGAAGCCCACGACCCATGCGATCAACGCGATCAGCTCGCGCACCACGCCGCGGATGAACGCGAACAACGTCGACAGCGCGATCACGAAGATCACGGCGGCGTCGAAGACCGTCATCGGCAGCGGCTCGACGACTTCGAAGCCGTCTCAAAAACGTAGCGAGCAGGCCCGAGCGCCTCAGTTGCCAACTGAAGGCCCCCAGCGAGTCCCGAGACAGTACACGGAAGTACGGCGAGGGACGAGCGAGGACACGGGAGCTTCACCTCGGCAAACGATAATGTGAGCAAAGCGAACGTTAAGCGAAGCGGCGTTTGCTCCAAAGCGATCGGGAGACGCAGTAGTTTGGGAGACGGCTTCTAGCGCGCGCTTGCCACGATGCCGCTCTGCCCCTCGGATTTGAGCTTGTCGCGCACGCCAGTCGCTGCGTCGCGCGACTGATAAGGACCGACGCGTACGCGCCACAATGTTCCGCGGCTGGTCTTGAGCGGCTCCGTGTAGGCGGGATATCCCGATCGCTTGAGACGACTCGCGAGTGCGTTGGCGCCCTTGTCATCGGAATAGGCGGCAAGCTGAACGGCGAAGCCTTCGCGCACGGCTTGGGCCGGGGCCGCTACTGTGGTGTCCGGCGGTGCGGTAGGTGGCGACTTCGCGTCGATCTTCGCGGCGGGCGTTTCCGGTGCCGCTGCAACCGGTGGCGGAGACGTCGGCGGCGGTGCGGCCGGGGTCGTCACTTTGTCCGCAGAAATCGCCGTGTCGTATTTCGATATCTTGGCCGGCGGAGCAACAACCGCTTTTTCGGCTTCGGCGACCGATTTGTGCGCGGGCGAATCGGATTGCGGCGGCATTTCTTTGCGCGCGTCCTTTGCCGGAGTCGATGGTGCCTCGGATTTTCCTTGTGGCCCGTTCAACTGATTGACGAACTTGCCGTCATCGACCGGCGGGATCTTGACTGCGACATCATCGCCCAAGGGCTTCGGATCGCTTTCGAGCAGCATCGGCACGATGACCGCGGCACCCAGCGCAAGCACGATGGCGCCGACCAATCGGCGACGGGCGCGCCGGCGCAATTCGTCGACGTTGATATCGGCCGGTTCAGCCATTGATCAGATATTGGAGAGAGTCTCGGGGACCGAGCGGCTCGCGGCGAGTGCTGCACTAACCGTGAGAAACGATCCGAACACGATGATTCTATCAGCGTTGGACGCCGCATCGCGCGCGGCGCGAAACGCGGAGGTGATTGTATCGAACGCGTGGATCGCCGTTTGCGCGACACCTGCGGCGCGGAGCTTTTCAATGATCGTCAGCGCCGGTGCGCCGCGCGCGCCGGGGAGCCCGGCCACATACCAATGATCGATGCGCGCCTTGACCGCGTCGACCACGCCGCCGATGTCCTTGTCGGCGTACATCCCGAACACCGCATACGTTTCCGGATGAAACCCCATCGCGCCGAGCGTAGCGGCCAGCACGCGAGCCGCATGCGGATTGTGCGCAACATCGAGCACGATCGTCGGGCGCCCGGGCAACACCTGAAAACGACCCGGCAGCTCCACCGACACCAGTCCTTCACGAATGGCACCTGTCGTGACTGGAATCCGATCGCGGAGCACGTCGAGCGTCGCCAAAGCGACCGACGCGTTGGCGAACTGATAGTCGCCGCGCAGCGCCGGCACCGGCAAGCCGTAGCGCTCGCCGCCCGGCCCGCGATAACGCCATTGCCTGCCCTCGGCGACGAAATCGAAATCGCGACCGATCCGCAGCAACCGCGCGCCGATGCTGTCGGCGTAGTCGACGAGCGATGCCGGCGGATTGCGCTCGCCGCAAACAACGGGCTCGCCGGAGCGGAAGATGCCCGCCTTCTCGCGCCCGATATCCTCGCGCGTAGGGCCGAGATAATCCATGTGGTCGAGATCGACGGCCGTCACGACAGCGACGTCAGCGTCGATCAGATTGACTGCGTCGAGACGGCCGCCCAAGCCGACTTCGAGCACGAGCACGTCGAGCTTCGCGCGGGCGAACAGCCACAGCGCGGCCAGCGTGCCGAATTCGAAATACGTGAGCGGTGTTGCGTCGTTTGCGCCGCCGATCCGCGCAGCTTCCACCGCATCGAACGCCGCGAGCAGATCGTCATCCGAAATGATCTCACCCGCGATCCGCACGCGTTCGTTGTATCGCTCGAGGTGCGGCGACATGTACAGGCCGACGCGATAGCCGCCGCAGCGCAAGACGGTCTCGAGCATCGCGCAGGTCGAGCCCTTGCCGTTTGTGCCCGTAACCGTGATGACCGGGTACGCGAGCGCGAGCGGAAGTCGGGACGCGACATCGCGCACGCGTTCCAGACCCATCGCGATCGACTTCGGATGGAGCGTTTCGAGATACGCGAGCCAGCCCGCGAGCGTCGTCGGGCGCGTCATCGTTTGCGAGGGTTCAGGCGGCGGGCGCCGGCTGCCGCGTCAGCATCGTCAGCAAACGCGCGAGCTCATCGCGGAGCTGCCGCCGATCGACAATCATGTCGAGCGCGCCCTTTTCGACCAGGAATTCGGCGCGCTGGAAACCCTCGGGCAATTTCTCGCGTACGGTTTGCTCGATCACGCGCGGCCCCGCAAATCCGATCAGTGCGCCCGGCTCCGCGAGCACGAGGTCGGCGACAAAGGCGAACGAGGCGGAAACACCGCCCATCGTCGGATCGGTCAGGATCGACACAAACGGTAAACGCGCCTTCGTAAGCTCTTGCAGCACCGCGGTGGTCTTCGCCATCTGGAACAGCGAGTTGACGCCCTCTTGCATCCGCGCGCCGCCGGACGCGGAAATGCACACATACGGCACCCGGTTCTCGAAGGCGACGCGGACGCCGCGAACGAACCGCTCACCGACAACCGAGCCCATCGAGCCGCCCATGAACTCGAACTCGAAGACGGCCAACACGAGCGGTACGGTCTTGACACTGCCTTGCATGACGATCAGCGCGTCCATCTCGCCGGTTTCGTCGAGCGCGGCCTCGAGGCGTTCCGAATACTTTTTCTGATCCTTGAACTTGAGCGTGTCGACAGGGACGACTTCGGAGCCGATCTCGAAGCGGCCTTCCGGATCGAGGAGCTGTTCGATGCGAAGCCGCGCGGATACCCGCGTGTGGAAACCGCACTTCGGGCACACCATCAGATTCTTCTCGAGATCGGTCCGATAGAGCACCGCCTCGCACGAGACGCACTTGATCCACAGCCCTTCCGGCACCGGCGTCTTGCGAACGCCCGGCGTGCTCTTGATCCGGGGCGGCAGCAGTTTGGTGAGCCAGCTCATAGCGAAATTAGGGTCAGACTCCCATTTCGATTTGGAGCGACGAAATTAGGGCGACATGGGAGTCTGACCCTAATTTCATGCGGCGCGTTTTCGTTCCATCGAGTCGAGCGCCTGACGGATACCGGCGAGCCAATGCCCAGCCCGTGCGGCGGCTTCACCCGGCGACGCCTGCTCGATTTCTTCGATGATTCGACTGCCGATCACGATCGCGTCGGCGTGCGCCGCGATTGCACGCGCGCTCGTTGCGTCACGAATGCCGAAGCCGACGCCCACCGGGAGACGAACGTGGCGGCGAATATCCGCGAGCCGCCGAGCAACGTCGGCAGTGTCCAGGTGACCGGCGCCCGTGACGCCCTTGAGCGAGACGTAATAAACGTATCCGCGCGCGAGTGCCGCGACCGCCGCGATGCGAGATTCCGGAGTCGTGGGCGACAGCAGGAATATCGGGGCGATCCCGCGCGCATGCAACAGCTGCGCGAAATCGGTGGCTTCCTCGGGTGGGTAGTCGACGACCAAAACGCCGTCGACACCCGCGGACGCGGCGCGATCGGCAAAGACCTTTTCGCCCATCGCCTCGATCGGATTCGCATAGCCCATCAACACGATCGGCGTCGTGCGATCGCGCATCCGAAAATCGTGCACGACGGCGAGCACATCGCGTAGCGCGACCTGTTGGAGAAGCGCACGCTCCGATGCGCGTTGAATGACCGGGCCGTCGGCCATCGGATCGGAGAAGGGAACGCCGAGCTCGATGATATCGGCCCCTGCCACGGCGATTGCCTCTAGCAGCGCCGGCATCGCGGCAAGCGATGGATCGCCGACGGTGACATAGGGAATCAGCGCCGTGCGTCCGGCGGACTGGACCTTGGCGAACGTGGCGTCAATCCGATTCAATGCGTGTGCGATTAAGGGTTAAGCGGTTATCGGCGCGACGGATCGCACTCGGGACGGCAATAAAACTGGAGACCCGCGCGTTCGGCAACGGTATTCATATCCTTGTCGCCGCGACCGGAGAGATTCACCAGCATGATCGCATCACGTGGGAGTGTGGGTGCGAGCTTCATTGCATGGGCGAGCGCGTGCGCGGATTCGAGCGCGGGAATGATGCCTTCGATCCGGCAGCAATCGTGAAATGCCGCCAGCGCTTCTTGATCGGTGATCGTCACATACTCGGCGCGACCGCTGTCCTTCAGCCACGCGTGCTCGGGACCGACGCCCGGGTAGTCGAGGCCAGCCGAAACAGAATGCGTCTCAAGGATTTGGCCATCATCGTTTTGCAGCAAGTACGTGCGGTTGCCGTGCAAGACGCCGGGACGACCTGCCGTCAGCGATGCGGCATGCTTGCCGGTTGCGATGCCTTCGCCGGCTGCCTCGACGCCGACGAGCTTAACCGCGTCGCGCATGAGATACGGAAAGAAAATGCCCATTGCGTTACTGCCCCCGCCCACGCAGGCGATCACGTAATCCGGTTGTCGCCCTGCCGCCTCCGGCATCTGCACGAGGCACTCACGACCGATCACGCTTTGGAAATCGCGGACCATCATCGGGTACGGATGCGGTCCCGCAACGCTGCCGATGATATAGAACGTGCTCTCGACGTTGGTCACCCAATCGCGCATCGCTTCGTTCAACGCGTCCTTGAGCGTTTTGGAGCCCGAGGTGACGGGCACGACCGACGCGCCGAGGAGCTTCATTCGAAAAACGTTCTGCGCCTGGCGCTTCACGTCCTCGGTGCCCATGTAGACGACGCATTCCATGCCGAAGCGCGCGGCGACGGTGGCGGCAGCGACGCCGTGTTGGCCGGCGCCCGTTTCGGCGATGACACGCTTCTTGCCGAGCCGGCATGCAAGGAGCGCCTGGCCGATGCAGTTGTTGATCTTGTGGGCGCCCGTGTGATTCAGGTCCTCGCGCTTCAACCAGATTTGCGCGCCGCCCAACTCTTGCGACCAACGCTTTGCGTGATAAACGGGCGAAGGTCGACCGACGTAGTGTTTGAGCTCGTACTCGAACTCATCACGGAAATCGGTGTCGTCGCGGTAACGCGCGTATTGGGTCTTGAGCTCGTCGAGCGCGCGGATCAGCGTTTCAGCGACGAAAACGCCGCCGTATTGACCGAAATGGCCCCGCTCGTCAGGCAGGTCATACGCGCCCGGTAGATCCGCCATCCGCATTGCGCACTCCTTGCATGAACGCCGCAATCCGCGCCGCGTCTTTGAGACCGCGACGCGGCCGGCCTTCGGCATCGCGCTCCTCGACGCCGGAGGAAACATCGACGCCCCAGGGTCTCACCGCGCGGATCGCGCGTTCCACATTCTGCGGATCGAGTCCGCCTGACAACACGATCGGCCGGCGCAAACGCTCGCGCACAGCGTCGGAAAGTCGCGTCCAGTCGAATGCGATTCCGGTGCCGCCGGGAAGATCGCCTTCTGCAAACGCGTCGAACAACAAACCGGCCGCATCATCATAGCGCGCCGCGTATTCTAGCAAATCGACTTCCAGCTTTACGGCGATCGCCTTGAGATAGGGCCGACCGAAGCGTCGGCAGAACGCGGGGCTTTCGGCACCGTGGAACTGCAACGCGTCGAGCGGCACTTCGGCCAGCGCGGCGCTGACCTCCTCCGGCGCAGGATCCACAAACAAGCCGACGACTTTCACAAACGGCGGCAATGCTTGCGCGATTTCCCGCGCCCGATTGCAATCGACATAGCGCGGCGTTCCGCGCCACAGCACGACGCCGATGGCATCCGCGCCTGCCTGCGCCGCAGCGACGCCGTCCGCCACTCGCGTGATACCGCAGATTTTGACGCGGGTGCGCATGGTGGCTTAGCTAACGCGGCAGCACGACGTCGCAGCGCGTATTCGGCAATCCGAAGCGCGCCGGATAGTCGGCGCCGGTGAGATACAAGCCGTCCGGCGCAAATGTCGGCGCGGCGCGCGTGCGGTCACGCGCGGACAGCAGCTGCGCGATCCATTCCGGCGGATGCTTGCCGGCACCGACGTAGATGAGCGATCCGACGATATTGCGCAGCATGTGATGAAGGAAAGCGTCGGCCGAAAAATCGAAGCGAATAAGCGAACCTTGGACGTCAATCGCGATACGCGTCAACGATTTCACCGGCGATTTCGCCTGGCATTCCGCCGCGCGAAACGCCGAGAAATCATGGGTGCCCGCAATATGAGCCGCGCCGGCACGCATCGCAGCCACATCGAGCGACGCATGGTACCAGCCGACCCGCTTCGCCAGCAGTGCGGGCCGCTCCGAACGCGCCAACAGCAGATAAGTGTAGTGGCGCGCAACGGCCGCGAATCGCGCGTGAAAATCATCGGCCACCGGTTGCGCCCATAAGATGGCCGCCGACTTTGGCAGCAACGCATTCGCGCCGCGAACCCAGGCACTCGCCGGTCGGTCGGCGTCGGCGTCGAAGTGCACGATCTGCGACGCCGCGTGGACGCCGGCGTCGGTGCGTCCCGCCGCAGCCGTGGCGACGCGTTGGGCGGCGATCGAGCCGAGCGCACGCTCGAGCGCATCCTGCACGCTGCACGCGGACGCCTGCGATTGCCAACCGCAGAACGCATCGCCGGCGTACTCGATTGCCAACGCAATACGCATCGGGTTCTTTGGGCCTCTTGAAAAGACGCGGGCGGCGAATCGGTCGATCCGCCGCCCGTTCTAACAGAGATGAAGGAATTAGCCGAGCTTGCCCAGCAGCGTTTGTGCTTCCGTCTTTTGCTGGTCGTCGCCCTCGTGCAGCACTTCCTGCAGGATTTCGCGCGCGCCTTCGACGTCGCCCATTTCCTGATACGCCTTGGCGAGGTCGAGCTTCGTCGCGGCGTCGTGCCATTGGCCGTCGAGCACCGAAGGCGTCGGGTCCTCGAACGTCGTGCGATCGGGATCGAACGACAAGTCGAGCTTGTCGAGCTCGAGCGCGGCCGCAGGGCGCGACAGTTGCGATGGCGTCGGCGTATTCTCGGCGACGGCGGTTAACGTGGGCGCTTCTTTGGTCTTGAACGGCGCCGGCTTATCGGCATCATCCAGCTGGAAATCGATGTCGAAGTGCGGCGCGTCGCTGGTGGTCGCCACCTTGTCGGCGAGACCCGAAACCTTGGTCTCGAGTGTCGACTTGCTCGCGGCCATCGCGCTCGCTAGCGCAACGGTCGCGGCACCCGCCGCCGCTTTGTGTGCATCCGCCGTCGAATCGACGGCTGATTTGTCGCGAGCGGTGACTTCGGGCACATGGTCCGGCGCGGCTAACGTACCGTCGGTCGCGCGCTGCTTGGGCATGCCGACCCCCGGCTGAATAGTGATGTCGTCGTCGATCATTCGATCGAGCGCCGGCGGCTCTTGCTTCGTTGCAACGGGATCGTGCGCGGCTTCGACGAACGTCGACGCGGATTCCATGCCCGCGTGCGTCGACGCGCCACCGCCCTCACTGAACATCGGATTGTTGGGATCAAGCTGACGGCCCAGTGCAACCGCCTTTGTCCAGGCGTCGCCCTGGCCTTGCGAAACGGCAAAGAGCTCGGTGGCGACCGTCTCGAACGCCGACGGCTTGTTGTGCTGCGCGTGGATCTCGAGCAGCTTCAAATAGATCTCTTGCCGCTGCGGATCCTTCTTGAGCGCTTCCTTCAGTATCTCCTCGGCCTGGGCGTCCCGCCCGTACGCCAGATAAACCTCGGCTTCGGCGATCGGGTCGACTTCATCGGTATCGATGTTGCCGAGACCTTCACGGCTGAAATCGCTCGCGAGCGAATTCTCGCCGGTATTGACGACGCCGCCGCCCGTTGAGCCGAACACGGTATTGGTCTTGATGTCGGTGCCCGAGATGATGCTGTCCTCGAACTTGGTCGCTTTGCGCCGGCGCCCCGCGACAAACGCAGCGATTCCGGCGAGGATCGCGAGCGCGCCCGCGACGATCGCCCACGCCGGCATGTTGGCAAGCAAATCGCTGAAGAATCCGGGCGGTTCCCTGACCGGCGCCTTGGTTTGCACAGGCGGTACGGGCGGCGTCTTGGTTTCCGCAGCTTTCGACTCGGCGGCCGGCGCTTCGGCGGCTTTCGTCTCCGGCGCCTTGGCGGGCTCCGCTGCCTTCATCGGCTCCGTTGCTTTCCCGGGCTCAACCGCTTGGCCGGTTGCCGGCGCTGCCGCGACGGGCGGAGGTGGAGCTACGACAGCGGCGTCCTTCCCGGGCTCGGGCGCCTTGCCTTTGGACGCATCGGCTTGCGATTGCACTTGCGCCAACGATTCGTTCTTGATTTCGATCGTCCGCTGCAGGTCGCGCACGGTCTTCTCGAGCGCGGCGATTCGCGCCTGGGCTTCGGTTAGCTGCTTGTCGCGTGCGATCCGTTCTTCCGCGACGCCGGCCTTGGCGTTCGCCTCGCGGGAGACCTTGAGTTGATCCCGACCCGGCGGGGCCGCAGGCGTCGTCTCCGCGACGGCAGTGCCGATGCGGCCGGCGGTTTCGCGGCTGGCGCCACCGGATGCTGCAGGCGCCGATCCTGCGACGCGGTCGCGGTAGGAGCGCCAATCGGCGGCTTGCATCCGAACGATCCGAGTGGCCTCGGTGGAATCGGTTGCCGCAGCGTCAGCGGCACTCGGGACGCTCATGATCGCCCCGCGCCGCAGGCGATTGATGTTTTGCTCGTCGAATGCGTTCTGGTTGCGGTTCAAGAACGCGACCAGCATCTGATCGAGCGTGGCATCGTTGGGCTTGAATTGTCCGGCGATCTTGGCGAGCGTGTCGCCGGATTTGACCGTGTATTGGTCGCCTCCGCCCCCGCCGGATTGCGTTGTGGTAGCCGTTGAAGCGCGCGGTGCTGCTGGCGCCGGCGCCGCCGCGGTACGCGCAGCACCTGTGCGAGCGGGAGAAATCGGTTCGGCAACCGCGGGCGCCGATACGCCCGGCGGATCGAGAAGAAACGTGTATTCGCGCACGACGCGTCCCGACGCCCAATTCAACTCGACCATCAGATCTAGGAACGGCTCGTTGACCGGCGCGGCCGAAGAAATCTTGAGGACCGGATTGCCGGCGACGTATTCGACACCTACCCTCGTGCGCGCAAGTACGCCCTGGTACGTCAGATTGTTCTGCCGATAAAGCGAAGGATCGGCGATCTTCGCTGACAACGACTCGAGCTCATCGCGCGATACCGACGTCAACTCGATGCGTGCATTGAGCGGCTGGCCGAGTGCGGAGTCGACGGTCAATTTGCCGAGGCCAAGCGCAAGCGCGGTAGGGGGAATCGCCAGCGCTCCCGCCACGAGGCCGAACGTAATCATGGGTTTTGCTCGCATGCCGACCTCTTTCGCAGTTGCAGTTACTCAAGAAAACATAACATCATGGGCTTAGCGAGGCAAGCTAAACCTCGGTATTAGCTTGCCTTTTTTTAGCCATCGTTGCACCGAATCCAGCGACCCCTACTTGCACAAAAACGCAAAGCGTAGCGCTATTAGCGGTACCTACCACTAGATATTGTACTCACGCCGACGCTTGCGCGTGTTGCTTTCGCGCAGGCACCCATGGCGCGCCCCGATTCAGCCCCAATTGGAAAAAACGTGCGCGAATTGCAGCAAAAATCGCGCCCGGCACGGCGGGGACGGCGCGAGATCACCTTTCAAGCAGGATCCGAAGCATTCGGCGCAACGGTTCGGCCGCCCCCCACAGCAGTTGATCTCCGCACGTGAAGGCCGACAGGTATTGTGAACCCATCTCCAGCTTGCGCAAACGTCCGACAGGAATCTCCAGCGTGCCGGTGACCGCCGCGGGAGCCAATCGCCGGATGCTGTCTTCGCGCGTGTTCGGAACGACGCGCACCCAGCTGTTTCCTCCTGCGATCACCTGCTCGACCTCCGGCAGCGGCAAGTCCCGGCGTAGCTTGATCGTCAACGCTTGCGAATGACAACGCATCGCGCCGACCCGCACGCACAACGATTCGACCGGAATCGCCCGCCGGCCGGTAGCGCCGCCCCGACCGAGGATCTTGTTGGCTTCGGCGCCGCCCTTCCACTCTTCCTTGCTCATGCCGTTGCCGAGATCCTTGTCGATCCATGGTATCAACGAGCCCGCGAGCGGCACGCCGGTGTGCTCAGTCGGAAAGCGCTCATCGCGCAGAATGCCGGCGACTTCGCGGTCGATGTCGAGAATCGACGACGCCGGATCGTCGAGCAGCGCCTTTGCCGCGAGATGCGCTTCGCCCATTTGCTGCAGCAGCTCCCGCATGTTCTGCGCCCCGGCGCCTGACGCGGCCTGGTAGGTCATGCACGTCATCCATTCGACCAGGTCGTGCTTGAACAGCCCCGCGAGACCCATCAACATCAAGCCAACCGTGCAGTTGCTGCCGATGTAATTCTTTACGCCATGCGCAAGCGCCGCGTCGATCACGTCGCGATTGACGGGATCGAGAATGATCACCGCGTCGTCGCTCATCCGCAACGCATTCGCAGCATCGATCCAGTAGCCGTTGAATCCTGCCGCGCGGATTTTCGCGTGCATCGCATTCGTCCAGTCGCTTCCCTGGCAGGTGACGATTGCGTCGAAGCCCTTGAACGCCGCCGCATCGTTTGCGTCCTTGAGCGCGCCGGTCGTTTTGCCTATCGGAGGGCCCGCGCCGCCGGCGCGCGATGCCGAAAAGAATTCGACATCGAGCAAATCGAAATCGTGTTCCTCGAGCATCCGCTGCAACAGCACCGAGCCCACCATTCCCCGCCATCCGACGAATCCGACCCGCATATTCGTTCCCATTCGAAAGAGTGGCTCTAACTGCGCACCAGCGCGGCGGTCACAGCGTCGCCCATTGCCCGCGTACCGATGATGCGCTCGCCGGGTTGTGCGATGTCGCTTGTCCGAAGCCCGTCTGCCAGAACGACGCGCACCGCTCGCTCAATTCGCGCCGCAACGTCGTCGCGCGTGAATGTGTAACGGAACATCATAGCGAGCGACAGGATCGTCGCGAGCGGATTGGCCTTGTCCTGCCCCGCGAGATTAGGCGCCGAGCCATGAATCGGCTCATAGAGCCCCTTGCGCCGCTCGTCGAGCGACGCGGAGGGCAGCATGCCGATCGATCCGGCCAGCATCGACGCTTCGTCGGAAAGAATGTCGCCAAACAGATTGCCCGTGACGATCACGTCGAACTGCTTTGGATTGCGAACGAGCTGCATTGCCGCATTGTCGACGTACATATGCGAAAGCGCGACATCGGGATAATCGCGGCCCACCGTTGTGACGACTTCGCGCCACAGAATGCTGGTGTCGAGTACGTTCGCTTTGTCGACCGAGCAGAGCTTACGCTTACGCCCGCGCGCTGTTTCAAAACCGACGCGTGCGATGCGGCGGATTTCGCTTTCGCTGTAGCGCATCGTGTCGAAGCCTTCGGATTCGCCGGCGACGTTGGTCCCTCTTCCGCGCGGCTCGCCGAAATAGATGTCCCCCGTCAGCTCGCGCACGATCATCAGGTCGAGTCCCGCTACGACTTCCGCCTTCAACGTCGACGACGCCGTCAGCTCCGGGAAAAGCAATGCGGGTCGCAAGTTCGCGAAGAGTCCGAGGCCTTTTCTGATCGCGAGGATTCCTTGCTCCGGACGAAGCTCGCGCGGCAACGCGTCGTAGCGCGGGCCTCCCACTGCGCCAAGGAGGACCGCATCGGCTTCGCGGGCGAGCGCGAGCGTAGCGTGGGGCAACGGATGTCGCGCAGCCTCGTAACCCGCGCCGCCGATCGGCGCCGTCTCCGTTTCGATCGGCAGGCCTTCGCGCGCGAGGACGTGCAAGATCTTCGTCGCTTCGCCGACGATCTCGGGACCGATGCCGTCGCCCGGCAGAATCGCAATCTTCACTTGCACCTTAAAAAAAAGCGGCGCCTGAGTTCTGGCGCCGCGTCATTGTTAGGTATTGCTCACGCGAGCCAGGGTTGCTCCGCCAGTCGTTTCGTTTCGAACGCGCGAATCTCATCAGCGTGCGCCAAGGTCAACGCAATGTCATCGTGACCGTGGAGCAGGCACTGCTTGCGAAACGGCTCGACGTGGAAGCGATACGCATGCTGGCCATCGGACGTGTGCACCGATTGCGCATCGAGGTCGATCGTCAGCCTGAAGCCGGGAAATGCCTTCACGGCGTGGAATAGCCGATCGACGTCGTTTTCGGACAACACGATCGGCAACAGGCCATTCTTGAAGCAATTGTTATAGAAGATGTCGGCAAACGACGGCGCGATCAGCGCGCGGAAGCCGTAATCGAGAAGCGCCCACGGGGCGTGCTCGCGCGAGCTGCCGCAACCGAAATTTCTTCGTGCCAGCAGAATCGATGCGCCGTGATAACGCGGATGATTCAGTACGAAATCTGAGTTACGCGGACGCGTCGAGGGGTCCTGCCCCGGCTCGCCGCGATCGAGATAGCGCCATTCGTCGAACAGGTTGGGCCCGAAACCCGAGCGCTTGATCGACTTCAGAAACTGCTTCGGAATGATCGCGTCGGTGTCGACGTTGGCACGGTCGAGCGGCGCAACGATCCCGGTATGAATGCGAAACGGCTCCATCGAGTCCGACTCAATATCGCTTGGCGCCTCCGGCGGCCTTTTCGACGGCACCGCCAGCGGCCTTCACGTCCTTGCCCGCGCCTTCAATGGTATTGCAGCCGGTTACGCCGAGCGCAACGGCCGCGATCGCGACAATTCCAGCAATCTTCTTCAGCACGTCGTTTTCCCTCTGTTCTCTCGCGCTATCGGGTAGGACGCATTCTACCCTCTCAAAAGAGGCGTCGGACGTCGACGAAGCGTCCTGCAACCGCTGCCGCCGCCGCCATTGCGGGGCTCACCAGATGCGTACGGCCGCCCGCACCCTGACGGCCCTCGAAATTGCGATTCGATGTCGACGCGCAGCGCTCGCCGGGCTCGAGGCGATCATCGTTCATCGCCAGGCACATTGAACAGCCGGGCTCGCGCCATTCAAAGCCGGCGTCGCGAAATACGCGATCCAGACCTTCGGCTTCGGCCTGGGCCTTGACCGGACCCGATCCTGGCACGACCAGCGCGAGCTTGACGTTGTCAGCGATGTGACGGCCGCGAATCATGGCGGCGGCCTGACGAAGATCTTCAATCCGCGAATTGGTGCACGAGCCGATGAACACTTTATCGATGCGGATGTCGGTGATCAGCGTGTTCGGTTCGAGACCCATGTAGGTTAGCGCGCGTTCCATCCAATCGCGGCGCGACTGATCGCGTTCGCGATCCGGGTCCGGCACGCGATCCTCGATCGACACGACCATTTCGGGCGATGTGCCCCAGGTCACTTGCGGACGCACGCTCGCCGCATCGATCGTGTGCGTCAGATCGAACGTCGCGCCCGGATCGCTCATCAGCGTGCGCCAATAGGCGGCCGCGCGATCCCACAATTCACCGGCCGGCGCGAGCGGCCGCCCCTGGATGTAGTTGAGCGTGCGCTCGTCGACCGCGATCATGCCCGCGCGTGCACCGGCTTCGATCGCCATGTTGCACATCGTCATCCGGCCTTCCATCGACAGCGCGCGCACGGTGTCGCCCGCGAACTCGATTGCATAGCCCGTGCCGCCTGCGGTGCCGATGCGTCCGATGATCGCGAGGATCAAATCCTTCGCCGTAACGCCCGGCGCAAGCTTGCCGTCAGCCCGAATCAGCATCGACTTCGCTTTTTTCGTCAGCAGGCATTGCGTCGCCAGCACATGCTCGACTTCCGAGGTGCCGATGCCAAACGCAAGCGCAGCAAACGCCCCATGAGTGCTGGTATGCGAATCACCGCACACGACGGTCATGCCCGGAAGCGTCGCGCCCGATTCGGGTCCGATCACGTGAACGATCCCTTGCCGTCGGTCGAGAAACGGGAAGTAGGCTTTAGCGCCGACCGCGCGAATGTTCGCGTCGAGGGTTTCGACTTGGGTGCGCGAAACCGGATCGCGAATGCCGAGCGCCCAATCCTTGGTCGGCGTGTTGTGATCGGCGGTCGCAACGATCGATTGTGCGCGCCATGGCTTGCGGCCCGCGAGCCGCAGCCCTTCGAACGCCTGGGGACTCGTCACTTCGTGGACGAGATGACGGTCGATGTAGAGGAGCGCAGTGTCGTCGGCCTCGTGGCGGACCACGTGGCTGTCGAAGAGCTTGTCGTAGAGTGTGCGTGAATCCATGACTGCAACGCGGGAAAACATTGAAAAATAGCGACTTTTGGGCTTGGGCGCAAGTTGGACCGGGCCAGCCGATTTTGGTTGCGACCGTTTCCCGTCAGGCGCCTTCGAGCGCACGTTCGAGTTTCTCGGCGATCGCGTCGAAGCTCCCGCGTACGTCTGGATCGAACGTGGCTGCGTGCGTCGTTCGAAGCCAAGTGAACTGTCGCTTGGCCAGCTGGCGCGTCGCGGCAATCCCCTGGGCGCGGAGCGCATTCCTATCGATCTCGCCTTCCAGATACGACCACGCCTGCCGATAGCCGACACAGCGCATCGACGGCAGGTGGCGATGGAGCGCGTAGGTCGAGCGAAGCAGCGCCAATTCTTCGACGAGGCCCGCGGCGAGCATCGCCTCGAATCGCTGGGCAATCGCGACATGCAACGCGCTTCGATTTTCCGGGACTAGCGCGATCGGAAGCGTCGTGCCCAGGTCGATGGAGGTTGCCGCACGGTTTCCCTGCAACGCCGACAACGGTCGACCGGTCAACTCGAATACCTCGAGCGCACGCTGGATCCGTTGCGCATCGTTCCGCGCAAGTCGCGCTGCAGTCACGGCATCGATTCGGGCGAGCTCCGCATGCAGCGCCGGCCAGCCCTCGTTCCTTGCTCTTGCATCGAGACGTGCGCGTATCGAAGGATCGGCCTGCGGCAGCGCCGACAGTCCTTCGGTCAGCGCCTTGAAGTAGAGCATCGTTCCACCGGCGACGATCGCGACGCGCCTGCGCGCGCGAATCTCCGCGATCGCCTTCGCGGCGTCCTGTGCGAATCGGGCGGCCGAATAGGCGTCGGTGGGACCGACGATATCGATCAAATGATGCATAACAACTGCGCGCGTCGCCGCGTCCGGCTTGGCCGTGCCGATGTCCATGCCGCGGTAGACCTGCGCCGAATCGACGCTGACGATTTCGCCACCGAACCGCTGCGCAAGCTGGAACGCAAGCGCGCTCTTGCCCGACGCCGTCGGTCCCATCAGCAGCACGGCGGGGATCATTGCCGCGCCTAGCGCCCGCGCATGAAAAGCCGGTCCAGATCCGGGAGGGAGAGTTGATACCACGTAGGCCGGCCGTGATTGCATTGCGACGCGCGCTCGGTGGCTTCCATGTCGCGTAAGAGCGCGTTCATCTCCGGCACCGTCAGGCTGCGATTCGCGCGGACAGCGCCGTGGCACGCCATCGTCGACAGCAACTCGTCGCGGTACGCATCGAGCGCGCGCGAGCCGCCGAATTCGCGGATGTCGTGCAGCACGGCGCGTGCGAGCGCAGCGGGATCGGCGTCGGCGAGCGGTGCCGGAATCCCGCGCACCGCAACCGTTCCGGGACCGAGCGACGACATCGCAAAGCCCAATGACTCGAGCTCCGCGCCATGTTCTTCGACGGTGGCGACTTCGAGCGGCGCAGCGGCAAACGTCGCCGGCACGAGCAAGGGCTGCACGGGAACACGGCCATCGAACGCGGACTTCAATCGTTCGTACACGATGCGCTCATGCGCGGCGTGCATGTCGACGAGCACGAGACCGTCGCGGTTTTGCGAAAGAATGTAAATGCCGTGGAGTTGAGCCAAGGCGAAGCCCAGCGGATGCGCATCCTCATTGGGCAATGCCGACAACGCGGTCGCCAGGCGCGGGCCGAACAGCTTGGCGTAAAACGAAGCGGGCTCGGCGACGGCGAAATCAAGCCCGCGTTGCCCCGGCGTCCACACCGGTAGCGCGGAATGCGGCGGCCCCGCAACGACATCAGGTGCAAACGCATCATGCGCTGGAACGCGCGGCGGCAGACGTGCGGCCGCCACACCCAAACGCTCGGCGGCGGACACTGCAGGTTGCTCCGCTGCCGTCGTCGCGAGCGCGCGCTCGACTGCATGCCGGACGAATTGGTGAATCGCGCTCGAATCGCGAAAACGGACTTCGATTTTCTGCGGGTGCACGTTGACATCGACGCGACGCGGATCGAGCTCGAGCCATAGCACGTACGTCGGCATCCGGTCGTGATGCAACACATCGCGATACGCTTCGCGGAGCGCATGCGACAGCACGCGATCGCGAACGAAGCGGCCATTGACGAAAGCGTACTGCGTGGTGCCACCTTGCGCGGCAAACGCCGGCCGCACGGCGAAGCCGGTCAGACGCACGCCGCCTGCTTCCGCATCGACGAGCGCCGCATGAATGACGAATGCATCGGAAAGGAGCGCTTCGACGCGCGCGCGGCGGCCGCCTGCGACAAGCCGATGCGCGACGCGGCCATTGTGCTGCAACGTCAAGCCCTTTTCCGGATGTCCGAGTGCAATTCGTCGGAACGCTTCGTCGCAATGCGCCCACTCAGTACCTTCGGTGCGCAGGAACTTGCGCCGCGCGGGCGTGTTGAAGTAGAGCTCCTCGACGGTGACTGTCGTGCCGGTGGCGAGCGCTGCGGGGGCAACCGGACTCACCGTCCCGCCTTCGACTTCGATGCGCCACGCATGCGGCCGCCCATTGGCGCGCGAGGCGAGCGCGAAACGCGACACGGCGGCGATCGATGCCAGCGCTTCACCGCGAAATCCAAGCGTCGCGATCGCCTCGAGATCGGTGACCGCGGCGATTTTCGATGTCGCATGCCGCGCGACTGCGAGCGCAAGGTCTTCGCGTTCGATGCCGGCGCCGTTGTCGGCTACGCGCAGGCGCTTGATGCCGCCGCCAGCGAGGTCGACATCAATTTGCGTCGCGCCCGCGTCAAGGCTGTTTTCGAGCACCTCCTTCAACGCGGCGGCCGGCCGCTCGACGACTTCGCCGGCGGCGATCTGGTTGATCAACAGATCGGGCAACGCGCGAATCGCGTGCATCGTCATGGCCGAAGATTGCGCGACCAGCGCGTGTAAATCCCGTCTGCGATGCGATTGAGCGTCGCGACACGGTTGTCGACGTTGCGCAGGATGTCGGCGCGCGACTGCTGCGATGGCGACGACGTGACCGGCAGCTCATCGGCGCCCGTGCGGCACCACGTTTCCACCAAAGCGCGTGTCATCTCGACATGGCACTGAAACCCGACATGACGGTCATCGATCACATAAGCCTGGTTTGGATGAAAATCGTTTGCGAGCACGCGCGTCGCGCCCGCGGGCAAGTCGAACGCGTCGTAATGCCACTGGAACGCCGTGAAGCGGCCTTGGCCGCCGAACCATTCGCTGCGCGCAACGCTGTCGCACGTTTCGACGTCGAGCCAGCCGATCTCGGGCACGGGCGCTCGCGTCACGCGTCCATCCAGTGCATGCGCGAGCAGCTGGCCGCCGAGGCAATGTCCGATGACGGGCACATCGAGCTCAACCGCTTCGCGCAGAAACGACGACATCGGCGCAATCCACGGCAACGCGTCGTTCACGCTCATCGGCCCGCCCATGAGCCCGATCCCTGCGAACGAACGAGGATCCGCGGGATACGAGTCACCGCTGTCGATCCGGACGAGGTCCCAACTAAAACCACTCGCATCGAGCCATTCGGCGAAGTGCGCCGGACCTTCGGTAGGAGAAAAACGGAAAATGGCAACAGGTCGCATCGGCTCGAGCTTCGCGCGCTCTTTCAAGTGTGCGCGTCTACAATCCTATGATCTTACCAGTCGCCGCACTTGCGCGTTTGCCATGAATTCCATTCGCTTCGTCGTGACCGTGTTGTCGATGCTTGTCGTCGCCGTCGCTACGCGCGCCGCCGACGTTGTCGTCCCCAATGCGAATCTCAAGGCCGAGAATATTCCGCCGATACCAGCGGCGCTGGTGGCGAAGGTCGCGCCGTATACGGAATTCAAGCCGACAACGGCAGTAAGCTGGCATCCGAAAGAACGCGAGCTGATCGTCGCGCGACGCGCCGGCAACGTCACGCAACTGCATCGCGTCGCCAAACCCGGCGACGAACCGCGGCAGCTCACCGATTTCGCCGAGCCGGTGCGTTTCGGCCTGTACTGGCCCAAGGCGCCCGACACGCTCGTCTATTCGCGCGACACCGGGGGTGATGAGCAACAGCAACTGTATAGGCTCGACGCCAACGGCGCGACGCCGGCGCTTTTGACCGACGCAACTCGCAAGAACACGTCCGGCGGCCTGACGCATGCGCGCGACTTCCTATTGCTCGAATCGACGGACGTCGACAAGGCCGGCAAGCGCGAGAACCCGACGCTCGACTTGTCGCTCCTGGACCCGCTCGATCCAGCGAAATCGCGCAAGCTCGCAACGCTCTCCGGTACAGGATGGGGCGACTACACGTTCTCGTTCGATGACAAACGTGTCGCAATGGTGGAATACATCTCGGTCAACGAATCGTACGTGTGGTTGATGGATGTCTCGAGCGGCGAGCGGCGGCGCGTTCTGCCTCCCCCAGGCGCGAAACCGGCGCAACCGATTTCCTCCGGCGATCTCAACTTTGCGCGCGACGGTAAAGGTCTTTTTCTTGCCACTGACCGCGATGGCGAGTTCCGTAAGCTCGCCTACCTCGAACTTGCGACCGGCAAGCTCGACTATTTCGGCGAAGGCGGCAACTGGGACGTCGAAGCCGTCGCGTTGTCGCCGGATGGACGCACGCTTGCCGTCATCACGAACGAAGCCGGCATTGGCGTTCTGCGGCTCTACGACGCTCAGACCCGGCGCGCGTTACCGCGACCGCCGCTGCCGATCGGTAGCGCACGCGGTCTCATCTGGCACGAGAATTCGCGCGATCTCGCCATTTCGGTCAACAGCGCGCGAAGTCCAAGCGATGTCTACGCGATCGACGTGCAGGAAAACCGCGTCACGCGCTGGACGGAGAGCAAGGTCGCAGGTCTCGACGCGGCGCAGTTTCGCAATGCCGAGCCGATCGAATGGAAAAGCTTCGACGGTCGCACGATTGGCGGCTTCATCGTTCGACCGGCCGCAAAGTTCGCTGGAAAAAGGCCCGTCATCGTGTCGATTCACGGTGGCCCGGAGGGGCAGGCGCGTCCCGGATTTCTCGGACGCCAAAACTATTTCATCGATGAGCTCGGCATCGCGCTGATCGAGCCGAACGTGCGCGGCTCGACCGGCTATGGCAAAACGTTCGTCGCGCTCGACAACGGCATGAAGCGCGAGGACTCGGTGAAAGACATTGGTTCGCTCTTCGATTGGATTCGTACGCAGCCCGATTTGGACGCGAGTCGGATATTGGTCGAGGGTGGAAGCTATGGCGGTTACATGGTGCTCGCCGTGGCGACGAATTTTCCGGATCGGATCGCCGGCGCGATCGACGTCGTCGGCGTCGCCAACTTTGTGTCGTTTCTGGAGAACACCGAGAGTTATCGGCGCGATCTGCGCCGCGTCGAGTACGGCGACGAGCGCGACCCGGCGATGCGCGCGTTCTTGGCCAAGATCTCGCCCGTCAATAACGCGGACAAGATCAAGGCGCCGCTATTCGTAGTCCAAGGCAAGAACGATCCGCGTGTGCCATATACCGAAGCGGAGCAGATCGTCGCGGCGGCGCGCAAGAACAACGTTCCGGTGTGGTATTTGATCGCGGACAACGAGGGGCACGGGTTTGCCCGCAAGGCCAACGCCGATTTTCTGTTTTACGCGATGATCGCGTTTGTCGAGCAGCGACTGTTGAACCCGAGCTAGAAATTGCGCACGATCCGCGCGTACGCCGAGTGATTGTGGATCGACTCGAAGTTTTCCGCTTCGACGACAAAGCCGTCGATCCGTGAATCCTCCGCAAGCCGCGCGGCGACGCCACGAACCAAGTCCTCGACAAAGCGCGGATTGTCGTAGGCGCGCTCGGTCACGTATTTCTCGTCCGCGCGCTTCAGGATGCCGTACAGCTCGGCGGATGCTTCCTCCTCGGCGATGCGCAACAGCTCGGCGACAAACAGATGCTCACGCGGCCGCACATTGATCGTAACGATCGAACGTTGATTGTGCGCGCCGTACGCGGAAACCTCCTTCGAGCTCGGGCACAGCGACGTCACCGGAACCGACACGCTGATCGTGTGGGTATAGCCGCCGTCGACGAGCTCCGCGGCAAGGCGCACGTCGTAGTCCAGCAAACTCGCGACGCCGGAGACCGGCGCGCTCTTGCGCACGAAGAAAGGAAACGCGAATTCGATGCGCGCGCCCGGTGCATCGAGTCGCACGAGTAGATCTTCAACTACGCTTCGCAGCGTCGCAACGGTGAGCGGTACCGCGCCGGGAGCCGCGCGTTCTTCGAGCAGCGCAACGAGGCGCGACATGTGCGTACCTTTGCGGTCATCAGGCAGCGCAACGTAGACATTGCACGTCGCAATCGTCGTGTGTGCGACGCCATCGCGATCCATGAATGGCAGCGGATAGCGCAAGCCTTTGATGCCGACTTGGTCGATCGCGATGCGGCGCTCATCGCGTCCCGACTGCACATCGGGGATCGCCACGAGAATCGCGGGTTGCTCGGCGCGGTTCATGACGAACACTATAGCGGATGCCTATGCTGCGGGCTTGGCCCAAGCACCGGACTTGCGCACAGCGAAGCGCGCGCGAATCGATGCCGCGATGCCATTCGCGTCGAGGCCGACATGCGCGAGTATCACGGCCGGATCGCCGTGATCGGGAAACGCATCAGGCAAACCGAGATGGAGCATCGGCACGGCGACGTCCGCCAGAGCGAGCAGCTCGGCGACACCGCTGCCGGCGCCTCCTGCGACGACATTCTCCTCGACCGTTACGAGCGCGTCGTGCTCACGCGCGAGGCGCAGCACCAGCTCGTGGTCGAGCGGTTTGACGAAACGCATGTTGGCGACCGTTGCGTCAAATTCTTCCGCCGCGACGAGCGCCGGCGCAACCATCGAACCGAACGCGAGAATCGCAATGCGATGGTTGCGGCGCTTCGCTTCGCGCCGCACTTCGCCTCTGCCGATCGGGAGCGCAATAAGAGAGGCGTCCACCGCGACGCCGGGACCCGAGCCGCGCGGATAGCGAACCGCAGCCGGCGTATTCATTCGGAACGCCGTCGTCAGCATCTTCCGGCATTCGTTTTCATCGGCGGGCGCCATCACCGTCGCGTTCGGCAGGCAGCGAAGATACGTCAGATCGAACGCGCCCAGGTGAGTCGGTCCGTCGGCGCCGACAACGCCCGCGCGGTCGATCGCGAACACCACCGGCAAATTCTGCAATGCGACATCGTGAATCGCTTGGTCGTACGCGCGTTGCAAGAATGTCGAGTAAATCGCGACCACGGGCTTCATGCCTTCGCACGCCAGGCCAGCCGCAAACGTCACCGCATGTTGTTCTGCGATCCCCACGTCGAAATAACGTTCGGGAAACGCCTGTGAGAAGCGTACGAGCCCGGAACCTTCGCGCATCGCCGGCGTGATACCGACCAGCCGGCGATCGGCGGCCGCCATATCGCACAGCCAATCGCCGAATATTTGCGTGTATGTCGGCTTGGCCGCGGGTTTGGGCACGATACCCACCGCAGGATCAAACTTCGTCACGCCGTGATAGAGGATCGGGTCCTCTTCGGCGCGCGCGTAGCCGTAACCTTTGCGCGTGACGACGTGCAAAAACTGCGGGCCTTTGAGCGCGCGCACGTTGGCCAGGGTGTCGACGAGCGCATCGAGATCGTGGCCGTCAATCGGTCCGATGTAGTTGAAGCCGAACTCTTCGAACAGCGTGCCGGGAAGCACCATGCCCTTCACGTGTTCTTCTGCGCGTTTGGCGAGCTCGTGAACGGGACCGAGCTTCGCGAGCACTTCCTTGCCGCCTCGACGCATCGTGTTGTAGAGGCGCGAAGCAAGAACTTTGGCGAGATATTGGTTGATCGCGCCCACCGGCTCCGAGATCGACATGTCGTTGTCGTTCAGGATGACGAGCAGGTTCGCGCCTTCGGCGTTGTTGAGCGCTTCGAACGCCATTCCCGCGCTCATCGCACCGTCGCCGATGACAGCGACGATATGACGCTGCGCGCCCGCGAGGCTCGCCGCCACGGCCATTCCGAGTGCGGCAGAGATCGATGTCGACGAATGCGCGGTACCGAATGTGTCGTAAGGCGATTCGTCGCGGCGGGGAAATCCCGCCGGTCCGCCCCACTGCCGCAGCTTGTTCATTTGCGCGCGGCGGCCGGTCAGAATCTTGTGCGCGTAGGTTTGATGCCCCACGTCCCAGACGATCCGATCGCGTGGCGTATCGAACACGTAATGCAACGCGATCGTCAGCTCGACGGTGCCCAAGTTCGACGACAGATGGCCGCCTGTTTGCGCCACCGCATTCAACAGGAACGCGCGCAACTCACGCGCGAGCTGCGGCAACTGCGCTCGCTCCAGGCGACGGAGCTCGGCGGGGTCGTCGATCGATTCGAGCAATGGAAAGATCGGCATCGTTGACGCTAGGTTGACTAGAATTCGCGGGCCACGATCCAGTCGGCGAGCTCGGACAACCGCCGTGCGCGGCCGGCAAACGGCGCCAGTGCCGACTGCGCGTCCGACCGCAGCGTTTCCGCGCGCGACCTTGCGCCGGCCAATCCCAGTAATGACACGAACGTCGGCTTCGCGTTCGCGGCGTCTTTGCCGGCGGTCTTGCCGATCATTCCGGCGTCGCCCTCGACATCGAGCAGGTCATCGACGATCTGAAATGCGAGACCGATCGCTTCGGCAAACGCATCGAGCGCTTCGGTTTCGGCAAGTGAAAGCGGTTCGCCGCAACGGGCGCCGAGCTGCACGGAAGCGCGAATGAGCGCGCCGGTCTTCATTCTGTGCATCGCCGCGCTGTCGGACACGTCAAGCGTGCGGCCGGACGCCTCGATATCGATCGCTTGCCCGCCAGCCATTCCACATGCACCCGCCGCGTCGGCGAGCAATGCGCACGCCGAGCCGCGATCTTGCATGCCGCCCTGCGCGATTAGCGCGAACGCCCGCGCCTGCAACGCATCACCGGCGAGCAACGCTGTCGCTTCACCGAACGCGACATGACAGCTCGGCTTGCCTCTGCGAAGCGCATCGTCGTCCATGCACGGCAAGTCGTCGTGAACGAGAGAATAGGCGTGGATGAGCTCGACGGCGGCGGCGCAACTATCAATGGCGGCGGGATCGGCCGCGGCGGCTTCTCCGGCCGCGTAGGCGAGCAGCGGACGCACACGCTTCCCGCCCCCGAGGACGGCATAGCGCATCGCTTCGCCGAGTTGGACAGGCGCCGGCATGGCATCACTCGATAAAGCGTGCACCAGCGCGTCCTCGATGCGCCGTTGCCGCTCGCGCGACCACACGGCGAACGGCACGTCGCTATGCATCAGGGCTGCCTTCCGGCTTGAACGTTTTGAGAACCCCCTTTTCCAATATCAGGACCTGCTGCTCCGCGTCCTTGAGCGCCGCCTGGCAGTAGGCGAGAAGCTCGGCGCCCCGCTTGTACGCGGCGAGCGATTCCTGTAGCGGCAGCTGACCGCTCTCCATCGACGCTACGATTTCTTCGAGCTCGGCGAGCGCGGCCTCAAAACTTGCCGGCGTTTCGGGGATCGAAGACATGGGACCGGAAGGCAGTGCGGACTTTGAGCAGACGGCGGTCGCCGCGAATTGTGGGGTCAAACGCCAGGAACGTCGTGTGCAGTCTTGACCCTGGCGCGAGGGGCCTCATATACTAGCATGTTTTGACGACGCGGCCTCGAGCGAGAGAGCAGTAAGCCCTTCGCGCGGCCGACTTAGCAAAGCGGTCCGGAACAGCGTCTGCTCCATAGGTTCCGGGTTGTTGGGTTGGGTTGGTTGACCATTCGCGGAAAGGGTTTTGGGCCATGTCGGACCTCGCCTCCGCCGCAAGGCTACGGCAAGCATCGCCGCAGCTGCCGGCCTCCTGGTATTCGGATTCTCGCGTCTTCGACGCCGAGCGGAAGCTCCTGTTTCCACGCGCGCCCGGTTACGTCGGCCACGCGTTGATGGTGCCGGAGCCCGGCGACTATTACGCGCTGCCGGGCCGCCACAACGCGCAAGCGCTGGTTCGCAACGTGGATAGCATCGAGCTTTTGTCGAACATTTGCCGTCATCGACAAGCGATCATGTTGTCGGGCAAGGGCAACGCGCGCAACATCGTCTGTCCGATTCATCGCTGGACTTACGATCTCAAGGGTGAGTTGCTGGGCGCGCCGCATTTTGCGGAGACGCCGTGCCTACATCTCGGCCGCACGCCGATGCAAAACTGGAATGGGCTGTTGTTCGACGGTCCACGCGACGTCGCGACCGATCTGGTCGGACTCACGACGGAAAAGCTCGATTTTTCGACCCACATCCTCGACCACGTCGAGCTGCACCACTGCAATTACAACTGGAAGACGTTCATCGAAGTCTATCTCGAGGACTATCACGTCGGTCCGTTTCATCCGGGCCTCGGCCAGTTCGTCACCTGCGACGATCTCAAGTGGGAGTTCACCGATTGGGCGTCGCTGCAGTTCGTCGGCGTCAACAACGGTCTCGCGCGACCGGGGACGAAAACGTACGACCGCTGGCACAAGGCTGTGCTCGACTACTATCGCGGCGAGACGCCACCGCACGGTGCAATCTGGCTCACGTATTATCCGAACGTGATGGTCGAGTGGTATCCGCACGTCCTTGTCATCAGCGCGCTCATTCCGCAGGCGGTCGACCGTACGCTCAACGTGATCGAGTTCTACTATCCGGAAGAGATCGCACTGTTCGAGCGCGAGTTTGTCGAAGCGGAGCAGGCGGCCTATCACGAGACCGCGAAGGAAGACGACGAGATTGCCGAGCGAATGGATGCCGGCCGCAAGGCTTTGGTCGCCCAAGGAAGAAGCGAAATCGGTCCCTATCAATCGCCGATGGAAGACGGCATGCGTCATTTTCATCAGTTCTACCGGCGCGAGTTGGAAGCGCACATCGGTCATCTTTAATCGGCAAATAGGGTCAGACTCGAATTTCCGAACGTGCGCCGCGGATACTCGTGGGTTCAGGCGGCAAATCGAGTCTGACCCTATTCATCGATGAAATTTCGCACCGCCCTCCTTCTTCTGTCGTTGACCGTTCCGGCGTACGCGGCGAAAACCGATGTCGCCGCGCCGCCGACGATCCCCTTCACGAAGTATCGCCTCGACAACGGGCTCGAAGTGATTCTTGCGCCGGACAAGCGCCTGCCGATCGTTGCGGTGAACATCTGGTATCACGTCGGCGCCGCGAACGAGGAACCGACGCGGACCGGCTTCGCGCATCTGTTCGAGCACATGATGTTCACCGGCACGAAGCATGTGCCGCGCGGCCTCGATGACCGGCTGCTCGAAGCGGCAGGCGGTGTCGATTCGAACGCTTCAACGTCGTTCGACCGCACGAACTATTTCGACACGCTGCCTGCGAATCAGCTAGAGCTGGGCCTGTGGATCCACGCCGACCGGATGGGCTATCTGCTGGACGCGCTCGATCAAAAGGCGCTCGCCAACCAGCAGGACGTTGTCCGCAACGAGCGGCGCGAAACGATGGAAAACCGTCCGTACGGCGTCGCCGATGAAGCGCTGTTCCACCGTTTGTTTCCCGAGGGTCATCCGTATCGACCGGCAATCATGGGTTCGCATGCCGATATTCAGTCCGCCCGGCTGGCCGACGTACGCGATTTTTTCAAGCGTTACTACCGGCCCAACAATGCGACACTCGTAATTGCCGGCGATTTCGATCCCGCGAACGCGCGACGGCTCGTGCAGAAATATTTCGGGCCGTTCACGCGCGGCCCTGAAGTCCCGAAGCCTGCGATCGTGACGCCGCCGATCACCGCCGAGCGGCGCGTCACCGTCACCGATCAAATTGAATTGCCGCGCATCGATCTTGCGTGGCTCACGCCGCCGGCGTTTGCGCCGGGGGATGCCGAGCTCAAGATCGCTGCCGAAATTTTGGCGGGCGGCAAATCGAGCCGTCTCTACAAGAAGCTCGTTTACGACCTGCAGCTCGCGCAAAACGTCAGCGCCGATCAGGATTCGTACGCGCAGACATCAATCTTCGGCCTCGAGGCGCTGGCGCGGCCCGATCATACGAACGCCGAGCTCGAAGCGGCCATCGATGCGGAGCTGTCGCGGCTTGCGCAGGAGGGACCGACGCAAGCCGAGGTCGATCGCGCACGCAACGGAATCGAACGGCGGATGTTCGAAGGACTGGAAAAAGTGGGCGGCAACGGCGGCCGTGCGAACCGGCTCAATTATTACAATCAGTACACCGGCGACCCCGGCTATTTGCCGAAGGATGTCGAGCGTTACCGCCGCGTGACGCCTGACGATGTCCGCAGCGCAGTTGCGAAATGGCTGTCGAAAAATTCCCGTGGGGTGATTTACGCCGAACGCGGCGAAAAAAAACTGGCGCCCGATTTGCCGGCGCAACCCGTTCAGGTTTCGGGACCGCAAACGGAATCCATCAACGCCGATGAAGCGTGGCGCAAGCGCCCACCCAAGGCGGCGGGCGCCATCGTGCCGCACTTGCCGGTCCCGGTGGCGTTCAAGCTCAAGAACGGTCTCACCGTTTACCACTTGCAGCGTGCCGAACCTCCGATCGTAACGGCGCGATTGGTTGTCAACGCGGGGCTGTTGGCCAATCCGCTGGATAGCCCGGGGCTCGCCGACTTCTCGCTGTCGTTGCTCGACGAAGGAACGACGACGCGCGATTCGCTCGCGATCGCCGATGAGTTTGCGCTGCTGGGCGCCGACATCGCCGCCCAAACGCAGCGCGATACGTCGATGCTGGAAGTGTCCGCGCTCGCTTCGACGTTTCCCCAGACGCTCCATCTTTTCGCCGACGTTGTCCTGCATCCGACGTTTCCTGCTGCCGAAGTGGCGCGCGTGCGTCAATCGCGCCTCGCGGCGATGGTCACGTCCCGCGACGATCCGTCGATTTTGTCCGACGCCGCCTTTCGCCGCGCGTTGTACGGTAAATCGCATCCCTACGGTCAAACATCGCTGGGCTCCGAAGCAAGCATCAAGGCGGCTACCGATGCCGCGTTGAAGACGTTCTGGCAAACATGGTTTCGACCGAACAATGCCGCGCTGATCGTCGTCGGCGCAATCGATCGCCGGCAACTGCAATCGTTGGTCGAGCGCGAGTTCGGCGAATGGTCCGCGGCGCCGGTACCGGACAGACCCATCGCGCGCGCATTGCCGCCAAAGGCCACCGCAGACCGCCTCGTCGTGGTCGACAAGCCGGGCGTCAATCAAACCGCTCTGCGCGTGGGACGCGTGGCGGCCTCGCGTGCGACGCCCGATTTCTACGCATTGCAGTTGCTGAACGAGATTCTCGGCGGCGCCTACACCAGCCGATTGAATGCCAACATACGCGAAGAGAAGGGCTACGCGTATGGCGCGTTCTCGCGCTTCGATTTTGGACGTGCGCCCGGTCCATTTGCCGTCGTGACATCGGTGCGCAGCGATGCCACTGCGCCGGCGGTGAAGGAAATCGACCATGAGCTGAGGCGGCTCTTGGAGAAAGCGCCGGAAGCAACGGAATTCGCACAAGCGCGCAATTCGCTGGTTCGCTCGTTGCCCGGGGCTTTTGAAACCAATGCCGGCATTTCGGGCGCGTTCGCAAACCTGTTCGCATATGCGCTTCCGCTCGACTATTACGCCCGTCTCCCGGGAAATCTCACGGGGGTTCTGCCCATTGCGGTCGAGCAGGCGGCAAGACGTTACCTCAATCCATCATCGATGGTTGTCGTTGCCGTCGGCGAACAGGCTTCCATCGAACCGGCACTGGAATCGATTGGCATGAAACCGGTACAGACCTTTACGCCGGCCGATCTTTTCTGAAGGGCTCGGGAACTTCTTTGTTCCGCGTATCATCTGCATCTAATCGCGATACCCGCGTAGACTGACTTGATGTACACAACGCTCATATCAACCGACGAGCTCGCCGAGCGCTTGTCCGATCCGTCGCTCGCGCTTTTTGACGTTCGGCACGATTTGATGCAGCCCGAACGGTGGGGCGCCGACGAATACCGGAAGGCGCACATACCCAGCGCGACCTTTCTGCACATCGACAGCGATCTCTCCGGCCCTAAGAATGGCGTCAACGGTCGTCATCCGCTTCCCACGCCTGAGACGGCCGCTGCGCTGTTCAGCCGTGTCGGCATCGACGGTACGAAGCAGGTTGTTGCTTACGATCAAAACAACGGCGTGTTCGCGTCAAGACTGTGGTGGATGCTTCGTTGGCTGGGCCATGAGTCGGTCGCCGTGGTTGACGGCGGATTCGCGAAATGGATGCGCGAGGGCCGCGCCGTCACAAGCGAAGCGACTGAACCGACTGCGACGACATTCGTCGTAAAGAATGTTGCGCCGACGGTCAATTCGGTCGGCGTCGAGTCAAGCTTGTCGCGTCACACACTGCTGCTCGTCGACGCGCGCGCGCCGGAGCGCTTTCGTGGCGAAGTCGAACCGATGGATCCGGTTGCCGGACATATTCCGGGCGCTGTCAACCGGCCCGCGAGCCTCAACGTCACAGCCAGCGGCGTTTTCAAACCAGCGAACGCGCTACGCTCGGAATATCAGGCGCTGCTCGGAGGGCGCCCGCATTCGGATGTCGTTCATTACTGCGGCTCGGGCGTCACCGCGTGCCACAACATTCTCGCGATGCAAATTGCCGGATTACCCGCAACACGGCTTTATCCCGGCTCGTGGAGCGAGTGGATCTCCAATCCGGATCGGCCCGTCGCCAGGGCAAGCGCTAAGGCGACCGGAAGTTCTAGGTCTCGAACAGGCTGACACCCGCAAGCTCGCGATAGCAAACGCCGCCGTTGCCGGCGATCGACGCCAGCAACGAAATGCGACCGACGCGCCATTCAAGCGGTATTGCACGCGCCCTTGCGATATTCCTCGTGCAACGCCGCGCCAGCGTGATGTGCGCGTGAAACGGCCGCTCCTCGATTCGAAAATCGTCCTTCGCGAGCGCAGCGGCGAGGTGCGACTGCAGTTCTAACAATGGAGCCGGGGCGTGCGAAGGCGCGATCCATGCAATCTCGGCACGCCGGAACGTGCCGACGCAATCGAGCGTGAGCACGAACGCTTCGCGCGGCAATGCGATAACAATCTCGCGCAACAGATCGATGCGGTCAGGGTCCACTTCGCCGACGAACGCGAGCGTCAAATGGATGTTGGCATTGACTATGGGCCGGCCGCCAGCACGCAAGGCAACGTCGCGAGCCAGCACGCCGAGCAGCGCTTGCGTCGCAACGTCGGGGACCAGCGCAAAAAAGACCCGCAGCGTCCGCGACTTCGCCGGTCGTTCCATCCGACCATCGTTGCATCAGCGCATGGAAAAAACAACGCCGCGTCGCCCATACGGGACGGCGCGGCGCTGCCGACAGGAGAGGGTTATGCCCTCTAGGCCACGTGCAACTCCGGCTTCGGGTTGTCAAAGAACTGTTCGTCCTCGGTTGAATTCTTGAGAGCAGTCGTCGATGCCTGACTGCCTTGGATCGTCGTCGTAACCGCGTCAAAGTAACTCGTGCCGACTTCACGCTGATGCTTGATCGCCGTAAAGCCCTTCGGCACCGCAGCGAATTCAGCCTCCTGCAACTCGACGAACGCAGCCATATGCTGATGCGCATAGCCGTAGGCAAGATTGAACATCGAGTAGTTCAGGCTGTGGAAGCCGGCGAGCGTGATGAACTGGAATTTGTAGCCCATCGCTCCCAGCTCTTGCTGGAAGCGCGCGACGGTTGCATCGTCCAAGTTCTTCTTCCAGTTGAACGACGGCGAGCAGTTGTACGCGAGCATCTTGCCGGGAAATTTCGCGTGAATGGCGTCGGCAAACGCCTTCGCGAATTCGAGATCCGGCTTGCCTGTCTCGCACCACAGCAGATCCGCGTACGGTGCGTAGGCCAAGCCCCGCGCGACCGCCTGGTCGAGCCCATTGCGCGTCTTGTAAAAACCCTCGACCGTACGTTCGCCGCTACAAAAATCCTTGTCAATCGGATCGATGTCGCTGGTGACGAGGTCGGCCGCTTCGGCATCGGTACGCGCAAGCACAATGGTCGGAATGCCCATCACGTCGGCGGCGAGCCTTGCCGCGATCAGCTTATCGACGGCTTCGCGCGTCGGAACGAGCACCTTGCCACCCATGTGACCGCATTTCTTCACCGACGCGAGCTGATCCTCGAAATGAACGCCGGCGGCACCGGCTTCAATCATCGCTTTCATCAGCTCGAATGCATTCAACACGCCGCCGAAACCCGCTTCGGCGTCGGCGACGATCGGCGCGAAGAAATCGATCTCGCCTTTTCCTTCCATGTGCTGGATCTGGTCGGCCCGTGCAAACGTGTTGTTGATCCGACGCACGACCTGCGGCACTGAGTTCACCGGATAAAGCGATTGGTCCGGATACATTTCGCCCGCAATGTTCGCGTCGGCGGCAACTTGCCAACCGGAAAGATAGATTGCTTTGAGGCCTGCCTTGACTTGTTGCAGCGCCTGATTGCCTGTAAGCGCGCCCAACGAGCTTACAAACGGTTCGTCGTGCAAAAGCTTCCACAACTTCTCGGCGCCGCGGCGCGCGAGCGTGTGTTCGATATGCACGGACCCGCGCAGGCGGACAACGTCCTCTGCCGTGTAACCGCGGGTGATGCCCTTCCAGCGCGGATTCTCCGCCCAGTCTTTCTTGAGCCGTGCGGCTTCGAGATCGTAGTTCATCGAGCATGCTCCCATCGTGGCCAAGCCGGCATTGCAGCCGGCAAGTCGGTCGGCGGGCGCACGCGCGTCGGCGCGCATACACCCTCGATCCAAAACGTCGGCGAGTCCCGTCGACGGCGTTTCGCTGCACGGACCGGCGAGGATCGCTCACCGGTCGGGCGGGCATGGATGGATGCACCCGGCCCCGCTAGCGACTCATCCAAGTGATGCCTGCGAAGAGTCGTTCGTGATTAGCCCGACGTTAACAAAGCACCGGTGTAGTTTCAATAGGATTTTGGCGCATTGCAGTATGTAAATTATCCAATATAAACATTGAATAAGAAAGTGATTCCACATCGTGGAACAAATTGCCCAGTATCAAGCAAAATCGACGCTGCGCCGCGCGACGATCTTGTGCAGGACAGGTTATAAAACGGCCTATCTAAAGAGTTAATGCATTGTTATTGTTAACTCTTTCAAACTACACCATTACATCATCCGGCGGTAGCGGCGTTCCGCTACGCGGAAATAGAGTCCAAATTAGATGAAAAGAAAGTGTTCGCCATTGCCAGCGTCCAGTCAGCAAAAACAGTGATCAACCGTTGTTTGGGGACAACAGCCGTGCACGGTCATCGTCGATGACCAAACAATCGTTGCCGTTTCACAAATTCGTGCGGCCATCCGACGTGACCAACTGCCAAACCTGCCCCGATGGAGGAATTTGTATGCGAGTGCTCTCCAAAAAAACGGCGCCAAAACGGCGCCGCTTTTAAATTTCGTTGTGACGCCTGACTACGCGGGTTCGGCCTCCGCCGGCGTTTCCTCGAAGACGAGCTTGATCTTTTCGTCGTCGCCGAGATCGATCGTCACTTTGCCGCCGTTGGCGAGGCGTCCGAACAACAGCTCGTCGGCAAGCGCTTTGCGGATCGTGTCCTGGATCAACCGCGACATCGGCCGAGCGCCCATCTGCGGATCGAAACCCTTCAGCGCGAGATACTCCTTGAGCTTCGGCGTGAACGACGGCTCGACCTTCTTCTCGTGCAGCTGTGCCTCGAGCTCGAGCAGGAACTTGTCGACGACGCGCAGGATGATGGCGTGATCGAGTTGCGCGAACGAAATCGTCGCATCGAGACGGTTGCGGAATTCCGGCGTGAACATCCGCTTGATCTCGCCCATTTCGTCGCCGGCCTGCTTCGTGTGTGTAAAGCCCATCGAGCTCTTGGCAAGCTCGCTCGCACCCGCGTTGGTCGTCATGATGATCACCACGTTGCGGAAGTCGGCCTTGCGGCCGTTGTTGTCTGTCAGCGTGCCGTGGTCCATCACTTGCAGCAGGATGTTGAAGATATCGGGATGCGCCTTCTCGATTTCGTCGAGCAGCAAGACGCTGTACGGATGCTTGGTGATCGACTCCGTCATCTGACCGCCCTGATCGAAACCGACGTAGCCGGGCGGTGCGCCGATTAGACGGGACACCGCATGCCGCTCCATATACTCCGACATGTCGAAGCGAATCAGCTCGCAGCCGAGGCAATAGGCCAATTGCTTCGCCACCTCGGTTTTGCCGACACCCGTGGGACCCGAAAACAGAAAGTTGCCGATCGGTTTGACTGGATTGCCGAGGCCCGAGCGCGCCATGCGGATCGCTGCCACCAAAGCATCGATCGCTTTGTCCTGACCGAACACGACATTCTTCAGGTCGCGATCGAGCGTACGGAGCGCATTGCGATCATCGGAACTGACGCTCTTGGCCGGGATGCGTGCGATCTTCGCAACGATCTCTTCGACTTCCGCTTTGCCGATCACTTTTTTCTGCCGCGACTTGGGCAGAATTTTTTGTGCTGCGCCCGCCTCGTCGATGACGTCGATCGCCTTGTCGGGCAGATGGCGATCGTTGATGAAGCGCGCGGCAAGCTCCGCCGCCGATGTCAACGCAGCGGGCGCGTACTTGACGCCATGATGCTGCTCGAAGCGCGTCTTCAGTCCTTTGAGGATCTCGATCGTTTCGGCGATCGACGGTTCAGGCACGTCGATCTTCTGAAAACGCCGCGAGAGCGCATGGTCTTTTTCGAAGATCTGACGGTACTCGCCGTACGTCGTTGCCCCGATGCATTTCAGCGCACCGGTTGATAGCGCGGGCTTCAAGAGATTGGATGCGTCGAGCGTGCCGCCCGATGCCGCGCCGGCGCCGATGATCGTGTGAATCTCGTCGATGAAAAGAATCGACTTGGGATTTTCCGCCAGCTGCTTCAGCACCGCTTTCAAACGCTGCTCGAAATCACCGCGGTACTTCGTGCCCGCGAGAAGCGCGCCCATGTCGAGCGAATACACCTGGAACTCGCGCAGCAGCTCGGGTATGTCGCCTTCGTTCAGGCGCCGCGCGAGTCCTTCGGCGATGGCTGTCTTGCCGACACCTGCTTCGCCGACCAGCAACGGATTATTCTTGCGGCGGCGGCACAACACCTGAATCACGCGCTCCAGCTCGTGCGCACGGCCAATCAACGGATCGATCTTGCCGTTCTTGGCGAGATGGTTGAGGTTGATCGTGTAGGCGTCGAGCGCGCCCTGCGATTCGCTGGCGCTCTCACCCTCTTCCTTCGCTTCAGAAGATTTCTCCTGCTTGTGCTGCGGGCTCTTGGTGATCCCATGCGCGATGTAGTTGACCACGTCGAGCCGCGTCACGCCGCGCTGATTCAGGAAATAAACGGCGTGCGATTCCTTCTCGCCGAAGATCGCAACCAGCACGTTCGCGCCCGTCACTTCCTTCTTGCCCGACGACTGCACATGGAGAATTGCGCGCTGGATCACGCGCTGGAAGCCCTGCGTAGGCTGCGTATCGGCGTCGGAGTGGGCCGCGAGGCGCGGCGTATGTTCACTGATGAAATCGGTGAGCACACTGCGCAATTCTTCGAGATCGACTCCGCAGGCTTTGAGCACTTCGGCTGCCGACGGGTTGTCCAGCATCGCGAGCAAGAGGTGCTCGACGGTGATGAACTCGTGCTGCTTCTGCCTCGCTTCCACGAAGGCCATGTGTAGCGAGACTTCCAGTTCCTGCGCAATCATGATGCTTCCTCGACTTGCCAAACGCCTGCCGGAAACCATTTCCGGCTACAACGCTTTAACGCTTAAGTCTCCTCCATCGTGCACTGTAACGGATGTTGGTGCTTCCGCGCGATGTCGATGACTTGATCTCTTTTAGCAGCCGCAACCTCGCGCGTGTACGTGCCGCACACGCCCATACCCTCGCGGTGCACCTGCAACATTACCAGCGTCGCTTTCTCCCGGCTCATGCTGAACACAGTTTGGAGCACCACGACGACAAAGTCCATCGGTGTGTAGTCATCGTTCAGCAAGATCACCTTGAACAGTGGCGGAGGCTTGACACGCGTCTTCTCGACTTCGAGAACGCTGCCATTGTGCTCCTGTGCAGACATCGCTTCGGCGGACCCCTGTCGAACTTGGGGTCAATGTTTGATGATTGCAACAGATTTTTCAAGGGGAAAGCCGATGGACGGCCCTCCGCTTGACGCGCGGGCGACCCCACGCGTAAAAGTTTCATTGTTTGGCGCGCTCTGTCGCCCGGCCTTTGTAGTCGTCCGCGTGTCGTTTTGTCTGACGGCGCGTAGGGGGCAACTTGCAGCCGACCGGTTCGCCAAGCGCATTTGTTCATTCCTGTGAGGAACATGTTGTATGGCAACCGGTACGGTTAAGTGGTTCAACGACGCAAAGGGCTATGGTTTCATCACCCCGGATGACGGCGGCGAAGACCTCTTCGCGCACTTCTCGGCGATCAACATGCAGGGTTTCAAGAGCCTTAAAGAGGGCCAGAAGGTCAGCTTCGACATAACGCAAGGTCCGAAGGGCAAGCAGGCCGCGAATATCCAGGCGGCTTAATCAAACGGGCAAAAGTTTCGCTCCTCATTTGGCAAATGAGGTTCGCACGATACTTTTGCCCGCCCAATCTTCCACCAGCGGCGTAGGACCGGCCCTACGCCGTTGGTGCGGAAACTTCAAACCGCGCCGATCGTAGGTCGCTTCGCTCCCCGCTCGGTCGCGCGCGCATGCGAGGCTGCCTGCCTAAGCACGCTGCGAAGCGGCGCGCCTTTCAGGAGTTGCCGCGCGGAAAGCGAAGGGCCGCCCCGAGCTTTCCAAACCTCAACCGACCCAAAGTATCGTGCGGTGGGCAGCGCCCCATCGCGAAACGTTGGGTCGATCTGTCCACTACATTCTCTCGATCATCGCGTTCCCGAAGCCGGAGCAGGAAACCTGCGTAGCGCCTTCCATCATTCGGGCGAAGTCATAGGTCACGACTTTGTCGCCAATCGTCTTCTCCAGGCTGGCGGTAATGAGATTCGCGGCTTCCTTCCATCCCATGTGCACCAGCATCATCTCGGCGGACAAAATTTCCGAGCCGGGATTGACGTAGTCCTTGCCGGCGTACTTCGGCGCCGTACCGTGCGTTGCTTCAAAATTCGCGACCGTGTCGGACATGTTCGCGCCGGGCGCAATGCCGATACCCCCGACCTCCGCCGCCAACGCATCCGAGATGTAGTCGCCGTTCAAGTTCAAGGTTGCAATGACGTCGTACTCGCCAGGCCGCAGCAGAATCTGCTGCAGGAACGCGTCGGCAATCATGTCCTTCACGACAATGTCGCGGCCGCTCTTCGGGTTCTTGAACGAGCACCACGGCCCACCGTCGATCGGTTTGGCACCGAATTCCTGCTGCGCAAGCGCGTATCCCCAGTCGCGAAACGCACCCTCGGTGAATTTCATGATGTTGCCTTTGTGCACCAGCGACACCGATTTGCGGTCGTTGTCGACTGCATAAAGGATCGCCTTGCGCACGAGCCGCTCGGTGCCCTCGCGCGACACCGGCTTGATACCGATGCCCGACGTAGCCGGAAAGCGAATCTTCTTGACGCCCATCTCATTGATGAGGAAGTTGATGATTTTTTTCGCGGCGTCGGACTCTGACTGCCATTCCACGCCGGCATAGATGTCCTCGGAGTTCTCGCGGAAAATCACCATGTCGACTGCTTCGGGATGCTTGACCGGTGACGGCACGCCGCGGAAATAGCGCACCGGGCGCAGGCACACGTAAAGGTCCAGCTCCTGGCGCAGCGCAACGTTGAGTGAGCGAATTCCACCACCGACCGGCGTGGTCAAGGGTCCCTTGATCGAGACGACGTACTCCTTGAGGATCGCCAGCGTTTCTTCGGGAAGCCACACGTCCGGTCCATAGACCTTCGTCGACTTCTCGCCGGCGTAGATTTCCATCCAATGGATCTTGCGTTTGCCGCCGTAGGCTTTGGCAACCGCGGCGTCGACGACTTTGATCATGACGGGCGTAATGTCGACGCCCGTGCCATCGCCCTCGATGAACGGTACGATCGGATTGTCGGTGACGCCGAGACTAAAGTCCTTGTTGACCGTGATTTTCCGGCCGCCGGCCGGGACCTTCACGTGCTGGTACGGGGGCATGAGCGCTCCTGCTGGACGCGAAGCCCGGATGGGCTCGCCACGAAGCTCTTAATTATAGCCGCGCGGGCAAGCGTGCTATCATCCGCCGCCGTTTGCCAAAGCGCGCCTCCAGGCGGTAATTCGATCCGCTCCGGCTCCCCCATGATTCGCCGCCTGCTTGCCCGCCTTATTCCCGGCCGGGCAGCGCGCAAACCGCGGGTCTACGGTCCTGAACAGCATTCCGTGCGGCGGGAACGCTTGTCCCACGCAGCGCGTACGGTGATCCGCCGCCTGCAAGACGAAGGCTTCCACGCGTACATCGTCGGTGGCGCGGTGCGCGACCTCTTGTTGGGCATCGACCCCAAAGATTTCGATCTGGCGACGAATGCCACGCCGGAACAGGTGAAGCCGTTATTTCGCCGCGCGTTCATCATTGGCCGGCGGTTTCGTCTCGTGCACGTGCACGTCGGCGCCGAGGTTATCGAGGTCTCCACGTTTCGCGCGGCGCAAGTGGGCGGCGACACGACCGATGAGCACGGCCGCCTGCTTTCCGACAACGTCTATGGCACGCACGCGCAAGACGCGTTACGACGCGACTTTACGATCAATGCGCTTTACTTCGACCCTTCCGACGAATCGATCTGGGATTTCACCGGTGGCGTTGCGGACATACGCGCGCGCCGTTTGAGGCTGATCGGACCGTCGGTCACGCGCTATCGCGAAGATCCGGTGCGAATGCTGCGCGCCGTACGATTGGCGGCAAAGCTGGGTCTCGCGATCGAGCGGAAGACTGCCGAGCCGATCACCCGCCTCGCGTCGTTGATGCAAAACGTGCCGCCGGCGCGGCTGTTCGACGAAATGCAGAAGCTTCTACTGTCGGGCCACTCCGTCGAAACGTTGCGGAGCCTGCGCGCGCACGGACTTTCGCACGGCCTGTTGCCGCTTTTGGACATGATTCTCGAGCAACCACTCGGGCAGAAGTTCATCGATGTCGCCCTCGCCCACACCGACGCGCGCGTCCGCGAGGGCAAAGGCGTATCGCCGGCGTTCTTGTTCGCGACACTCTTATGGCACGAGGTGCTGGCCAGCTGGACGCAGGCGAAGGCCCGCGGCGAGAAGCCGTTGCCCGCGCTGTTCGAGGCGATGGACAGCGTGCTGTCGCGCCAGGCCGAGCGGATCGCCATTCCACGCCGCTTCGAAGCGACCATCAAGGAAATCTGGTCGCTGCAGCCGCGGTTCGAGCAGCGCGCCGGCGCGCGCCCGTTTCGCCTGCTCGAGCATCCGCGCTTTCGCGCCGCGTACGATTTTCTCGCGCTGCGCGGCGAGAGCGGCGAAGTGGCGGGCCCGCTCGTCGAATGGTGGACGCGTTTCCAAACCGAAACGGCCGAAGGACGTGCCGCGATGCTCAAGCCCGAGGAAGCGCCGAAGAAAAAGCGCCGCCCGCGCGGTCGTGGCCGCAAGCGTGCCGCTGCGCTCGCCGACGCCGCGAAGGACAGCGCATCCACCGACGAGCCGACGTCAGATTGACACCTGCAATCGCCTACGTCGGCCTCGGCAGCAATCTTGCGCACCCGCGCCGTCAGCTGGCCCGCGCGCTCGTGCGTCTCGCCAAGCTGCCGCATACGCGCGTGCTTGCGGTATCACGCAATTTCGTGTCGGCGCCGATCGGCGCGACAGACCCGCAACCGGATTACGTCAACGCGGTAGCCCGATTGTCGACGTCACTCTCGCCCCGTGCGCTGCTTGCGCGGTTGCTGGCCATCGAACGGCGGCATGGACGGCGCCGGCCGGCCGGTACGCTTCCCAACGCGCCGCGGCCGCTCGATCTCGATTTGCTACTATACGGTCGCGTTCGCGTGCGTTTGCCGTCGCTCGTGTTGCCGCATCCGCGGATGCACGAACGGGCGTTCGTTCTGCGCCCACTCATCGACGTCGCGCCGACGACAACGATTCCCGGCCATGGACTCGCGCGGCGTCTGATTCGTAACGTGCGCGGCCAGCGGATCGCTCCGACGCGCGCCCATGTACTTCACTAGGGCCTGTTCACACTATATCTGCGAATGCGTGGCAGAGCGAAAATGACTCTACGCGAGGCGCGAAAGCGAAGGCGGGCCGAGCGCCCGGCGAGGTTTTGCAACGAAGCGAGGAGTCATTTTCGCCGCAACCCGAAGGGAACGGGCGCCCTGGGGCGCCACTCTGCGTTGCATTCCTCGCTAAGACGCTCGGTCTTAGCCTCGTCAAGCGCCTTGATTGGCGCCCCATGTCACCCGTTCGCATTCGCAGATATAGTGTGAACAGGCCCTAGGCGACGATGGAACTGGATCGCTGCCGCTACATCGTCGTCGAAGGGCCGATTGGCGCAGGCAAGACGACGCTCGCGCGCGAGCTGGCGATCAAGCTGCACGGCGAGACACTGTTCGAGCAGCCGGACGAAAATCCATTCCTCGCGCGCTTCTACGATGACATGGCGCGCTTCGCGCTGCCGACGCAGCTCACGTTCCTGTTCCAGCGCGCCGATCAGTTGCGGGGCCTTGCCCAGCTTGATTTTTTTCGCCGGCCGACGATCGCCGACTTTCTGCTCGACAAAGATCCGCTCTTTGCGCGTCTCAATCTTTCCGATGACGAATACGCGCTCTATGAAAAGGTCTACGCGCATTTGAAACCGCAGACGCCCACGCCCGATCTGGTCATCTATTTGCAGGCGCCGGTAACGACGCTGATCGAGCGCGTGCATCGCCGCGGCGTCAATTTCGAGCGCGCGATTCCGGCCGATTATCTCGCGCGGCTCGCGGATGCCTATACGCGGTTCTTTTATCGCTACGAGGATGCGCCACTGTTGATCGTGAACAGCGAGCGTCTCAACTTCGTCGACAATCCGCGCCACGTCGACTTGCTCCTGGAACGGATGACCGGCATGCGCGGTCAGCGCGAGTTCTTCAATCTTGGCTCCGGGTGACGAAAAGACCGGCGCCGGGTCGTATGGCGCAGCGCCAACGCGACCTGCACGGGTGACGGTGCCTGGGTTGCAGGCAATGGCGCGCGATGGAAAGCGAATCGCGATGTTGACCTGTTACGACGCGAGCTTCGCGTCGTTATGTGACGACGCGGGCGTCGATATCCTGCTTGTCGGCGATTCCCTCGGGATGGTCATCCAGGGACAATCATCGACGCTTTCCGTGTCGCTCGACGAAACGCTTTACCACACGCGATGCGTCGTCGCCGGATCGAGCCGTGCGTTGGTCATCGCGGATCTGCCGTTCGGGACCTATCAGGCGAGTGCTGAAGCTGCGTACGTTGCCTGCAGCAAAGCGTTGCAAGCGGGCGCACAGATGGTCAAGCTCGAAGGCGGCGCCTGGCTTGCGGATACCGTTGCGTTTCTCACGCATCGCGGTATTCCGGTGTGCGGACATGTGGGGCTGCAACCGCAATCGTTCAACGTGCTCGGCGGCTATCGCGTCCAGGGCAAGACCGCCGGCGCCGCCGACGCGATGATCGCCGACGCGAGAGCGCTGGTCGCGGCAGGCTGTGCGATGCTGATCGTCGAATGTGTGCCGCGCGCACTCGGCGCGCGCGTGCAGCGCGAAGCGGGCGTCCCGGTAATCGGCATCGGCGCCGGCCCGGATTGCGCTGGGCAGGTGCTGGTAATCTATGACGCGCTCGGCATCACGCCGGGGAAGCCGGCGCGCTTCGTGCGCAATTTCATGAGCGGCCACGACAGTGTTGCAAGCGCGCTCGCCGCCTACGTCGCGGCCGTGCGTGAGGGGTCGTTTCCTGGGCCTGAGCACTGTTTTTGAACGGGCCGAAGATAAGGGGGAACCGATGGTCGTCATCCAAGCGGCGGACGCGTTGCGCGATCGCCTCGCGCAAGCGGAGCGCGTTGCATTTGTGCCGACAATGGGTAACTTGCACGCCGGGCATATGTCGCTGGTGGAAATCGCGCGCCGCCACGGTGATTGCGTCGTCGCCAGCATCTTCGTCAATCGGTTGCAGTTCGGCCCCAACGAGGATTTCGATCGGTATCCGCGTACGCTCGAAGCCGACCGCATCGAGCTCGAGCAACGCGGCGTCGATGTGCTGTTCGCGCCGCGCGAGCATGAAATGTATCCGGTGCCGCAACTGTATCGCGTGCAGCCGCCCCCGATTGCCGACGAGCTGGAGGGTGCGTTCAGGCCGGGATTCTTTCACGGCGTGTGCACGGTCGTCTTGAAGCTGTTCAACCTCGTGCAGCCGGATGTCGCCGTGTTCGGAAAAAAAGACCGGCAACAGCTGAAGATCGTGCGCGGCATGGTGCAGCAGTTCAATCTGCCGATTCACATCGAATCCGCCGAAACCGTGCGTGCCGATGATGGGCTCGCGCTTGCATCCCGCAATAACTATTTATCCGCGACGGAGCGCGTCGAAGCGCCGCGGTTGTACCGGACATTGCGCGCCATCGCCGACGAAATCGCCGAAGGCCGAACCGATTACGCGAATCTGGAAGCGAGTGGCCGCGCCGATCTCGCGAAGCACGGCTGGAAAGTCGACTACATTGCCGTGCGACACGGCTTGGGATTGCGCATTCCCCATCCGGAAGGGCTCGACCATCCCCACTTGTTGATCGTGCTCGGCGCGGCAACATTGGGGTCGACCCGACTGATTGACAATGTGGACGTCGTCCCTAAGGATGGCGAGGATTGATGCGCCCGTTATGGCGACTTCTTGCGCCTGAATGAACGGAGGGCGATGACGTTTCCCGCGACGGCCAACGCGACACCGAGCGCGGGCACGCTCGTCCACCGATAGCTTTCCAGAAAAGTCGAAAGCGTCAGCGCAACGACTGGCGTCGCGACGCCGATAAACGCCGACGGTCCGGCGCCGATCTTTTTCAACAGCGTCAGATACGCGCCGAATGCCGCAATGCTGCCCGCGAGGACAAGATAGGCGAACGAGAAAGCGTACATGGGCCGCAGATCAACGGTCCAGCCGATTTCCTGGAAAGACGCGGCGATTGCGACCACGATGGATCCATACAGCATCGCCCACGCAGTGCCAGGGAAAATCGGAATGGCATGCCTCTGATTGCGTACTGCAGTCGTGTTGCCCACGCTCGCGAGTACGGTGCCCGCGAGGCCGTAGGCGATACCGCGCCCGGCATCGTTGTCGCTTTGCGCTGCTGCAAGGTCGGGCAGGAACAACAGCGCAACGCCCGCGACGCCGAGCGTTGCTGCAACGAACATGCGCATAGTCAGCGGCGTGCGATACACAAGCCACATGCCGATGGGATTCACGAACACAATCGTCGAGAACAGAACCGCGACGAGGCCGGACGTGACGTATTGCTCGGCCATATAGAGGGCGACGTAATTGAAGCCGAAAAACGCCGCGCCTTGCAGCGCCAAAAAGCCATGATCGCGGGCGGTGAAGCGCAGCGAACGACGGGTCGCCAAGCACCAGACGATCAGCAGTGCACCTGCCGCCGCGAACCGATAGACGACGGAGATCTGCGGTGCGACGGCGCCCAGTTGATACTTGATCGCGAGCCACGTCGAACCCCAGATCAGCGTAGCGGTAAGAAAGAGCGTCGTGCTGCCCGGCGCCGAAACAACGCGCATCAATTTCCGAGCGAACGCGAAAGGGCATCGATTTCGCGTTCCAGCCCTCGTTCGAAGGTCGAGCCACGTGGTTCTTTTCCGGCAAATCCCGTTGCGACATCGAGCCGTCCCGATTTCAGCGTAACGTTGGCCCAGCCGATGACCCGGTCACGCCACAGCAGGGGCAACGCGTAATAGCCATAACGGCGTTTCACCGGCGGCGTGTAGGCCTCGAACCGATATTCCCAATCCCACAGGTGTGAAAAGCGGCGCCGGTCCCAGACGATGGGATCGAACGGTGCTAGCAACCGAACGGTGTCCGGCGCTTCGACGCGCGTGCGCTCGTCCGCAGGCCAAAGGTAGTCAACGCCATCCACGACGCCTTTTGCGACCCAATCGCTCCGGAACAACTGGGCCATTGCACGCATGCGCGTCGCTTCGGGAATGGAATCCTGCGTCACCATTGCCGCGAGTTGCCGCAACGATGCCATCGACAGCGGTGCATACAGCCGCACAAGCATTTGCAACAATTGCTCCGCGCGAAGCGGTAGCGGCAATCCCGATTCGCGCGCGGGTGCAACACCGTAGACCTTGACGCCGTTGTCTCGCCGCAGGACGCGGAGCTTGCCGCGATAGTGCAACGCTTCGAGCATGCGCGTTGTCGCCGCACTCGAGCCGCCCCAGCCGTTGACGACGCGCGCCGAACCGAGCGCGCGCGTCAACTCGCGCGGATGCGTCGGGCCGTTGCGCTCGATATGGTCGAGAATTTTCCGCGCGAGCGCAGGATGCTCACGCTCGACACGCCACGTGTGGTGGCGCTGGCGCGGGTGCAAAAGATCGAGCGACGCCTCCGGCAACACGCCGTAGACGTGCACGAAGTCCTCGACGAGCGGCAGGTCGGGAAAACGTTCTACGAGATCGCCGGCGCGATAATCGACGACGCGATGACGCAGGATCAGGTCCTGTGCTCGGGCCGGCGCGCGGATCGGATCGATTTGCACGAATCCGAGCGTGCGAACGGCTGCAGCAAGATCGATGGGCTGAACCAACGTTCGTGTTACCGCATATGCGCGTAACGCTGCAAGCTTCAGCGGCACCATCGCGAGCGCCGTCTCTTACGCCGCGCGCAGCGCATCGACGATCTTCATCCGTGCGGCACGCGCCGCAGGGAGAAAGCCGCCGGCGAACCCCATCGCCAGCGCGAAGGCGATCGATGCAACGACGATTGACGGCGTCAGCGTGAACGAGAACGCCACCTCGGCGAACGTCTGGAAGTTCGTCGTCGAAATCGACAGCGCCTGCATGAACGACGCCGCGACCAGGCCGGCGACGCCACCCAACAAGCCCAGCAGCAACGACTCGCCGAGAAACGCGACGAGGATCGCATTTCGAGAAAAGCCGAGTGCGCGCAGCGTTCCGATTTCGGCGACTCTGGAGGCGACGCTCGCGTACATCGTGATCATCGCGCCGATGATGGCGCCGATCGAGAAGATCACCGAGATCGACGTGCCGAGATAGGTGATGAATTTTGCCAGCGCTTCCGATTGGTCGGCGTAAAAGCGCTGCTCGCGTTTGGCCTCGACGGTCAAGCGCGGGTCGCTTTCGAGCGTCTGCTTCACCGAGTCGAAGCGGTCGCTGTCGACGAGCTTGAACAGTACCGACGAAAAGCCGGTGCGTCGAAACGCCTGCAACATCTGCTCGGCGTCGCCCCAAATTTCGGAATCGAAGCCGGTGCGGCCGGCATCGAACACGCCGACGACGATCCAGTCGCGCGACGCGAAACGCAGCGTTTCGCCAAGACCTGCGCCGCGGAAACCGCTCGCGATCGAGTGTCCGGCAATGACTTCGGACGTTCCGGGGTGGAACATCCGCCCTTCAACGATCTGCACCTGTGGCCGCAGCGTGAGCCCAGCCGGCGTGACGCCGCGAATCACGACGTTTGCTGATTTCCCGGTCGAGCGCTTCGGCAAGTTGATCAGCACGACAGGCTCCTTGGAGATCAGACGCTGCCCGTCCGCACCCGTTGCGATGTCGGGAAGACTCTCGATGACGCTCGCCTGCCGGCGATCGACGCCGCTTTGGACTTCGGTTTGGGCGCTGCGGCGAATGACGACGACGTTGTCGTCCTGCCCCGTCGAGACGAGCGTCTGCTCGAGTCCGGCCGCAAGCATCAACACCGTGGCGAAGACATAGACGACCAGCGCCATCCCGCCCGCCGTCAGAATCGTCGTCAAGCGGCGCGCGACGAGGTTGCGCGCAATGTAGTTGATGGGAATTGCCATCGGCCGCTCACGCGACGGCGCGCAGACCGTCGACGATACGCACGCGCGCCGCTTTCCACGCCGGGATGCATGCGGCGACGACGCCGATGAGTATCGCGGCAGCGAATTGCATCAACAGCGTGTCTTCGCTCACGAAAAAGATCGGAAACAGCGAGCCCATTGCGTCGGCGAAACCACGTGCCAGCGGAAAGGTCAGCGCAATGCCTGCGGCCCCGCCCACCAACGCAATGGCGAGCGACTCGCCGAAGATCATGAGCGCCACGAATCCATTTCCGAAGCCGAGCGCTTTGAGCGTCGCATATTCGCCATAGCGCTCGCGCGCCGTCATCGCCATCGTGTTCGCCATCACAGCCATGATGATGACGATGACGACAAAGGACACCGCCTGGATCGCAAGGAGAATCGCCTCAGTCATCGCGACGAAGCCCAATTGGAACGCCTTCTCCGTCTCCGTCAGCGTCTCGGCGAGCGAATTCTTGAATGTCGCGTCGATTGCCTCGGAGACTTCCGCCGCCTGCTGCGGGTCCTTGAGCTGCACGACGAATACGCCGGTCTGGTCGCCGCGACGGGGAAATTGCTTCTTTATCGTTTCATTCAGATAATCCCAGTGGAAGAAGAACGTCGACTGATCGGTCCCCTTGTCGGCGCCGTCGTAGATGCCCCGCAGCGTGAACGTCCACGTCCCGGGAAAGATCGTCCCGCGAAGCGGGATTTGGTCGCCGATTTTCCACCCGTACAGCTCGGCGAGCTTGCGACCTGCGATCGCGCCGGTACGATCAGTGAGAAATGCCTTCCTTTCCTCCGGCGACAGCATATATTCGGGGTACATCTCGAGATACGACGGCGCACTGATGGCGAACTGTGGAAAAAAGTTGCGCTCGGAGATGTACACGCCGCCGAACCAGTTGGCCAACGCAACCGACGCGACGCCCGGAACCTGGCGAATCTTTTGTGCGTAGGTGAGCGGCATCGAGAACACGAGCGATACCGCGTTGCGCGTTACCAGGCGCGCCGACGAGCTGGCGTTTGCGCCCGCATACCACGCGTCGACGATTGTGCGCAGCAATCCGAACGCGGTGATTGCCACGACAATTCCGACAACCGTCAGAATCGTCCGAAGCTTGTGGCGGAGCGCGTTTTTCAGCACCAACAGTGCGACGTACATGTCGATCCGTGCCGGTCAGTGGACGAGCACGCCCTTCTCGAGATGGATCATTCGGTGCGCCGCTTCGGCCGCCTTCGGATCGTGCGTCACCATGATGATCGTCTTGCCGAGCTCACGATTCAGGCGGTCGAGCAAGCCGAGAATCTCGGCCGCCGTCACGCGATCGAGATCGCCGGTGGGCTCGTCGGCGACGATCAACAACGGATCGGTGATGAGCGCGCGAGCAATCGCGACGCGCTGCTCCTGTCCGCCCGACAACTCGTTGGGGTAATGATCCTGGCGATCGGTGAGTCCCACCAGCGCAAGCGCCATCTCCACGCGCTCGCGGCGCTCGGTGCGCGACAGCGACGTCAACATCAGCGGCAGCTCGATGTTCTGATATGCCGTCAATACCGGCATCAGGTTGTAGAACTGGAAGATGAAACCGACGTTGGCCGCGCGCCATGCCGCGAGATCGACGTCGGCGAGCAACACAATGTCGACGCCGCCGATCCGCAACTCGCCCGACGACGGCTTGTCGATACCCGCGATGAGATTGAGCAACGTCGACTTACCGGACCCCGACGGTCCCATCAATGCAACGAAATCGCCGGGGAACACGTCGAGGTCGATGTCGAGCAAAACCGGAATGATCTGATCGCCGCGCGTGTAGTACTTCGACAGTGAACGGATCGCAACGAGCGGTTGGACGCTGTCAATTGCAGCGTCAACGCGCGATTCAGAGATCGCGTCACTCACCGCTATTTCGTCGCGACCTTGACGAGCGAACCGCCGACGAGCTTGTCGTCAGGCCGCAGCACGGCCTTGTCGCCGGATTTGATATCGCCGGTTACCGCCGTCAGCTCGCCGATCTTCGCGCCCGGCGTGACGGGAACCGCGGTTACCTTGCTGTCTTTGACGACGAACACCACCGTCCGACCGTCGCGCTGCGCGAAAGCGTCGGGACTGACGGCGACGAATGCCTTCTGCTGCTCCGGCGTCACGTCCTGCGACAGAAAGCTCACTTTCGCGCTCATCTCGGGCAGGACCCGCGGATCGATCGTGTCGAACTTGACCTTCGTCATTACCGTCGCCTTCGCGCGATCGACCGTCGGCACCATCCGGCTGATGCGGCCCCGGAAGCGATCGTTCGGCAGCGCATCGAGCGTAATCTCGGCCGGCATGTCGACCTTGATTTTGGCGAGGCTCGATTCGGAAACGTCGGCTTCCACTTCGAGCGTGCTCATATCGGCCATCGTAACGACGGCGCCTTTCGAATCGGTGGCGCTGGAAAAAGGCGTCACCATGTCGCCTACGTTCGCGCTTTTCGACAAGATCACGCCGTCGAATGGCGCGCGGATCATCGTGTAATCGACCGCGACGCCGGCGTTGCGCGCATTCGCTTGCGCGGCTCCGAGCGCGGCGCGCGCATTCGCGACGCCTGCGATTGCACGGTCGGCGCGCGCCTTTGAGGTGTCGGTCGCCGATTGCGAGACGAAACCCTTCGCGACAAGATCGACGTTGCGTTTGTGCTGCGCCTGCGCGTCGCGTTCCTCCGCCCACGCCTGCTCGAGCGCGGCTTGCGCGGCGCGGACGTTCGCGAGCGCGCTTTGCGATTGCGCTGCGACGTCGCGATTGTCGAGTCGCGCAATCAGGTCGCCCGCCTTGACGCGCGAGCCTTCGGCAACGCCGAGCCATTCGAGACGGCCCGTCGCCTTCGATGAAATCGCCGCCTTGCGCTGCGCGACCACGTAACCGGTCGAATTCAGCACGACGAATTGCTGTGACGGGTATGCCGTGACCACCGGTGTCGTCTGAACCGTCGTTACGCGCGGCTGCAGCGCGAACCATGCGCCGCCCGACAACACGATCGCGGCGAGGATTCCAAGCCAAATCCATTTCTTGCGCCGACGCCGCACGACAGGCGCTAGGCTGCGATCGATGCGGAGCTTCGATAGATCGGCGGGTGCGTTCTGGGTCATGGCGGGCGCGCAAAAAAACAACGCCACAGGGGAACCTGGGCGCGTCTCGTATTCTACTCCGGTGCGAGCAGCAGCTTCTAGGCGCGCCGGCGTAGCGACAGTGAGACGATGACCCAGTAGACGAGAAGCGCGATCAACGGCAACAACGCGGGTCGCGCGCGATAACCGGTGAGTGAAGCAACCACGCCACCGACACGACTCGAGTCGTCGAGAACAAGGGTCGAATCCCAAAGCTGATCGACGACCGGCGGCAGGATGCCGAGGCCGATTGATTTCTCGATGCCCGACACGAGGAGCGCACCCGCGAGCAACAGCAGCAGGATTTCGCTGACGCGGAAGAACGTTCGCCACGTCAGAATCCGGCCGCCCTGCTGCAACGCCCAAAACGTCAGGAATGCCAGCGCCAAGCCGACGGGCACGATGACGAGCAGGCGCGAAATCCCGTGTTGCTCGGCGCCCAACCCATAGAGAAACACGACGGTTTCGGCGCTTTCCCGTCCGACGGCAATCGCTACGACGGCGAGCAAACCCCACCAGTTCGCGGCTGCCGCCTTTTGCTGCATTCCTGCTTCGAGCTCTTTTTTGAAAGTGCGGCCGTGGCGGCGCATCCAGAACACCATTTGGACGATCAAGCCCGCGGCGATGAGCATCATCGCGAGCTGAAAATATTCGAGCGCGTCATCCGAAAGGACCGACGCGAGGCCGAGCATCACGGCTGCGAGCGCCAACGCCAAGCCCACACCGGCGGCGACGCCACCCCACAAGTACCGCAGGCCGACTGTGGCATCGGGCCGGCGTTTGAGCCATGCGTAGAGGATGCCGACGACCAGCATCGCCTCCGCTGATTCGCGCCAGATGATGAACAGTGCGTTGCCCATGAGGTTCCAGGTCAGCGTGGCCTACTTGGCGATGATCTTGCCTTTCGCAGTCGACTCGTGGAACTCGTCGAAGAATTTGTATTCGCCGGACTTCAGCGCGTTGATGGAGAGCGAGGCTTTCGCGCCGGGTGCGACGACTTTTTCCTGCTTCAAATCCTTGCTTTCGAATTCGACCGCCGTCGTGCCTTCGTTTGCGACCTCGAGCTTGAAGCGCTTTCCCGCCGGCACTTCAATCAAGGCTGGCTCCAACTTGCCGTCCTTGGCGACGATCTTGTACACGACGAGCTCTTGCGCGAACGTGGGCAACGTCCAGACGGCGGCGATGACGACCAATGAGCGCAACTTCAAGACGGTCCCAGGTGCAGCAACGGACACTCAAACATAGCAAATCTGGCCACGAATGTAAATACGAATCGTTTTCGTTCAGCCCGTTTGAAAAATGCAGGTTCCTCGGCCGATAAAAAGCGTCGGCCTCGGAATGACAATCACCTCTTTGTTATCCCAAGGCAGAGCCGACGGACCTGGTTTTACTGGGAATTCGCCAAGAACGGCTCGATCAAGCGCGCAACAGCCTCGGGTTGATCGTGATGCAGCATGTGTCCAGCGTCGGCGACGATTTCGAGTCGGCCGTTGCGGATGTGCGCGAGCCGGCGACGGACGATATCGAATCCATCGCCGTCGGGATCGCCGTCGGTGCCACTCGCAAGCCAGCGCAGAATGTTCGTGTCGGCAGCGGCGACCCACAGCGCCGGCGCTTCGATCTTGCGCCAGATAGAGACGATCTCTTCCATCCGATACACGATCGGAAACGGTAACTTGTGTCGCGGATCGGAAACGAGACGCGCGCCATCGGCCATCTTCTCGGCCCAGTGCATGGCTAAAAATTCTGCTTGACCGCGCTTCAAACGCGGATTGTTCTTCTGCAGTCGATCCGCGACGGCGCCGAGATTTGCGTAGGGTTTGAATTCGGGCATTGCATGCAGTGCATCGAGCCATTTCATGATTTTCACCGGTGCGATCCCGGCCGATTCCGCCGGGATGCCGAATCCCTCCAGCGACACGACGCGCCGCACGCGCTGTGCTCGCACGCCGGCGTATTGCATGACGACGTTGCCGCCCAGACTATGACCGACAAGATTGACCGGTTCACCGGCCGCGTAATGATCGATAAGCGCTTCGAGATCCGCAATGTAGTCGTAAAACCAATAACCTTGCGGCTGCCATTCGGAGCCGCCGAAACCGCGCAGGTCAGGCGCTACGACAAACCAATTGCGCGTAAGCGCATCGACCAGAAATTGAAACGAAGCCCCGACATCCATCCAGCCGTGCAGAAGGAAGAGTTTCGGCGCCGATGCGTCGCCCCACGTCAGCGCGTGATGTCGCATGCCGCGCAGCATGACAAACTGCGAGCGCGACGGCGTCATCGCCCTGCGGCGCTCAATGGTCTACCCGCACGCTTGCGGCTCTCGCCGCTACGCTCTGCCCTCTGCCCCCAAAGGGGAAGCAGTTCGCGCCTTGGGACGGTCCTGCGGCGCTCATTTCTTCGTGCACAGCGCGCGCCCATCAGTCCATCCGGTCCGATAATTCATGTCCGCGGAGAAGCGCGCTGCATCCTTATGTTCGGTTCCACCCGCACTTGCACAACCGTCGGCATAACCTTGCCGATAAGGCAGCGGAAACCCGGACAGATTGACTTTAGGCGGCGGTGGCTCGGCATTGCGTGGAACCGTTGGCGCCGACGGCGGTGGCTGCGCAGGGACCGGTGGTGCCGTGACGCCCGGCATTGGTCCGACTGTCGCGCAGCTTGCGAGCAGCATTGCGCTGATCGCGATGACGATGAAAATCAGCGGCACGCGCCGCAATGCGGCGAAGATTGTTGCGGTATGCACCATCATCGTCGATTTATCCGGCATCGCGGAGAGTAGAATTTTAACAGGCTCCGCTACGCACTCCATGGTCGCTCCCGCGTTCATTCATCTTCGTCTTCACAGCGAATTTTCGATTTCGGACGGCACGGTCCGCATCGATGACGCCGTGCAGGCCGCGGCCGCCGACGCGATGCCCGCCCTCGCGCTGACCGACCTCGCGAATCAATTTGGGCTCGTCAAGTTCTACAAGGCAGCGCGCGCGAACGGCATTAAGCCCATCGTCGGATGCGATGCGTGGATAACCCACGACGCCGAACGTGACGCGCCGTTTCGCGCGTTGCTTCTTGCGGCCACGCGCGAAGGCTATCTGAAGCTTTGTACGTGGCTCACTCGCGCCTATTTGACGAATCAACATCGCGGTCGGGCGGAACTTCGCCGCGAGTGGTTCGCCGAAGGCACGGAAGGGTTGATCGCACTCTCCGGCGCTCGCGACGGCGACATCGGCCAAGCGCTGTTGCAGGGCAATGTCGCTGGTGCGCAGCGTCTGGCGCGACAATGGGCCGACGCGTTCCCAAAACGCTTCTTTCTCGAGGTGCAGCGGGCAGGACGACACGACGACGATGCGCTCGTCGCGGCAACCGCTTCGCTTGGGAGCGATATCCGTCTACCGATCGTTGCCACGCATCCGATCCAGTTCCTCCGGCCGACCGATTTTCGCGCACACGAGGCGCGCGTCTGCATCGCCGAAGGACATATCCTGTCCGACGCGCGACGACCACGCCCATTCACGCCGGAGCAATACTTCACGACGCAGGCGGCGATGCTGGAAAAATTCGCCGATCTGCCGGCCGCGCTCGCCAACAGCGTCGCTATCGCCCAGCGCTGCAATCTGACGATTCCTCTCGGCAAGAACCATTTGCCGCTGTTTCCGACACCCGAAGGAATGACGCTCGACGACCTTCTGCGTCACGAAGCGGTTGCCGGTCTCGAGCGACGACTTGCAGAGATCTATCAGGACGCTGCGCAACGTGAAACCAAACGTCCCGAGTATGTCGCGCGATTGGACTTCGAAACACGAACGATCGTGCAGATGGGTTATTCCGGCTACTTTCTGATCGTTGCGGATTTCATCAATTGGGCCAAAAGCCACGCTGTCCCCGTCGGACCGGGGCGCGGTTCCGGTGCGGGCTCGCTCGTTGCGTATGCGCTCGGCATCACTGATCTCGATCCGTTGCGCTATTCGCTACTGTTCGAGCGATTCCTCAATCCGGAGCGCGTGTCGATGCCCGACTTCGACATCGACTTCTGCCAGAACGGTCGCGATCGCGTCATCGACTATGTGAAGCAGAAGTACGGGGCCGAGTCCGTCTCGCAAATTGCGACGTTTGGCACGCTCGCCGCCAAAGCGGCCGTGCGCGATGTCGGCCGCGTACTCGATCTGCCGTACTCGTTTGTCGACGGCATCGCCAAATTGATTCCGTTTCAGCCCGGCAAGACGGTTACGCTCCAGCGCCGGCAGGGCGAACCCGAAACCAATACGATTTACGCACGCGAAGTCGAGCTGCTCATCGGCACACGCGAGGCTGAGGAAGAGGAAGTGCGCGAGCTGTTGGCACTGGCCGAAGAGCTCGAAGGTCTGCCGCGCAATGTCGGGATGCACGCCGGTGGCGTGTTGATCGCACCAGGGCGTCTCACGGATTTCTGCCCGCTCTACGTGCAAGCGGGCGCCGAGGCGCCGGTCTCGCAATTCGACAAAGACGATGTCGAGGCGATCGGGCTCGTGAAGTTCGACTTTCTCGGGCTCACGACGCTGACGATCCTCGATTGGACGCTCCGCTACGTCCGCAAGCTCGATCCTGGCGCGCAAATCACACTCGAGTCATTGCCGCTCGACGACAAGGCGACCTACGAAGTCTTCAAGCGCGGCAACACGACCGGCGTGTTCCAATTTGAATCTCGCGGCATGCGCGACTTGTTGAAGCAAGCACCGCCCACGCGCTTCGAGGACATCATCGCTCTTGTTGCGCTCTATCGTCCCGGTCCGATGGAGCTCATTCCTGACTATGTGGCACGCAAGAGCGGACGCGAGCGCGTCGAGTACGTCGATCCGCGGCTCGCACCGATTCTCGAGCCGACGTATGGCGTCATGGTCTATCAGGAACAGGTCATGCAGATCGCGCAGGAAATCGGCGGCTATACGCTCGGCAGCGCCGATCTCTTGCGTCGCGCGATGGGCAAGAAGAAGCCCGAAGAGATGGCCCAGCAGCGCGACATCTTCGTCGCGGGCGCGCAGCGGAACGGCCTCCCGAAACACAGAGCCGAGCAGCTGTTCGGGTTGATGGAAAAGTTCGCGGGGTACGGCTTCAACAAGTCGCATTCGGCGGCGTACGCGCTGGTCGCCTATCAGACGGCGTATTTCAAAGCACATCACGCGGCGGCGTTCATGGCGGCGAACCTGTCGCTTGTGATGGACGACACCGATAAAGTAAAGGCGTTCTACGATGACGCGTTGGCGCAGGGTCTGGCGATCCTTCCACCCAACGTCAATACGTCGAATCATCGCTTCGAGCCCGTCGACACTACACGGATCAACTATGGCTTGGGCGCCATCAAAGGGACCGGCGCTGTTGCAATCGAGGCGATCGTCGCGGCGCGCGACACCGGCGGCCCGTTCACCGATCTGTTCGACTTCTGCATGCGGGTGGACAAGCGGAGTGTCAACCGCCGCGCGGTCGAAGCGCTGATCCGCGCCGGCGCATTCGATTCGCTCGAGCGGCGCCGCTCGGCCTTGCTTGCATCGGTCGGCAACGCGCTGGAATGGGCCGAGCACGCTGATGCGACGCGCGCGCAAGTTTCCTTGTTCGGGGAAGATCCGTCGTCTCCGACCGCGACATTGGTTGCCAGCCGTGAATGGACGGACTCGGAGCGCCTGACGCACGAGAAAGCCGCGCTCGGATTCTATCTTTCCGGACATCCGTTTTATGAATACGCGGAGGAGCTGGCGCCGATTGTCAGAACCTCGCTTGCCAACCTGCAGCCACGCACAGACCGCGTGCTGGTGGCCGGCATCGTGACAGCGCTCCGCGTCCAGACCAGCCGCCGCGGCAAGATGGCGTTCGTCACGCTGGACGACGGCAAGGGACGCGTCGAGATTCTCGTCTACAACGAAACCTTCGACGGCGCACGCAGTCTCTTGCGCGAGGACCAGCTCATTGCGGCCGATGTCCGCGTGATGCAGCGGATGAGCGATGAGGGCGAGCTGCAGGGCATGCGCGTCGTCGCGGAGACGATCTACGACCTGGCCGCCGTGCGCAAACACTTCGCCAAGGGCATCAAGCTCGCGTGCAATGGCAATGCATCGGCGCATCGGCTGGCCGACATTCTTGGACCGTTTCGTCCCGGCGAGAAGCCGGTGACGATCGAGTATCGCAACGATCGCGTGGGCGGCGAAGTGGAGTTGCCTGCCGATTGGCGCGTCAACCTCGATGACGCGCTGCTCGAACGGCTGCGCGAATGGCTCACGCCGGAGAACGTGCAGGTTCTCTATTAGCGAGCCTCAGCTGATGCCGAGGCGATGATCCGCCGCGCAGCTATCCGCTATCGCGATTTTCTGCGTCTTCCCGATGTCGCCACGATGCTGGTGGTCGCACTGGTGACGCGGATGCCGATCGGCACGTTGTCGTTGTCGATGCTGCTCCATGTGCGCGCGAGAGCGGGTTCGTTCGCGGTCGCAGGCGCCGCGGTGGGCGCATTCATGGCCGCCGCCGCAATCGTCGCGCCCGGCGTCGGACGCGTTGTCGATCGCCGTGGCCCGCGATCCATTTTGATCGTCACCGGAATCGTTTTTTCGTTGACGCTCGCCGTGCTGCTGGCAGCGGAGCCGCTGCAACTCTCGAACGCTGCAATGATTGCGGCCGCCGCTGTCGCGGGCGTGTTCTCGCCGCCGATCACCGTGTTGACGCGAACGATGTGGCGTTATCGTTTCGACGACGCATCGGAACGCACGACCGCCTATTCGCTCGACGCTGTGCTGATCGAGCTCGCGTTCACGCTCGGCCCGATGCTCGTCGCGTTGTTGCTGGCCGTTGCGACACCTACCGTTGCGTTTGCAATGTCGTGGTGCTTTTGCGCGGCGGCGGTGCCGGTGTTTCTCGCCTCTCCGGCGCTCAAGTATTGGCGGCACGAACCCGATGCCGAGCGTCATTTGCTCGGGCCGCTGACCGAGCCGCGGCTTCTCGTCGTCTATGCGTCGACCTTTCTGTTCACCTTCTCACTCGGTCTGCTCGAAGTCGGTTATCCCGGGTTTGCGACGGCGCTGGGAATTCCGGCCCTCGCCGGCGTCTTGCTGGGAATCAATTCGCTTGGCAGCGCGATCGGCGGCCTCGCCTACGGCGCGCTGCATCTCAATTTTGCTGTCGATCGTCTCGCGCCGCGGCTGCTTGCATTGATGGTCGTGCCGGTTGCGCTGCAGGCGCTCACCGACTCACCTTGGATCTTATCGGCGCTTGCGTTCATCGCCGGACTGTTGATTGCCCCACTGTTCACCGTGTTCTCCACACTGATAACGACGAACGCGCCTTCGCGTTACGCGACCGAAGCGTTCACCTGGTCGTCGACGTGCATCATCAGCGGCGTGGGCGCGGGCAATGCGCTGGGAGGTCGTCTGCTGGAGACTTCCGGCGCAGCGACAACGTTCGCGCTGTCGGCTGCGATAACGGCCGTCGCTGCGCTGTGTGCGACGGGCACGAGAATAAGATCAGCGGCCGCAACGCCATAGTTGGTAAACAGGTCGCTCGCTCGCGCTCGGGATGACAATGCCACTTTGTCATTCCGAGGACAGCGCTCTATCGTCCGAGGAACCTGCTTTTGCGCGCGAAACCGTCTCGCGGAGCGCCGTCTTCAACACCTTGCCGGTATTGTTCTTGGGGAGCTCGCTCAAAAAGACATAAGTGCGCGGACGTTTGAAGCGCGCGATGTGCTCGAGACAATGCGCATCGAGTACTCGCTCGAAAGCCGCACGCGCCGCCTCATCGAGTAACGGAGCGCGCGGGACGACGCATGCAACGACCGACTCGCCCCATTCATCGTGGCGCAGTCCGATCACCGCCGCTTCGGCGACGCCGGCATGTCGCAACAACGCTTCCTCAACCTCGCGTGGATAGATATTCGAGCCACCGCTGATGATGAGATCCCTGGAACGATCCTTGAGGGTCAGGAAGCCGGCTGCATCGACGGTGCCGAGATCGCCGGTATGCAGCCATCCTCCGGCCAGCGCTTTTGCGGACGCGTGGGGATTGCGCCAATAGCCCTGCATCACGGTCGGACCGCGCACCAGCACTTCGCCGACTTCTCCCGGTGGCAATGCACGATCGAGCTCATCGCCAATCTGTACGTCGATCCCGGTTTGTGCGATCCCGACCGAGCCGATGCGCGCGTCATCGTCGCGGGCGATCGCTTCGGCAAGCGTCAAGCGATCCATCGCCGTGATCGTCATCGGCGTCTCGCCTTGCCCGTAAATCTGCGCAAGACGCGGCCCAAGCGCAGCGAACGCCGCCTTGCAGTCTTCGACATACATTGGGCCGCCACCGTACACGATGCACTTGAGTCGCTCGAGTCGTGCATCGCCAAGTAGCGGCGCGGCAATCAACCGCTTCACCATCGTCGGTGCCGCAAACATCAGCGCGTGATCCCACGGCGTAAGCAGCGCCAGTGTCTCGCCAGCATCGAAGCCGCTGGATTCAGGCACGACGTTGACGGCGCCTCGGGAACCGTGCGACAGCGGAGCTGCGTGAATAATCGCGTGGCCCGGCGCTATGGCTTCCACGTCGCCCAGGAAGCAATTGATCATTGCGTAAAGGTTGCCGTGCGAGATGACGACGCCTTTCGGCCGACCCGTCGTCCCACTCGTGTAGAAGAGCCACGCCGCCGCCGTGGGGTCGACACTGGCGATCGGCGCAACCCCGGAATCGACGAACAGGTTCTCGTATTCACGTGAGCCGAGCGGGACCGCGCGTTCGAGGTTCGGGAGCGAGTGCCCGATTCTGGAGAACGCTGCGTACCAATCGGCGTCGGTGAACGCGAAACGCGCGTCGCTGTCCGACAAGACGAACTCGAGCTCACGCGGATGCAGCTTCGCGTTGATGGGCACGGCGATCAATCCCGCCCACCAGATGGCGAACAACGCTTCGATGTACGCGGGATCGTTGAGCGAAATAACGGCAACGCAATCGCCCGGACGCAGTCCAGTGTTTGCCAAGGCGGCTGCAAGGAGTCCACAGCGCTCAGCCAGCGACGCGTAAGTTTGCAGTGCGCGCGAACCGAGCGCGATCGCGGGAAGCCGCGGCCACTTGCGCGCAGCGCGTGCGAGTAGCGCCGCCAGGTTGCGTTCCGAAGACGAATCTTTCACACGCCGAGAATACAATGCCCGACATGGCGATTCCAAAGACGATGCGACACATCGCGGTCCGCGCGCCAGGTCCGCCCGACGTCATCATGCTGACCGAGGGAGCCGTGCCTTCGCCGCGTGCAGGTGAAGTGCTGATCGAGGTAGCGTGGGCCGGCGTCAACCGCCCCGACTGCGCGCAGCGCGCCGGCACCTATCCGCCTCCGCCGGATGCCTCGCCGATTCTCGGACTCGAAGTGTCGGGACGCATCGTGGCGTGTGCACCCGATGTGGAAGACTGGAACGTTGGCGACGAGGTCTGCGCGCTCACGCCGGGTGGAGGCTACGCGCAATATTGCGCGACGCCGGCGGCGTGGTGCCTGCCCGTTCCGCACGGCCTATCGCTCGAACAAGCGGCGAGTCTGCCGGAGACGTACTTTACCGTCTGGAACAATGTTTTCGATCGCGCGCGGCTCGCGAAGGGCGAGACATTTCTGGTGCACGGTGGAACGAGCGGCATCGGCCTTACCGCGATTCAATTGGCGAAAGCTTTCGGCGCGACGGTGTTTACGACGGCGGGCAGTCCCGACAAAGTTGCGTTCTGCCGCGAGATGGGCGCCGATCACGCGATCGATTACCGGACGCAGGATTTTGAACTCGAGGTTGCGCGAATCACCTCGAAACGCGGGGTCGACGTCATTCTCGACATGGTCGGCGGCGACTACGTGCCGAAGAACCTGAAGTGCTTGGCGCTCGAAGGACGGTTGGTGATGATCGCCTTCATGAAGGGCAGCCGGATCGAATGCGACTGGCGTCACATCATGCTGAGACGGCTGACCATTACCGGATCGACGCTGCGTGCGAGCCCTTTCGAACGCAAGGCGGCGCTCGCGCGCGAGTTACGAACCCAAGTGTGGCCACTGTTCGAGCGCGGCGCGCTCAAGACCGTCATTCACGCCACATTCCCACTGGCGGAAGCCGCCAAGGCGCATGCGCTGATGGAATCGTCGCAGCACATCGGCAAGATCATGCTGGCGGTTCAGTAGGTCGCCCGACCGCCCGAGAGATCGAACACCGCTCCGGTCGAGAACGAGCATTCTTCGCTCGCGAGCCAGCAGATCATCGCTGCAATTTCCTCGACTTCACCGAAGCGGCCGAGCGGTATCTTCGACAGCATGAAGTCGATGTGCTGCTGTGTCATCTGGTCGAACATCGCGGTGCGTACGGCCGCCGGCGTCACGCAGTTGACGCGAATGCCCGTTTTCGCGAGCTCCTTGCCGAGCGATTTGGTGAGCCCGATGACCGCCGCCTTCGACGCGCTATACGCGGGCGCATTCGGATTGCCTTCCTTGCCGGCGACCGACGCAATATTGACGATTCGGCCGTAATTCTTTCGTTGCATGATCGGCACGACCGCACGGTTGCAATAGAACAAACCGTGCACGTTGACGTCGAAAACCTTGCGCCAATCGTCAACCGGATATTCCCACGTCACGTTGTTCGGACCCGTGATGCCGGCCGAGCACACCAGTACATCGATGCCGCCCATGACATCGGCGGTGTCGCGCGCCACCTGGTCGACCATCGCTGCGTTCGACACGTCGAGCGGATGCACGGACGTGTCATTGCCGAGCGCCGCCTTCGCGGCGTCGAGCGCACGCGTATCGCGATCCCACAAGGCGACGCGCGCTCCGCTGGAAGCCAGTCGCTTCGCAATGGCGAACCCGATGCCGGCAGCGCCGCCCGTCACGACGGCAGTGCGTTTGTCAAAGTCGAGTCGATTCATCAGTGATAAACGATCGCGATACCGAACACGAGCGCCAGCACTGCGACGATGCCGACAACCCACATCAATGCATATAGTGTATTACGCGTTTCGCTTTGGAACACCAGGAGATCGTCGACAAGCTCGGCGACTTGCGCATTCGTCGCCACGGATTCGACCGGCACGGTTTCATGCGGCAGCGCAAGTTGCGCCGCGCCCTGTTGCGCAGGAAGCGCAGCCTGGGCACGCGCGCCTTCGCCGCGCTGCGCCAACAGCTCGATCGGCAAAATCATCGAAAACTTCGAGATCGGCAGCGATCGGTGCGACTCTGAATCCCATACCTTCGTGCGCCCGCCGGCACCGACCCAGTAGGTCAAGCCGCGCGTCTCCGTCTTCGACACGCGTTCGCCGGCGTCGACGAAGAATTTCGTCGGCAAGAGTCCGTTCACCGCGACGCGAAGCAACGCCTTGAATTTTTCCGGCGCCATCGAAATGTTGATCTGATATTTGGCGGGAACGTGGTCGGGCCCTTCGCCGGCCTCTTCGATGTAGACGAGCGAGCCCACGCCGCCGTTACGGCTTTCGCCTTCTTTGCGTTCACGAATGCGCAGCACGCCGGTCAGCGCATCGAGCTTGCCGCCGGACGCGAGCTCGACCGATTCACTGTCTGCAACGACGACCCTCATCACGAGGACCGTGTCGTTGCTGTCATCGATGATCAGCCGCGCTTTGGTCGGCCGAAAGCCCACAAGCGGCATGCGCTAATCCGGTTGATTGTGATGCCGGAAGTGCGGCGTCGTTGCGGCCGACGGCTCGCCAATGCGCGCCGTACAATTTGGATTCGCGAAATGCCCTGCGGTGCCGCGCGATAACTGCGTGATGTCCCCCCGAACATCCTCCCGTATGCTGGCGATTCTAAGGCATCGTCCACGGTTGGCGCGCAGCAATTGACCGACGGTCGGTGTCTGTTGTATTCGAGTTGTGGGCTGCAGCCAGCCACTGTCAACCCTCGGACCGGCCTCGCCGTTGGAGGCGATAGACAATTTGGACAAGGAGAAGCGATGAAAATCATCGCGACGGTGTTATTCGCGTCATTGTTGCCCGCGACCGACGCGGCAGCGCTGGAAAAATGGGGACCGACGTGGAGCGAGGTGACGGGAACGCGCTACTTCAGGGCGACGATGAATCGGGCGCCGGCGATCATCAAATCGGTCGACGGTCGCAACTACACGGATCGCATCGTCAAGATCGAGCCCGGCAAGCGGATGGTCGTCGTGCAGTCGCCTCCGCGCAAGGGCTTCCAGGGATCGAACAAGCACATGACGATGGATATCGCGCCCTGCAAGCGCTACTACATCAACGCGCAATTCGATAGCGGCGTCGGTCCGGAGTGGAAACCGGTGGTCGCCTACGTCGAGTCGATTCCGGGATGCAGGATCACGAAGACGGCTGAGCCGGCTTAGCGCGAGCCGAGGGGCACCGGCCAATTGGTGCCGAAAGGAAACAGCTGGTGAATCTCCGGCTCGCCCAGGTTCGATGCGACGTCATGCGACTCTGCGGCGCGGACGCAGCGCTTTCGCAATGTCGCCAGGTTGCGCCCCAAGCCTAAACAACGACCGCACGAGAAGATCGACCGATACACGGGGATCCGAAGCCTCCATCTTGGCGACACGCGATTGACTGGATCGCAGTCGCATGGCAACGTCAACTTGCGACAACTCCTGGGCCGCACGTAACGCTTGCAGCGTCTTGCTCAGTGCAAGCTTGAACTCGACAAAAGCAGCCTCTTTGTCGGATAGCCTGAGAAACCGTTTGCCATGAATTGCGCATCGCAGACGAGCACCGATTCCCGGCATCGGTCGCGAATGCGGCAGACCCAAGCTTGGCGTCGCCCCGCAATTGCCGCAGCAATACGCCCGCCTCAACGCGAGCGGCGTGCAAAAACGGTGGTGTTCTTACATCGCCTCGCAGCCACACGAGCGGCTTGCCTATCGCGGCCACTTAGGCAATGTATGTCAGATTGGACATACATTCAGGCGACGTCCGAAGTTGCACGATTGAGTGGGAGTGGTGCCGGCAGTAGGAATCGAACCCACGACCAACGGTTTACAAAACCTATCCTAGTTTTTTGTTCTTGTATGGTCTTGTCAGTAGAACTTTGTTTCTATTGGTGAAGCATCCCCTGGCAGTCCAGTCTAATGTAGTGTGATCGGCCTGACTTTGGTGACTGTACGTGGGCAAGGGTGGTGACTGTTAAGCGGAAGGCGCCCCTTCTGTGAAACCCCATCAGTGGAGCCGCAACTCATCACAGTTGACGGAGCCATCGATGAAACTTGCTGAGAACGTTTCTATTGGAACGCTCGCCTATGCCGGGATCGAG
>VBCG01000057.1:70005-70202 GCA_005881895.1 Betaproteobacteria bacterium
CCAAGACATACGTTCAGTCATATCGCGTGTCGGGCCGAAAACGCCTACTTACGGTTGGGGCATATCCGTCGCTGTCCCGGGAAAAAGCCGAAGACGTAGCTGCGGCCTATCGAGTTCAAGTCGCTGAAGGCAGCGATCCCGTGCTTGAAAAGCGATTTTCCACAAGCGCATCAAAGCTTGGGCCCAAACCGCAACTG
>VBCG01000058.1 GCA_005881895.1 Betaproteobacteria bacterium
TGTGTGACGAGAAGAATCGGCAACCCGCGAGTCGATGCATGGTCGAACACGAAGCGCCGGAAATCGTGACGCAGTTGCGAATCGAGCTTGTTGAAGGGCTCGTCCAGCAACAGCGCACGCGGCTCGGCCAGCAACGTTCTCATCAAGGCGACGCGCGCGCGCTGACCGCCCGACAACGTCGCCGGATCGCGGCCGGCGAAATTCAGTAGCTCCGCCTCGTCGAGCGCCCGCGCAATCGCGGCGCGGCGTGCATCGCGCGAGCGCAGCGCCGGCGTCAGCGCAAACGCGAGATTCTCGCCGACCGAGAGATGTGGGAACAACAGATCGTCCTGAAACAGGATACCGACGCGGCGCCGTTCCGGCGCCAGATCCGTCACGTCATCGCCATCGATCGAGACGCGCCCTTCCGCTGTGAAAGCGGCATCAAGGGTGCCCGCAATGAAGGCGAGCAATGTTGATTTTCCGGAGCCACTTGGCCCCATGACGGTGACGCGCTCGCCCGGCGCGACGACGAAATCGAGCGGCGGGACCAATCGGTGCGTGCCAAGCGCGATGCGCACACCCTGAAGGGCCAATCCCATCTTCGCGCCCATCACCGGCGCGCAAAGCGACACGCTGGAACGGTCACCGCAGCGACGTACACGAGCATTGGCAATAGTGCCTGCAGCAGCGCATACGTGCCGATGACACGCCGGTCGGCGCCCCCTGCAAGCGTCACCGCATCGGTGGTGAGAGTCGCGATGCGACCGTTGCCGGCGAACACGGTCGGCAAGTATTGTCCAACGCTGACGGCAAAGCCGATCGCGCAGGCGATCAACACCGGACCAAGCAGCAACGGCAACCGAATGCGAAAAAAGATGCGCGACGGCGATGCGCCAAGGCTCGCGGCGGTGCGCGCATAACGCGAGTCCAGCGAGCGCCACGGATCGGCAAGCGACAAAAAGACATATGGCAGGACGAAGACCAGATGCGCCCACACAACCGCAGCGAGCGTTCCGTCGATGCCCGTTTTGACGAGCAGCACCTGGGTGCCGAACAGGAACGCGATCTGCGGGACTAGCAGCGGCAGATACAGAAGCCACAATGCGCGCGTTCCGACATGATGCCGAGCACGCGTTTCGTTTTCGAGACAACCGAGTGCGAGAATTAGCGCGATCAACGTCGCTGCCGTTGCCAATAAGAGCGTCGCGGAGACGGGCGCGCGCAGGCTTGCAAGCTCACGCGACCAGTTCCCGAGCGTCCATGTCGTCGGTAACGCACTCGGAAAGCGCCACGCGTCGGCGATCGACCAAAGCGCCATGCCGGCGATCGCGAATATCGATCCGGCGAACAACACGATCGCGACAAGAAACCCGGCACGCGCCGAGACCGTGGCCATGCCGCGACGAACGCCGCGCACAATCCACACGCGTGCGACCGAAGTAACGATGGGCTCCGCAAGCCGCCAAGCGACGATGGCGAAAACGACGAGAAGAAGTTGCAAAGACGCGGCGGCAGCCGCAGGAAAATAGTAGCCGATGTCCGCATCGCTGAACCAGCGCAGCGCCAGAACGGCCAGCGGCGGTGGATTCCCCGGACCGAGAATCAGCGCAACGTCGACCACCGACAGCGAAAACGCCAGCACGGCGAAGATCGGCAACCGAATCTGCGGATAGATTTGCGGCAAGACGATCTTGAGCCACGCCTCCGCAGAGCTGTAACCGAGCGAGCGCGCAATCATCACGTGCCCCCGCGCAGGAACTTGATGCAACGCGCCGATCATCATCAGCACCAGATACGGTGTCTCCTTCGCGACAAGGCACAGCACAAGCGGCCAGCCGGAGCGGTGACCTATCGTTGCGACGTCCGGTGGCAGCGTCCACCCGGTCAACCACGGTGAAATGGCGCGTGCGATCCACCCTGAAGGCGCAATCAAGAATGCGACGCCGATCGCGATGGCGGCATGCGGCGTCGACAATACGGGCGCGACGAATCCGCCAATGCGTCGCGCCCACGAGCGTCCATGGGCGATGGCGCAAAACGCGACGGCCAGCGCGAGCGACGCGAGCGTCGCCGCGAAACCTGTCGACAGGCTCGTTATCACGCTCGTCGCGATGCCCGGATAAGCAATGAGCCGCCGCCACGGATCGAGTCCCAGTGCGTTGCCGCCGATCGCCGGCAAGTAACCGAACGCGGGCAGCAGTGTGCCGGCCAACCCCGCCACGATGGGCAACAGAAACGCTGCCACCGTGAGCGCAGGAAAAAGCCCGACGATCCCGGCGCCGCGCGGAGCCGTCACTTCGTGTAACGCCGCTCCCACTGCGCAGCGATTCCCGTCATCCACGACGGATGCGGTTCGGGGAGTGGCGTCCGCAGCTCGGCGTTAGTCGGCAGCGCCGGATGCCGCGGCAGCGCATCGAACATCGCGCGGTCGGCATGCGGCAGCGCGTCGACATCGAGCACCGTGTAGGCGCCGATCTCGCGATAATCCTGCGCGCGCGCCTGGGTCGACGGCTCGAGCAGAAAGTTTGCGACGACCATCGCGCCTTCCTTATGCGCGGCGTTGTACGGTATCGCGACAAAGCTCGTGTTTCCGATCGTGCCGCCATCGAACACAACGGTTCGCACCGATGACGGCAACTGCTCTGCCGCTTGCGCGACAGCCGCTTCGGCGGGACTGAATGAAATCATCATGTCGATCTCGCCGTCGTTCACCAATTGGCGCTGCGCTGGACCGTTGTCCGGGAATTGCTCGCCGTGGCGCCAGAGGAGCGGACGCAATTGTTCGTACCAGACCCACAGCGGCGCGGTCTGCACGGCGAAGTTTGCATCGGTCGCGGGCTCCTGCAGTTGCTGAGCATCGGGCGCGAGCTCGTAGAGCGCCTGCTTCAAAAATGTTGCGCCGAGGAAATTGCGAACGCTGGGATGCGTCGTGCGGCCGGGATGACGCTTCGCCCAGGCGAGCAGCTGCGCCATCGAATGGGGAACATCGCTTATGCGAGCACCGTCGTAAACGAATACGATCTGTGCGCGCCGCCACGGCGACGCGAAGCCGTCGAGGGGAATCGTGAAGTCGACGACGTTCGACCGAATATGCGTCGTGTCGACGTAGCGGTAATTCGGCAGCTTCGCGCTGAAGGGGCCGTATAATAAATGTTCCGCTTTGAGCGCGAGAAAGTTCGGTCCGTTGAGCCAAATGAGATCAACCGTTCCAAGAGCATCGCGGCCCGCTGCTTTTTCGGCCACGACACGCGTCACGGCTTCGGCGGTGTCACGTAACTTGACCTGGCGGAGCTTAATACCATAGCGCTGCCCGACCTCGGTGCCGACCCATGCGATGAATGCGTTCGTCTTTTCGTCCCCGGCCCATGCGTTGAAGTTCACGGCCTGTCCCCGCGCTTTGGCCACAATGTCGTTCCACGGCATGTCCTCGGCGAATGCGGAAAACGATAGCGCGATCAGTACGAGCGCGCAGAACCGCAACTCTGTTCGACCACGCGTCATGTCATTGCGGGCGGTGCGCAGCGCTCGCGGATTCGTGGGTTACCCGTTTTGCGCGCCGCAGTCGGCGTGCCTCTTCGAGCACCGGACCTAGAACCTGCTCGTGAAAACGATCGCAGCCGATGCAGAGGTTTTGATAGACCTTTCCGGCCGGCGTCAGCGTGCGCGACTTGGCGATGAACGTCGCTTCGCTCCAGCCATGCGATAAGCCCATGCGCTCAGGATGTCCCAGCGTGATTGCCTGATAGGCCGGCACGCCGACGAGCGAATCAAGGATGTCGATCAGATTGTCCTCGAGCAGGTTGCCGATCGGCAGCTTTGTCTTGATGCAGCACGGATAGACGCTGCCGTCGGGCTCGATCGACACTTCCGAGCCGTTGTACTGATGGCGCAGAAAGTTGAGGCCGCCCGACCATCGGTTGCAAAAATTGTCGTCGAGCGTCGCGCTCGAGAGGTCGTTTTTCCACGCCCGCCCGCGCGGCCACAATTTGCCGATCCACGAGTCCGGCGTCGCGCCGAAAAAGCTGAAGACCGGTCCGGGCTCCTCATGCCAATTGCGTGTCGTCGACGACAGCCCGGATGCGCGCATGCCGTGCCGCTCGAACAGCGCCGTCAGCGTTTCGACGAATTTTCCTTGGCGTTCCTCGCCTTCGAGGCCGACATGGAAATCATCGACGCCGGCAACGGAGACCATCCACACGCCACGCGCAAGCAGCTCATCGACAATGCGGTCGGTGACAAGATCGCCCGTCGTCTGCACGACAATCTTGACACCGCCCTCGTCCGCGTACTTCGCGCGAAGCCGCTCGATCACCTTGTACGTGATTCGCTCACGCACCGGATCGAGCAGCGATTCGCCCCCCGACAGGATGATGCGGCCTGTCTTTTCGGGCAATGTCCCGTCGGCCTGCGGACTTTCGAGATCGCGGTACGTCAATCGCGCGGGAAGGTTCTCGATGATGCGGGGAAAATTGCGCTCCGCCTCCGCGACGACCGCGTCCAACGCGCCGCGAACATACGGCCGAAAACGCTCCTCGTAGCAGTGCCGGCATTTGCGATGGCAGGCCCACGCCATGACGTAGTAAATGGATTCCATAAGTAAGTAGGGTCAGACTCGAACTTTCATGTTTGGCTGAACACCCGGTCAACGGCCGAGGAAAGTTCGAGTCTGACCCTATGAAGTCGATAACGTGCCGGAAAATCGAGTCTGACCCTACTTTACAAAGCCACCGATTCCGGCCGGCCCGGAACATGCAATTTGGCGATCGACGGCGGCGTCTCCGCGATGACCTTCCCCGCGCGGAATACTTTCAGTCGCGTCGCGCGGCGGCGGATCGCATCGATCGGATCGCCAGCCTGCAACAAGACGAAATCGGCGCGGTTTCCGGCCGCGATGCCATAGCCGTCCAACTGCAAGATCTTCGCCGCGTTGACGGTGACCGCTTCAAAACAGGCACGCATTCCTGCCTGGCTCGTCATCTGGGCGACATGCAGTCCCATCGCGGCGACTTCGAGCATATCGCCGCTGCCGAGCGCATACCAAGGATCCATCACACAATCATGTCCGAACGCGACATCGATGCCCGCCGCCATCAGCTCAGGGACGCGCGTCATGCCGCGCCGTTTCGGATACGTGTCGCGGCGGCCCTGCAGCGTAATGTTGATCAGCGGGTTCGCGATGGCATTGACGCCTGCATCGGCCATCAGCGGAATCAGCTTCGCGACATAGTCGTTGTCCATCGAATGCATCGACGTCAGATGCGAGCCGGTGACCCGTTGCTGCAGGCCGAGTCGCTGCGCGTGAAACGCGAGCGTTTCCACGTGGCGCGATTGCGGATCATCGGTCTCGTCGCAATGCATGTCGACCAGCCGGGCCTCTTTGGCAGCAAGCTCGCAGAGCAGCTTCACGCTTTCGGCGCCGTCGGCGGACGTTCGCTCGCAGTGCGGAATGCCGCCGACCACATCGACACCCATCGCGAGCGCGCGCTTCAGATTGTCGAGTGCGCCGGGGCTGCGCAACAGGCCATCTTGTGGAAACGCGACGAGCTGCAGATCGAGATACGGCTTGACGCACTCGCGCACGTGCAATAGCGCTTCGACCGCGCGCAGACTCGGATCGCCAACATCGACGTGCGAGCGGATCGCGAGCAAGCCCTTCGTCACCGCCCAATCGCAGTAGGCAAGCGCACGTGCGACGATCGATTCTTGCGTCAATTGCGGCTTCAGCTCACCCCACAGCGCGATGCCTTCGAGCAGCGTGCCGCTTTGATTGACGCGCGGCGTGCCGTAGGTCAGCGTCGAATCCATATGGAAGTGCGCGTCGACGAACGGCGGCGCAAGTAGCTGTGCTTCGGCATCGATCGTCAGTCCGGCCGCGGCATTGATGTTGCGCGCAACGTTGACGATCCGGCCGTGTGCGACCAGCACGTCGATGCCGGTGCGGCCATCGGGCAGTGTCGCGTTGCGGATCAGGAGGTCAGTCATTTATTTACGTCAACAGCGGGTCCCTCGTTTCACTCGGGATGACGTCCGTGGGGTAACGTCACTTCGTTCCGAATATCCGGTCGCCCGCGTCGCCCAATCCCGGCAGGATGTAGCCGTGGTCGTTCAGTTGCCGGTCGATTGCGGCCGTGAAAATCGGCACGTCCGGATGCGCGTGGCCGAACGCGCGCATGCCTTCGGGACATGAAACGAGGCACACGAACCGAATCGATCGAGGGTTCGCTTCCTTGAGGCGATCGACAGCCGCGACGGCGGAGTGCCCAGTCGCGAGCATCGGATCGAGTACGATCGCGTCGCGCTCCGCCATGCCGCCGGGCATCTTGAAATAGTATTCGATGGCGACGAGCGTTTTCGGATCGCGGTAAAGACCGATGTGGCCGACGCGCGCGCCCGGTACGACCGACAGGAAGCCATCGAGCAATCCCGTGCCGGCGCGAAGAATCGGCACGAAGACGAGCTTTTTGCCGTCGATCACACGGCCCGTCATCCGTTCCATCGGCGTCTCGATCTCGAGCTCCTGCGTCGGCATCTCGCGCGTCACTTCGTACGCCATCAGCGAGCCGATTTCGTTCAACAGCCGGCGAAAGCTGGTCGTGCTCGTTTCCTTCCTGCGCATCAGCGTGAGCTTGTGCTGAATCAGCGGATGATCGAAAACGTGCACGGTGCGTGGCATTGCAAGACTCGGCGATCAGAAAACGGTTCCGTCGGAGCGAATCGAAAACGGCGGATTGCCGCCACGAGACTCTTGTGCAAGCTCGCGACCCGCGGCCCACGTACCGCCTTCGAGGATGCACGCAAGCGGCAGCTCTGCTGCGTCAAGTCGTGCCCGAACGATTGGCGCGAGTTCGTCGATAAGGGCGACCGTCAATGCGCGCCATTCAACGACAAGCTCGTCCCCGACTTCAAATGTTGTGCTCGAATCGGGTGGATTCATCGGCTGCAGAACACCGGTATCGAGCAACAATCCGCCATTGCGATATTCCGGGAGCGCGGTGAGTTGATCGCGACCGACGATCGTCACGCCGGCCCACTCGAAGGGCTCGAACAGCGAATACGCGAGCCATTGCGAAAGCTTGTGGAACGGCACCCATCCCGCGGTACGATCGTTCGCACCTGCGTACGGATGGCGCCAGACATCGCCAAGCGGTATGCCTTCAATGGCGTTGCCCGAAGGCCAAATCGACGAGAGTCCATCCTGCAATGCGTGAAGCAGATCGGCGGCGGCGATTTCATTTTCATCGTCCGGGATCAGCGTTTCGAACAATCCGCCGGGCCGCGCAAGGTCATCGAAAACTTCCTCGCGAGCGACCAATGCCGCGCCCAGGCGACGAAGCAAAGCCGCGCGCCCTTCGAGCCCGACAATCGGATTGGATGCTTCGACCTGAAGGAGTCGCGCGAGAGTTGCTGCATCGATACGCGAAAGCACGGAAGCATCAGCGCGTAACGGATCGTCGCGGCGCGCAGAGAAGGCGCCCGCCACGAACGCCCGGAAGCTCGCAACACCGAGACCCTCGGAACGCGTGTAACGCATGCCGGTCTCGCGCTCGACGTAACGCCATGCCGGACCCGCACCGGCATCGAGCAGCACACTGACGACGGCAAGATCGATCCGGGCGCGGGCGCACGCCGCCGAATCGCAGCCCGCCAATGCGCGATCGAGCTCGGCGGTGCGATCGATGCCACCTGCTTGGAAATGACGCCAGCGGCTGTGATAGGGAATGTTCAAATCGGGATAGCGGCGACGCGTTACGGCGTCCACGCGTGCGGCTGCGACGTTGAGGCGGGCGCGATCGACGCGAAAGTGCGACGAATGTGCGGCGTCGACCGCGTTCAGAATGTTGCGGCAGCGCTCGCGAATCGTTTTCGGAGAACGCAGCGTTGCCACCGGCGTTGGCGCCACATCGGCAACCGTCACAGCGCGCGACCTTTCGTCGTCGCAAGCCGCTCGGCATCGGGCGGCGTTTCCTCGGTGAAATAACCGGCAGCTTTCTTCGCGTCCATCTCGACGCGCGCATCCGCGGGTATCAGCGATTCCGGAATCCGGATCCGATCGACAACCTCGATCCCCGCACCGACGATCGCATCGTATTTGAGGTTGCTCATCGATACGAGCCGATGGATTCTGCGAATGCCCAACCAGTGCAGAACGTCGGGCATCAGCTCCTGGAACCGCATGTCCTGCACGCCGGCGACGCATTCGGTGCGCAGGAAATAGTTGCTCGCACTGTCACCCCCCTCCTGCCGTTTGCGCGCGTTGTAGACCAGAAACTTGGTCACTTCACCTAACGCCCGCCCTTCTTTACGGCTATAGACAACGACGCCGACGCCGCCTTGTTGCGCACCGCGGATGCATTCCTCGATTGCGTGCGTGAGATACGGGCGGCACGTGCAGATGTCGGAGCCGAACACATCCGACCCGTTACATTCGTCGTGCACACGTGCCGTCAACGTGACGTTCGGGTTCGCGAGATCGCGCGGCTGACCGAAGATGTAGACGGTTTGCCCACCGATCGGCGGCAGAAATATGCCGAGATCGCTGCGCGTGACGAGCTCCGGATACATGCCGCCGGTCTCTTCGAACAGCGCGCGCCGCAGATCAGCGTCGCTGCACCGAAAACGCTTCGCGACACCTTCCAGCCACCACACCGGCTCGATCGCCGCCTTCGTTACAACCGCGGATCCGTTGGCGAGCAGAATTTTGCCATCGGCCTGCAATCGCCCCGCGGCCATCGCGTGCCGCACTTCCGGCATGTCGATGTGCGCCTTCGTGACGGCGATCGTCGGACGAACGTCGTACCCTTGCGCGATCTCATCCTTGAATGCTTCGGCGACCACGGCGCCGAATGGATCCATCGATACGATCGTCAACGGATCGCCCCATTGCGGATACGGACCGATCGGATCGGTCGGCATCGTGTTCGTCAGATCCGGCTTGTGGCCGCGCATCAATGCGCCCGCAGCGACGGCAAGCGCGCGATAAACGCCGTAGCTGCCGCTGTGCGTCCCAATGACGTTGCGCTGGCTGCGGTTTGCCGTGCTGCCGACAATCGGTCCGCGCACGTGCGGGTCGAGTTGGCCCCAGTGAACGGGCAACGCGCCGTAGGCCCCTTCGACCGGATGAGACGTCAGCCGGATGTGCGATGGAGCCGAATGTTCGGTTGCCATGATTCAGACTATACAACTACGGCAATGGTCGCCCGGTGCGACTGGAATGTGAGCGCTCCGAAGCGTGCGGCTATTCGCGGCGCTTGGGTCTTCCGCGCGGACGATGCCTAGGTATGGCCGTCTCGGCGACGTTATACGGCGGCCCCGACTCACCGGCCTTCAACGCGAACGGGTTCGACACCACGACCGTGTCGAACTCCATTCCGTTCTGGAAATCTTCCGACAGCAGAGTGCTGCAGTCCTGCAGCTGCGCCGCAGCGACGACGAGACTGTCCCACCAGCTCAAGCGGAATCGACGCTCGATATCGCGACCATGCTCGAGCAGTTGTTCATCGAGCGGTTGCGGGCGCCAACTCATAAGCAAGCGAACATCGTCCCAGGCTTCGTCCGCAGACAGTCCCGGCCGGAGCTTGCGCGTTACGGTGACGTAGTACTCCGACAGGACCTGAATGCCGATCCGCCCTGTACGCGCACGCCAAAGCATGGCGAGCCAATCCGCCGCCCGGGCTTGCTTGGCGCGGTCCCGCGTGTCGCGCGCGTAAACGAGGACGTTGCTATCGACGAAGGTGCGCCCGGTCATGCAATTCGTCGCGACTCGGATAGCGGGCGCCGGCTTGCCTCAATTTCTTCGGCGGTTTGGCGAGAAACCGCCGCATGGCAGCGTCGTATTCACGCGCCTGATGCATGCGCTGACGTAGGAACTCGCCCAGCATACGGGACACGCTCATCCCTCGTTCGGCGGCATGGACACGCGCCCAGGCGGCCGTCTCCTCATCGAGCGTGACGGTGACGTTTTTCACTGGAACGGTTGTTGTGCAAATTACACGATAACAGTGTAACACGGAAATCGTGTAATTGTTTTTTTTGGTGGTGCGCGAGGCGCCCGCGAGCTTGACGTTGAGGACTTCGCCGAGCGGCGACACACATGGTCGGGCGGGAAAGACCCGAAGCGGGAATCCTTCCGCCCCCGGGAAACAGGGAATCACATCGGGACTTGCAGCAGGACATCGGCAATTGGGCCGGGAGGAACGAAAACAGGGGGCTCGAACGGCGCCTCGTGCGTCGCCAGCAAACCGAGGATCGATACAGCGGCGAGGGTGAAGATTAACAGCGCGGCCAACTGCGGTCGCAGCTTTTCCAGGTGCACAGCAGCGAGTGCGATTTGGGTAATGAGCGCGAGCAGCATGACAGCCGCCCACTTCGTCACCATGGTCCGATCGTTGCTCAGCACCACGCGGTCTTCGTGAGCCGCGCGAATTCTCAGCACCATGTCGAGCATCGTCCTTTGGATGACAGCGTCCTTCGAGGTGGCGGGCTGCGCCACCTCTCGTAAAAGCGCATTGAGCGCCGCGTCTGCTTTTGCGGACCTTTCCTGGACTGCGAGTCGAGGCCATTCATCGTCGACCACGGCGCGGACATAGCCGCGAATCGCGGTGCGCAGGCCTCTATCGTCGGACCCGCTTGCGCTACCGAGACTGTAAAGCGCCAGCAGCGTGTCGCTCTCAGTCAAGACCACGCGCGAGGCCTGCTTGTTGCGTTCCCAGATATCGTTCGACAAGAATCCGACCATCAAGCCGAAGATGGTAGCGGTCGAAACGAAGAACGGAGCAACCAGTCCCTTGAAGGTTTGGATGCGCTCGCTCAACCGAGAGCGGAACGACAGCCACACCAGGAGGGCCGCGGCCGCGAGGTAAAAACCAAAAAGACTCGCGAAAATCGCGACGACAGGCAGTCCGAGCCAGGCTGTCAACCATTCCTGCATCATCGCTCCGCTGAGCTTTTGGCGCTCATCAGCATAATCGCGGCGGTCATTTTTCGCTAATACTGATGGGATTTGCCGCTCGCGCCTGCCTCCCGATTTTCGTGGTGGTATCCGTGAATCATTCCTACTTTGTTGAAGAAAGCGACATTCATTCTGATACGGCTAGGACGGGCGCTTTCGGACCCGAAGCGGACTATCTCGCAGCTCCAGACAGCGATTGGCCGATCGTGGCGTGAGCGAAACTTAGTAGCGGATCCCCTATTCTGGTCCAGACGCATCCCGCGAATATTCCATTCGCATTCAAGTCGTCTAGGTGTTTGCCTCACGATGCGCGCGCTGCAGCGTTGGTTCGGCGCTCGCTGGCAGGATGTCCGGCGTGGGGGGACATTGCCACCCTGCCGGGCGCGATCGAGTACGTCCTCTTCAATGACCATCCAGGCGACGAAGAGCGCGTCGCCGCCGCGATGCAATGGAGAGCCGCGAGCCAAGAGGCAAGAATCACAATGAACTCCGCTCTTGGCCGAACTGAGTCCGTCGATCTTCGCAACCATAACCGCGACGGCGCCAAAGGCACCCGCTGCTGGACGGAGGCGGCGGCCCGCCATTGGCCATCGGGCTCGGCGCGGCGGCTGCGCTCCATCAATTCAAGATTCGTGCGATTTCCTCCGTTGCGATTTGTGCGTCCGGAACAATGCCGCGCATCTGCAGAAAACCGTGCACCATGCCGTCGGCGCAGGTATAGCGGATCGCAACCCCCGCCGTTTTTAGCCGGTCGGCATACGCTTCCGCTTTGTCGCGCAGCGTGTCGTATTCGGCGGCGATGATGAGCGCCGGCGGCAGGCCGGAAAGATTCTCGGCGTAGATTGGCGAGACGCGCGGATCCCTCGGGTCGCACTGGTCGCTGCGATACGTCCGGTAATACCACGCCAAGTCCTCGCGCGGCACGAGGCATTCGGCGGCCGGCATGGCGATGGACGGAAACGACAGCGTGAAGTTGACTACCGGCTGAAGCAATACCTGATAGCGGATCGCGACGTGTGGGTCCGACCGCAAGCATAGACAGGTGACCGCGGCCAGATTCCCTCCTGCACTTTCGCCACACACGACGATGGGACCCGACGCGCCCCCGAGGTCGGCGGCGTGCGTCCCCGCCCAGATTGTTGCGGCCACGGCATCATCGAGCGTCGCAGGAAAACGGTGTTCGGGCGCCAAACGGTAATCGACGGAGAGCACCATGTGCTGCGTGAGTCGGGCAAGGTTGCGACAGAATGCATCGCTCTCTTCGACTCCGCCCTTCACGTAACCACCACCATGGAAATACAGCATGAGCGGACATGGTTCCGGGCCGTTTGGCGTGTAGACGCGCGTCGGGATGGGCGTGTCCAGGCCGGGAATTGTCACGTCCTCGATGCGGCGTATTGAGACCACCTCACCCGTGATGGCGGGCGTCCAGAGATTGCGGAAAGCCTGACGAACCTCGGTGATCGGCAGCACCCACTGCGGCTCGTGCGTATTCGCTAGCTTGGTTTCAATCAGTTGCTTCAATGCCGCGTTGAGAGCCATCGTGTTTTGCCGGCCAGAATGTGCTCGCCTGGTTTGGAGGGATTCTTCGTCCCATTTGGGTTGTGGGTCAAGAACGCTAGCGCCCTTTCCACACTGGCGCGCGCTTTTCGCGAAACGCCGTCACGCCTTCCTGACTATCTTCGGACGCTAACGCGGCGATGAGCGCCGGTAATCGCTGCGCCTGCGCTTCGCGTGCGGTTAGATGGGCGGTCCGCCGCGCGACGGACTTGATGGCACGAACGGACAGCGGCGCACAGGCGAGGATATCCGCCAGCCAGCGATCGACCGCTGAGTCCAGGTCGGCACGCGCGACGACTTCGTTGATGATGCCGAGTGCGAGCGCTTCGCGCGCGGGAACACGACGGCCGGTTAGCAGAATGCCCATCGCCGGTCGGAACGCGATCTGTCGTTGCAACAGCGTCAGGCCGCCGTCGAGCGGCATCCGGCCGACGCGCGGTTCCGGCAGGCCAAAGCTTGCCTCATCACACGCGATGACGATGTCACAGCCCAACACCATCTCGAAGCCGCCGCCGAGCGCAACGCCATTGATGCGCGCGATAACCGGGACCTCCAGCGATTCGCGCAGCGCGATGCCGCCGAATCCGCCGGGTCGCGGCGTCGCCCAATATTCCAATCCGGTCTGGTTGCCGGAGTTTTTCATGTCGGCCCCGGCACAGAACGCGCGCTCGCCCGCGCCGGTCAACACGACCGCGCGTACCGCATCGTTGCCCTCGATCGCGGTCCAGACGCGTTCGAGCTCTTGCTCGGTCGCGAGATCGACGGCATTCATCGCCCCCGGGCGATCCAGCGTCACGCGGGCGACGTGATCGCGGATTTCGAAACGAACGCTGCTCATCGGTTGGAATGTACGACCGTCGAGTCTCGTGCCTCTGCGAGCACTTCCTCGGTATGCTCGCCGAGTCGCGGTGGCGGAATACGCATGCCCACAGGAGCCCGACTCATGCGGATAGGGCTACCGACGAGCTGCATCCTCAGATCGCCGTCGCAACCCTCGATCACCATCTCGTTGTGAAGCGTTTGCGGGTCCACCAGCGCTTCGCGCAAATTGCGCACAGGCGCGCACAAAAGATCCTGTGCTTCAAGACGTTCGAGCCAATAGGCGGTCGTCTGCGTTTTGTACCGCTCGCGAAACATTGCATGCAGTTCTGACTTGTGCCGGAATTGCGACTGCAGCGTGGCGAACCGCGGATCGGGCGACAGATCGGGAATATCGAGCGCAGCGCAGATGTCGCGCAGCGGATTCGGCTTGAACGCACCTACGACGACGACGGCCCCATCGCTCGTCTCGAACACGCCGGTCAGCGGCATTGCCGCCCAATTGATATCCGAATCCGCGTTCATGATCATCGCCGCTTCCTGCATCTGCGCGGCGAGCATCGAGTTGTACAACGCGACGCTGACTTTTTGTCCTTCGCCCGTGCGATTGCGTTGCAGCAGCGCGAGCAGGATGCCTTGAACGAGATGCATCCCGGCAGAATAGTCGGCGAACGTCGTCGCATAGATCGACAGCGGGTGCGAGTCATCGGCCCTACGCGCCATGACGCCGCTCATCGCCTGCGCCAATACGTCCTGCCCGCCCTTGTGCGAATACGGTCCGGTTTCGCCGAATCCGGTCCCGACTGCGTAGATGATGCGCGGGTTCAGGCGGCGGCAATCGTCGTAGCCGAGACCCATTCGGTCCATCACGCCCGCACGGAAATTGTTGACGACGACGTCGGCACCGGTAATCAGCACGCGCACCGCCGCCATGTGGTCCGGATTCTTGAGATCGAGCGCCGCGCTGCGCTTGTTGCGGTTCAGGCTGCAGAAGACGGGATTGTCGTGACCCGCGACGGGCTCGAACGTGCTGCGCGAAAGATCGCCCGCGCCTTTGCGCTCGATCTTGATCACGTCGGCGCCGTAGTCGGCCAGCATTTGCGTGCAGACGGGACCCAACATCACCTGTGTGAAGTCGATGACGCGGACACCGGACAATGGCAGATCGTTGGGTTGGGTTGCACTCATGTGATCAGCTCCAACGGACTGTCGCTGCGCGCGATCGATGGCACGTCAGCATTTGGACCCGAACGGTCGCCAGGATCGGCGCCCTGGGCACGAAGCTTTTGCTGCAGCTGCTTGACGTCGACGTCGCGCGCGCGCACGCCGCTTTGGAGCGCCATCGCAGCGGCAACGCCGGCAGCTTCACCCATCGCCATGCACGGCGGAATTTCGCGCGAGATTTTCTGCGCGGTCGGTGTCGCGGAGTAGTGGCGCCCCGCGACGAGGAGATTGTCGACGTTACGAGGCAGCATTGCGCGATAAGGCGTCGTGTAGTCGCGGCCGCGCGCGACCGTATCGGGAAACCGCGTCCGCTGCGCCAGGTCTTCCTTGTTGACGACGTACTCGCCGTCCAGAAGGCGCGTCTGCCGGACGCCGGTCTGCGGCGCGACATCGACCAGGTAGCAGCGCTCGAATCCGGGCATGTAGCCGCGGATGTAATCGACCAGCGCGGCGATATGTTTGCGCCCCTGCATCTCCGCCTTAGTCAGATCCTCGACCTTGAGCCCATCGAGACCCGCCATGTGCGGACAATTGCACCACACGATTCCCGGCAGCGGCGTCTTGAGCCACCAGTGCGCCCACGACCCACCGATCCGTTTTTTCGCTTCCTTGTCCAGCGCTGCAAAAGCTTCGGGTTGCTCATACTCGAAACGTTCCGCGGCATCGGTGTCGACACCGCCCAAACGGAACACCGTCGTCATGATGTAGTGGCCCTTGATGTGCGGGGCGCCCGCCGACGCGGCGACGTCGAGGTCGCCCGTCGCGTCGATCACGATGTCGCCGAGGATCGCTTCGCGTCCGGCTTTCGTCTCGCACACCACGCCCTTGACTGCTCCACCTTCGACCAACGCTCGCGAGAACCACGAATGCAAGCGCAACTCAACGCCCATCTCTTCGATCCATTCGAGCGCGACGCGCTTCCAGCCGTCGGGATCGAACGACGACGCGAAGCAGATCGGGTACGGCGTCTTGTGGCTGTGAAAATCGACCGTGCCCCAGCGCCCCCAGCGGCGATAGTTGTCCGGCAGCTCGCCCCATTCGTGTTCGCGCGGGAACGTGGCGAGCTTTAGCTTCGCTAACCGCTCGATCATCGTCATGCAGATGCCACGCACCGAGATCTCGCGGTGATGGCTGTCCCACATGTCGTCGAGCACCAGCACCATGCCGCCAGACGCGAGGCCGCCCAAATGGCTGTAGCGCTCGAGCAACGCGACTTTTGCGCCGTTGCGGGCCGCAGCGATGGCGGCTGCCATGCCGGCCGGCCCGCCGCCCACAACGACGACGTCCGCCTGCGCGGCAATGCGCGCCTCGCCCGCCGGTTCAACAATCGTGGCCTCGCTCTCCTTCATCGAAATTGGCCTCTCAGTGGACATTCGCCGGCTGCCACTTGACGACGAGCTTCTCGATCATCGTGATCAGCAGGAAGAAGGCGCCGGAAAAAAGCGAACTCATGATCACGGCGGAATACAGGAGCGCCGAGTCGAAGCTGTACGTCGCTTGGATGATGAGCGCACCGATGCCGCGCGTCGAGCCGATCCACTCGCCGACGACGGCGCCGATCACCGACGTCGACGCGGCGATTTTCAATGCGGAGAACAGATACGGCAACGAGTTATATAGCCGCAACTTGAAGAAGATCTCTGACTTGCTCGCGGATAGCACGCGCATCAATTCCATCGACTGCGGGTTCACCGCTTCGAGCCCCCGCACCATATTGACGAGCGTCGGGAAGAAGCAGATCAGCGCGGCGATCACCATCTTCGGTTCCATGCCGTTGCCCATCAGCAGCACGAGAATCGGCGCCTTCGCTACGACCGGAATCGTGTTGATCATCACCGCGATGGGGAAGAACGCCTCCTGGATCGCCTTGCTGTGGACAAACAGCGTCGCGATCAGGATCGCCGCCAGATTGCCCATCAGGAAGCCGCCGAGCGCCTCGATCGCGGTGGGGATCAGGTTCTGCCACAGCACGGACCATTTCGCGACCATCGTCTGCGCGACCAGTTGGGGCGATGGTGCAATGAACGGCTTGACGTCGAAGCCTTCGACCAGCGCCCACCACAGGACGATCAGTCCGATGAGACCGAGCGCCGGCAGCAATCGTCGGCGCCATTGCTCGCGTCGCCGCCCTGCGAAATAGGCGAGCGCCTCATGATCCAACGCCATGGCATCGCCGGCGGTCATCGTCATTGGTGTACTCATTAGCACGACTCCAGTACGCGGCGCAGGTACGCCGCGAGTTGGACGAATTCGACGGTTTCGCGGACGGCGAGCGAGCGCTCCTCGGGCAGCGGCACCGGAATGATCTCGCGCACACGCCCGGGATTGGACGCAAGCATCAGCACGCGCTGGCCGAGAAACGCCGCTTCGTAAATGCTGTGGGTCACGAAGAGGATCGTCGTTCCCGTTTCGCGCCAGACGCGGCGGAGCTCTTCGTTCAAGCGGTCGCGCGTGATCTCGTCGAGCGCACCGAATGGCTCGTCCATCAGCAGGACCTGCGGATCGCTGACGAGCGCCCTCGCGATCGACACGCGCTGCCGCATCCCACCCGACAGCTCGTGCGGATACGAATGTTCCCAGCCCTTGAGCCCGACCAGCTCCAGCAATTCCGACGGCGTCGCCTTGCCTTTGTGTTTCGCGCCGTTGGCCACTTCCAGCGGCAACGCGACGTTGGCAAGCGCCGTGCGCCATGGCAGGAGCGCCGGATCCTGAAACACGAAGCCGATGTCGCGCCGCCGCCGCGCCGCACGCGCGGTGCCGCCGAGAATGCGGATGTCGCCGGCCGACGGCGGCACGAGATCCGCCACGGCGCGAAGCAACGTCGATTTGCCGCAGCCGGACGGACCGAGCAGCGTCAGGAATTCGCCGCGCGTGACGTCGAGGTCGATCCCCGACAACGCCGTTACGCTCCGCTGGTCGGTGAAGAACCGCACGCTCACGCCGCGGCACGCGACTGCCTGTCGCGGATCGCCGCCCGCGTCCGGTGTGCTGGTGTTCGCGCGGGTCTTGATTCGCCTCGCTACGGCCGCGAAGGCCACAATGTCAAACCTTCGCGCGCGCGTCGCGCGTCGAGTTCAGTATCTCCATCGTCATGACTTCATCGAGCTTGGGCGTACGTTTGGAGAATTGTCCGAGCTGCGAATAGAGGGAGATCTGGTCCTGCCACACGCCGGGATCCATGGTGCCCCAGCCGTTTGTTTTGGTGAGATCGTTAAACGCGTAGCCCATCATCGCGTCGATGCCGACCTTCTCGTCGTTGCGCGTCAGGTTCGGATATTCCTTGACGAGCAAATCGGCCGACGCATCGCGGTTCGCGTTCGCGTACGCGTAGCCCCGCGCCGTTGCACGGAGGAATTTTTGCAGAACGTCGGGCCGTGTCTGGATCGTCTTCACCGTCGCGTAATAGGGCAGCGCGTACAGGCGGACGCCGGCATCCCAGAGGCGCAGGTCGACGCGGTCCGGGCCGAGCGGTTTCAACGCCGTGACATTAGTCTGCCATCCTGTGACGACGTCGACCTGTCCGGTCAAAAGCGGCGACATGTCGGCGCCGATCGTCACGATCTCGACGTTGCTTTCGGGAATGTTGTTCTTGGCGAGCAGCGCGCGGAGCAGGATCACGCCGGTCGCCTGGATGCCGACCTTCTTGCCGACCATGTCCTTGGCCGAGTTGACCGGCTTCTTCTTGAGCGAGAAGAACGTGTACGGATGCTGCTGCAATCCGGTGGCAAAGCATTTGACCGGAAGGTCCTGCGATGCTGCCAGCATCAGCGACGGGCTCGACGACACCTGGCCCATCTCATATTTTCCCGACGCCACGATGGCGACGCCGTCGATGTTGGGTCCGCCCGGCTGAATCGTGACCTCCAGACTTTCCTGTGCGAAGTAGCCAAGCTGCTTCGCGACGACTTCACCGATCTGATTGTTGCCCGGCAGCCATCCGAGCTGCAAATTGACGGCTGCCTTGCCGCCGGCCTGCGCCGATGCGTCGAGCGAAATCAATCCGCCGGCGAGGCCGAGTCCGGGCAGACCGGCCATGGCTTTGAGCAGCGTGCGGCGGCGGGCGTTGCGTGCACGAATCGTGTCCATCGAGATCTCCAGAACGGGCGCGGTTGCGGGCGGACGGCGGGAACGGAAAACCCGACGACGAATCCCCGGTCGCGCGATGATGCGCGAGCCGGGGTGATCTCGCAAGAACCGAATTAGCGCCGGCCTGATGCCGGAAATAGAGCGGCGAGCTGGGCGGACGAAGAGACCCTATGCCACCGCCCGCGACGTTTTTATCCCAGCGGCGGCATCGTCGTCTTGAAGCTTTCGCGCTGCGCGATCCATGCGTGCGCGCGCATGACGTGCGGGACTTTCTCCAGCAACGCCTTGCTGCCGACCCGTGCATCGATATCGGCGCGCGTAATCGTGAAGCCGCGCGTGCCGAACCACTTGCGAACCAGGTCCGGCTTGACGAAGGCATCGAATACTTTCTGGCGCGGCGCCCGGATCATGCGGGTAACGGTCAGATCGAATGTGTCGCGTGCGGTCATTGCTTCCGCCGTTTGGGTGGGGATGCTTCCAACAATTCAGAATCGAGCCGCACTTCCCAGAAACGCCGGTAGTGATCGATCCAATTTGCCGCGTTACGTAAAGGGCGTGCGCGTAACCGGCAAACGCGCCATTGCGCATCGACCCGCCGCTCAATCAGCCGTGCGCGCTCGAGCACATCGAGATGGCGCGAAACCGCCGGCAGCGAGATGTCGAACGGCTTGGCGAGATCGCCGACGGACGCGTCGCCGCGGGCAAGGCGCGCCAGTATCGCGCGGCGCGTCGGGTCGGCAAGCGCAGCGAAGACGCGATCGAGCTCGCGTGCGGAATTGGTGTGGGGCATCGAGGGCATGGCAGAGACGATACGCCGGTCGTATTTAACCGTAAGGTTAAATACAGGGCGGTGCAGCACCGTCCGATATAAACCTTTGGCGTCAGCCCTGCGAAGGCGCGAGCGTCCGCATCGTGACCGAGTAGCGCAGCGCTTTGGTCGGCAGCAAGCTGTGTTGCCAGCGCGAGCGGATGTCGCCGCGCATCACGTAGATCGAGCGCGGTTCGAGATCAAGGACGATCAAGGTCTTGGGATCGACGCGGTTCCAGGCGCCCGGTGCCGGTAACGGCCGGAAGCGCATTCGTGCCCGGCTGCCCAGCGAGACACCGGCGACGATGCCGTATTGCGCCTTGTCGCGGTGCCAGCCGATGGGCGTTCCGGTCTGGTATTCGCTTACCATCAAGTGTACGAACGCGTCAGCTGCAACCCCTACAAATCCTGCAACCTTCTGCCGCAGACTTTCCAGCAGCAACGGCGGCGGTCCTGCAGGCGCGAGATCATCGTCGTAAGGTTCGCCGGTCACGGCGCTGTGGAAGCTGACGACACGCCGCCGCGCGTAATATTCCTTGAACCTCGCTACGCGAAACGGCAACGTCTCAAACAAGTCGAGCAGCGCAGTTTCCTCGGCCACTGTCAGAAAATCGTGCCGGAACACGAGCCCGTGCGGCAGCTCGGCGGGGAGCTCGATGAGCGGCGCTTGCGCCGCATGGACCGTCATGCGCTCGAGACGCGCGAGAATCCGCGCCGCAGCCGTTACGCGTTGCCGGACGGATGCAGCCGACTGGTGCGCGGCACGCCGGCGAGCAGGTATTCCATCTGGTCGGCCAGAATGCGTCGATTGCGCAGAATGAAGTGCTCGTGACGATTAGGCACGTACGGAACGTAAATGAGTGGCATGTCGGCCTGCTCGGGCGATCGATTGCCCTTGCGCGTATTGCAGCTTCGGCATGCCGTCACCGAATTGGTCCAGGAATCACGACCGCCGCGGGAGACGGGTCGCACATGATCGCGCGACAGATCCCGTGATTGGAACCGGCCGCCGCAGTAAGCGCAGACGTGACGGTCACGCGCAAACAGCATCGGGTTGGTAAGTCCGGGGGCATGCGACAGTGGCCGGCCCGCGCTGCCCTTGATCGCGAGAATCGATTTGGTGGAGAGGCGCGAGCGCTGTCCGCTTCGCTGCCACCCGCCGCGAAATTCCTTGATGACGCCGCCGACCGACCACGCCACCATGAATTTCGCGTGGTACGTAATCGCTTCTTCGAGGTCGACCCACGCCTGCGGCAGGCCTGCAAGGTCGACGGTGAGTACCAGTGGTTCCATATCGGATTGGGGCGTCGATCGGCTCCCCAAGCCGCTCTCGGCCATTGTCACAAATTGTCTGACATAGAGTATGCCCGAACTTGGCTTCCTCTGCTTAGTGCCCCTAATCTGGCCGGCATTTCGCCACGGTCCCGGCGAGTCGCCCCGCCGGGACACCGCGACTCCAAACCGCGTGGGAAAACCATCTCCCGCGCGGCGGCGATCCCGCAATATCGGTTAGAAGTGCCGCGCACAGCACTCGAAATCGCCGTCTTCCGCCGCCGCTGCAGCGATACCTTCCCTAATCGCTCGCTCATCGCCTCGCCGCGCCGCTCGCCACGAGCGCAATCAGCACGTTGCCGACCGACGCGCGCGACCGTTCGACGACCGGCGCGTAGTCTGATGCTGCAAGCTGCACATAACGTCCGTCCGGCGCCTGCCAGTACGTCCCGCGGCGGCCAGCACGCACGAGCTGGTAGTCGCTCCCGCAGTAGGGACGCTTGATGTCTTGCGTTGTCCGTTTCATTTTCGCTGCCTTTCGTGTCACGCGTATTTCATCGCGCAAGTTTCATGGCGCCCGGAACGAAAAAGCCCGGCGCCATCGATCGGCCACCGGGCCATCGCTTGGAAAAGCCGATCGCGTTACACGCGCTCTCCCAAGACGACAGTCCGGCCAGGCCGTGGCATCGTGATCATGTTGTTCATGCGGCTCGAGCTCCTTTCGTCAGCGGTTGATACCAATATCGGGCGTGCAAAGCACACGCGGCAAACTGCTGCCGGGAAACTGCTGGAAGGAAAGATCTTCAGAGGATCGACCTTCCGACTGTTCCACCGGCGCACCCGGCGGAACGTCGTCCGGTCGGGTGGCGCTACTTCGTCATGCGCGCGAAACTCATTTCACAACTCATTTCACAACACCTGCACGAGCGAAGATTTGCGGCAATTCGCGCGCGCAGCTTCGGCAGGGTTTGGGCGGTGAAAGTCATGGCAGTCGAGAGAGTATCGGGTATCAACGAATGAATGAATTCTATCGTTGACGCGCGATCGCGGGCAAGCGCATTCACCGGTGCACACGTGTCATTGCGGCATAAACGCAACAGCGGACGGTGCGCGGCTAAACTACTGCGCGCCGATCCTTTTGGAGACGGCAAATGCCGAACGAGAACTGGTCCATGTCGATAGCCCGCATCTGCGCTTGCCTTGTCACGATGCTCGCCACGTCGCTGGCTCGTGCGGACTTTGCGACATTCGTCATCGACGAGCTTTATTCCAACGCTGACGGCAGCGTGCAATACGTGGTCCTGCGCGAAGCGCAAGGGACGAACGGCGCAAATCTTCTAGCTGGGCACACGCTGTCGGCTACGCACACGGGCGTCACCAAGCTATTCACGTTTCCGACCGACCTGCCGAGCGCAACGACGGCGAACCAGCGCGTGCTGATCGGCAGCAATGGATTCGCCGCGCTCAGTCCAATCGCACCCGATTATCAGATGCCCGATCGCTTCTTGCCGACCGACGGCGGTGCGGTCAATTACGCCGGCGTCGATCAGGTCACCTACGCAACGCTTCCGATCGACGGCAGTAATGCGTTGCAGCGTTCCGGTAGCGCTGGCGCGAATCTCGCGACGAATTTTACGGGGCAAACGTTCGCGGTGCCGGCGAACCCAATCACCGTCGTCGAGTTCTACAACGACGCGCTCGACCATTACTTCATGAGTCCGCTTGCTCCCGATATCGATGCGGTCGACTCCGGACGGTTTTCCGGATGGTCGCGCACCGGCTATTCGCTCGAAGCGTTTCCGACGATGGCTGCTGGGGGTGTCACGACGAGTCCGGTTTGCCGGTTCTACATTCCACCGCAGCACGGCGATTCGCACTTTTTCTCGGCATCGGTCGGCGAATGCGCGGCAGTGCTGGCGAAGATCGGCGTCGATCCCAATTACGGCGGCTACAACTACGAGACGCCGAGCGAGTTCTACATAGCGTTGCCCGACACGACGAATGGCGCATGTCCTCCCGCGATATCGACGCCCACGCGCAATCCGCAGGGCGTTTTCCGCTTGTGGAACAACCGCGCCGATTCGAATCACCGGTATACGACGGACGTCAACGTACGCGCGCAGATGATTGCAAGAGATTACGTGTCCGAAGGCTACGGACTGCAGGGCGTGGCAATGTGCACGCTAAACGCGAAGATCGACGATTCACGCGTACGAATCACCGGCGCATCGCCGTTCGTCCCGGGGTGCGACGGGACGCCAGCGACCGGCATCCTCTATACGAACGCAGAAGTCGAGCCCATGGTGGCCGTCAATCTCACGAACACGAACAACATCGTCGGCGTCTGGCAGCAGGACCGCTGGTCGAACGGCGGCTCCGCCGCGTTGCGCACCGGCGCCTCGCTCGACGGCGGGCGTTCGTGGTCGACGACGCAGATACCATTTACGCGTTGCACCGGCGGAAACGCCGCCAACGGCGGCAACTATGCGCGCGGGACCGATCCATGGGTGACGATCACGCCGAGCGGCACCGCATATCAAATCGCGCTGGGTTTCAACGGCGGCACATTCGTCGCCGGATCGCAAAGCGCGGTACTCGTCAGCCGCTCGACCGACAGTGGTCTTACGTGGAGCAACCCGACGGCATTGATCGTCGACGGCAGCCAGTTCTTCAACGACAAGGAGTCGATCACCGCGGACAGGCACAAGGATGGCTACGTTTACGCGACATGGGATCGTCTCGTGATAACCGGCAACGGGCCCTCGTATTTTTCACGAACGATTGACAACGGCGTGACGTGGGAGCCGGCGCGGCCGATCTTCGACCCGGGCGGCAACAATCAGACGATCAACAACCAGATCGTCGCCCTCCCGCCGTCCTCCGGTGGCGGCCAGAACGCGATCGTCAACTTTTTCACGCAAATCGACACGGTCAACAATGTGCAGGCGAGTCGCCTCGCCCTAGTTCGCTCGACCGACAACGGCGTCAGTTGGAGTGCCCCGATCTATGTCGCCGACATTCAAGCCATCGGCACGCGCGATCCCGACACCGGCACGCGTTTGCGCGACGGCGCAACGTTGGCAAGCTTTGCGGGCGGAACCAACGGGCACCTCGCCGCCGTTTGGCAGGACGCGCGCTTTTCGACCGGCGTGCGCGACGGTATCGCGTTCTCGCGTTCGCTCGACGGCGGGTTTACATGGTCCACGCCCGTGCAAGTGAACAGCGTGCCGGCGGTGCAGGCGCTGTTGCCCGCCGTTACGATTCGCGACGATGGCACGATCGGCGTTTTGTATTACGACATGCGCAACAACACGAGCGATGCCGGCACTCTGCTTGTCGATGCATGGCTCGCCACATCAAAGGACGGCGTCGTTTGGCAAGAAACGCACGCGGGAGGACCGTTCAATTTCGCGAACGCGCCGATCGCGGATGGCGGGTTGTTCATCGGCGATTATCAGGCGATCGCCAGCGATTCGCAGGCGTTCTATCCTTTTTTCGCGATGACCAATGCGAGCATTACCAACAAGACCGATGTCTTCGCGTCGGCGTTTCGCTCAATCGTGGCGCCAACGAAGGCGGCCCCCGCGAAAGCCTTTGAGGCACGCTCGGCGCCCCCACTTGTTCCGACGGCGGAGGTGCAGCAGCGATTGCAGGAGCGGATCACGCGCACGCTGCAATGGCGGCGTGTCGGCGGCTGACGAATAGGCTAAGTCAGCGAACGCCGCGTACGCGCCGTTGTAGCGCCCGATGTCGCGCGCTGTGCTTCGTCGTTTGCGGCTTGTGCCATCGACTCGCGATGCAAGCCTGCGATCGATGCAATCAGATCGGCAAAACGCTGTCCCTGCACGACGACGTGCTCGCGCATTCGTTGCGCGCTTAAATCGGCGTCGCCAGCGATAATCGCTTCGACGATGCCTTCGTGCTCGCGAAACGACGTCGGCAGGCGGTCGCGAACGCGAAGCTGCAACCGCCGGTACGGCCGCAATCGACGATGCAGCGCAGTGGCCTGCTCCCGCAGAAACCCATTGTGGCTGCCGTCGTAGATCTGCTGGTGGAATTGCTCGTTCTGATAGTAATACGCGTCGGGATCCATCGCCTGCGCCGCACGCTCGCATGCGCGATGCGCTTCCAATAGCCGCTGATGGTCCAGCGCCGACATTCGCCTTGCGGACAGGCGGGCGCACAGCGCCTCGAGCTCGCCCATCACTTCGAACATTTCGACCAGCCGGTGCGGGGTGACTTCCGCCACGACGGTGCCGCGCCGCGGTTGCATGACGACGATGCCGGCCGACGCAAGCTGAAACAAGGCTTCGCGGAGCGGCGTTCGAGAAACGTTGAACCGTTCGGCAAGCTCCATCTCGTCCAGGCGCATGCCCGGAGGAAAGCTGCCGGTCGCGATGCCTTCTTCGATCAGCTCGCGCACATGCTCCGAACGCGTTCCTGCTTTGGGTCGCATGTCGGCTGTCGCCGGATATCCAGTAAATTGATCGTTGTGATTCACATTATAGCGGTCGCTTTACCGCTGTTTGGTGCCGAAAACTCGCAGCCGTTAAAGCGTACGCGGCGGCTTCCCGAGGTGGGCACGGGTTGAACGGGGACCGGTTTCCAATCCCCGCTCGTCCCATGTTGCCTCCTCGTCCTCCTCCTTACATCTTTTCCCCACGACGCTATTTGCCTTCGCGGTTTCCGTGGGTTCTGCGGTGCAAGGTCGCCTACTTCAAGACGTTGCTGTTGATCGCGCGATTGACCACCTCTACCCAGCCATCGTCCGCGCCGGCCGGCAGCACCGTCGTGCATTTCGCGCCCATCCCAGCCGCCTGCAGTCCTGCCAGCATGTAACCTTGGCAGGCGGCATTGTCCGCTGCGCCTTGACCGCCGCGACATAACCGTGCCACATCACGCCGCTGGCAGACTCATGCAGTCGGCTTGCGAATGCGGAAGCTTGCGATGTACTCGACCTCGCCGTTCGCATTTTTTGGCGCGAGCGCAATGTCGGTAATGATCGCGTTATGCGGATCGTTCGGATCAAGCTCGCCGAAGGCGCGGCCGGTGGGCTGTTCGTACGGTTGGCCCGCAATCGGCGTCGTCGAATCGACGATGATTCGAGTCACGCGCGCATCGGCAGCCGGTGTGCACATGAGGATGCCGGCCGCGATGGCCGTTGCAAGCGGAACTGCCTTGCGACGCACCCGAAGCAGAGATCGAGACATTGCAGTTTCCGCCTGGATTCGAAAAATAACGTTCTTCAATCGAGCGTCAGTACTGTGACCAAACAAGGTCGCTGGGGCACGACAGATGACAGGGCGAAAACGGACACGGCGATGGACGCACACGCGCCGCCTCGATTACAGTGCATTGCGGAACCCTCCGATCCGCCGAGCATTTTTTGTATTCGGCTTAATGCCTTACGGGTTCATATCGCCCCGCGTTTGTATGCAAACCTATCCTCAACGAGCGAGGAAGTCAACAATATGTATAACGCTCGACCATGGAACGGTGCGACACCGCCCGTCGCGTACACGCGGACTACTGCCTTGACGCTCCCATCGATTCCTCCTATTCTTTCTGTATACAAAACGATAAATCCTGCATGCCCGATTCCGCACCAACCTGAGGAGGAAACATGAATCTGACTCGCCGTCGTTTGCTCTCGAGCGCCATCGCCACGCTTCCGCTCGGGTTTGCCTCCAGGGCATTCGCCCAGAGCGCGACGACGCTCAAGATCTCCCACCAGTTCCCCGGCGGAACGATCGATCAAGGCGATTTCCGCGATCGCCTGGTGCGCAAGTTCGCGGCAGACGTCGAAAAGCGCACGAATGGCGCGCTCAAGTTCGACATCTATCCGAACTCGTCGCTCGTCAAGGTCAATTCCCAATTCAGCGCGTTGCGGCGCGGCGCGCTCGATTTATCGCTGGTTCCGCTGTCGTACGCGGGCGGGGAAGTCCCCGAAACCAACATTGGTCTCTTGCCCGCGCTCGTGCCGTCGTACGACATCGGCAGCAAATGGAAGAATGCGGAGATCGGCAAATTCCTGTCGCAGGTTTTGGCAGAAAAAGGCGTGATCATCGTGACCTGGATATGGCAGGCGGGTGGCGTCGCCAGCCGGTCGAGGCCGCTCGTCGGGCCCGACGACGCGAAGGGGATCAAGGTGCGCGGCGGCAGCCGCGAGATGGACATGATGTTCAAGGACGCCGGCGCGTCGGTTCTCTCGCTGCCTTCGAATGAGATTTACGCCGCGATGCAGACCGGCGCGATGGACGCTGCGCTCACGTCGTCGACGAGTCTCATTTCTTTCCGTTTAGAGGAAGTCTCGAAGTTCCTGACGAGTGGCCGCGGCAAGTCGTACTGGTTCATGTTCGAGCCGTTGATGATGTCGAAGCAGGTTTTCGACAAGCTGCCGAAGCCCCAACAGGACGCGATCATGACCGTCGGCGCCGAGCTGGAAAAGTTCGCGGTCGATAGCGCGAAAGCCGATGACATTGCAGTCGCCAACGTCTATACGAAAGCCGGCGCGAAAGTGTCCGACCTGGACGACGCGACGCTCGCGAAATGGCAGACGATCGCGAAGCCGGTGTGGAAGGACTTCGCCGACAAGAACGAGAACTGCGCGAAGCTTCTGGCGCTGGCCCAGAAGGTCTTGTGAGCGTTAGAGTCCAATGAACCAGGACGTCGACCTCGCCGGCGCGGTCGAACCGAGGACGACAATCCACGCAGGAACCTTGGGCGCGCTCGAGCGCGCGATGATCGGCGTCAACAAGCTGATGATGCTCTTCGGCATGATCGCGCTCCTCGTCGCGTCGTTCGTGCTGACCTACAGCGTGTTCTCGCGGTATCTATTCCGCGCCGCAACGGATTGGCAGGACGAGATAGCCGTATTCAGCATCGTCGGCGCCGTCTTTCTGGCCGGTGCATGGGTTCAGGCGCAGCGCGGCCACATTGGCATCGAAGCAGTGGCATCGATTCTTCCGCCATCGGCCAATCGCGTGCGGATCGTCATCGTCGATGCGCTGACGCTTTCGTTTTGCGCGTTCTTTGCATGGAAATCGTGGACGCTGTTTCATGAGGCGTGGGTCGACAAGATGACGACGTCGTCGACGTTCTCGCCCCCGCTGACGATCCCTTACGGACTGATGGCGCTCGGGATGACGCTGCTTGTCGCGCAGATCGCATTGCAGCTGGCGGCGCATTTCGCGCGAAGCGGAAAGCGCTCGTGAGAAGGGCACATCGATGAGCGTGCTTTCGCTCGGGCTCTTGTTCGGCGGCGTCACCTTGGTCGTGATGTTCTCGGGCATGCCGATCTCGTTCTCGCTCGGCTTCGTTGCGCTGCTGTTCATGGCCGTCTTCATGCCCGCGTCGTCGCTCGATACGGTCACGCAAAACGTCTACGAGGAGATGGCGAGCATTACGCTCTTATCGATTCCGCTGTTCATCCTCAAAGGCGCGGCGATCGGCCGCTCGGACGCAGGTCGCGATCTCTACCTCGCCATGCATGCGTGGATGCAGCGCATCCCGGGCGGTCTCGGCATCGCCAACGTCTTCACCTGCGCGCTGTTCGCAGCAATGGCAGGTTCAAGTCCCGCAACGTGCTCCGCGATTGGAAGCGCCGGCATTCCGGAAATGCGCAAGCGCGGCTATTCGCCGGGATTCGCAGCGGGCATCATTGCCGCCGGCGGCACGCTCGGCATTCTGCTGCCGCCGTCGATCACGATGATTCTCTACGCGGTTGCCGCCGAGGTTTCGCTCGGGCGATTGTTCCTTGCCGGGATCGGGCCGGGTCTCCTCCTCGTCGCGCTGTTTGCGCTCTATGCCGCGTACCGTTACCGGAAGGAATACGCGGCAGCGCACACCGCGTTCGCGCGCGCGGGCACGGCGTCGGCCTATCTTGATCAGAAGCAATACACGCTGCACGAAAAGGTCGAGATGCTGCCGCGGGTCTTGCCATTCGTGATTCTGCTGATCGGCGTGATGGTCGCGCTGTACGGCGGCTACGCGACACCCTCGGAGACCGCGGGTCTCGGTGCAGTGCTGGCGTTGCTCTTGATCGCCATTGTCTATCACGTCTGGCGGCCGAACGACGTGCGCCCGATTCTCGGCGCAACGCTCAAGGAATCGACGATGCTGATGTTTATCATCGGCATGTCGCTGTTCTTCTCCTACGTGATGAGCTACCTGCACATCAGCCAATCCGCCGCGCAAGGCATCGTCGACTTGCATCTATCGAAGTGGTTCCTGCTCGCCGCGATTCTGTTCATGGTGATCGTTCTCGGATTTTTCCTCCCGCCGGTGTCGATCATCCTGATGACGGCGCCGATCATCCTGCCGCCGCTCAAGACCGCCGGCTTCGACTTGATCTGGTTCGGCGTGCTGATGACGATCGTCATGGAGATGGGCCTCATCCATCCGCCCGTCGGGCTCAACATTTTCGTCATCAAGAATATCGCGCCAGACATCCCGCTACGCGACGTCGTTTGGGGCGTCATGCCGTTCGTCGCGCTCATGTTCGTCGCGATCTTCCTGATCTGCTTCTTTCCGGGAATCGCCACGGGGTTTCCGAACTGGGTGATGGGTTCACGATGAGCGCCGAAGGGCCGCCCCAAGGCGCAAATTACTCCCCCCACGGGGGCAGCGCAGCGGCCGAATTGGTCAATGAGGCCGCAAGCGGCGGGGCCGCGCACTACGCGCGCACGGCCCCGCCGCGTATCTGGAACAAGCGCGTGCAGCGACGTGCGCTCCGTCTCGAGCGTGCGGCGACGCGCTTGGGGGCGCGGCTCACGGGCAAGCTGGTTGATGCCGATGCCATAGTCGCTCTGCTCGAAGAGGCGATCGAGCCCGCCGATCGCGTGTGCATCGAGGGCAACAACCAGAAGCAGGCCGATTTTCTCGCGCGTGCGCTGACCGCGGTCGACCGCGGGCGCGTCTACGATTTGCACATCGTCCAGTCGGTGCTTGCGCTACCCGAGCATCTCGACGTGTTCGAGCGCGGCATCGCGTCGCGGCTCGACTTTTCGTTCTCGGGTCCGCAAGCGGCGCGCCTCGCAAAGCTCGCGGGCAACGGTCAAATCGCGATTGGCGCGATCCACACGTATCTGGAATTGTTCGGCCGCTATTTCATCGATCTCACGCCCGACGTCGCGCTCGTTGCCGCGCAGGCAGCGGACCGCGAGGGCAATTTGTATACGGGACCGAATACGGAGGACACGCCGGTCATCGCCGAAGCGACGGCGTTCAAGAATGGCCTCGTCATCGCGCAGGTGAACGAGTTGATCGACGTGCTGCCGCGGATCGACATTCCATCCGATTGGGTCGACTTCGTCGTCCAAAGCCCGACGCCGCACTACATCGAGCCGCTCTTCACGCGCGATCCCGCGATGATCTCGGAGATCCAGGTGTTGATGGCGATGATGGCCATCAAAGGCATCTATGCCGAGTACGGCGTCGACCGCCTGAACCACGGCATCGGCTTCGACACCGCGGCCATCGAGCTGTTGCTGCCGACTTACGCAGAGTCACTGGGCCTGCGGGGAAAAATTTGCCGCTACTGGGCGTTGAATCCGCATCCGACGCTGATCCCCGCGATCGAAGCAGGTTTCGTCGAGTCCGTGCATTCGTTCGGATCGGAGCTTGGAATGGAGGACTATATCCGCGCGCGACCGGACATTTTCTTCACCGGATCCGACGGCTCGATGCGCAGCAATCGCGCGTTCTGCCAGACTGCGGGCCACTACGCCTGCGACATGTTCATTGGCTCGACGCTGCAAATCGATCTCGCGGGCAACAGCTCGACGGCCACGCTCGGACGGATCGCGGGATTCGGCGGCGCGCCGAACATGGGCTCCGACGCGCGCGGCCGGCGGCATGCGACGCATGCGTGGCTCACTGCCGGGCGGGAAGCGCATCGCGGCAACGGCGCGGCGCCGCGCGGCCGCAAGCTCGTCGTGCAGATGGTCGAGACGTTTCGCGAGCACATGGAGCCTGCGTTCGTCGAACGGCTCGATGCATGGGACCTGGCCGAGTCGGCCAACATGGCGTTGCCGCCGATCATGATCTACGGCGACGACGTCACGCACATCCTGACCGAGGAGGGCATAGCCAATTTGCTGTTGTGCCGCGACGACGACGAACGCGAGCAGGCGATTCGCGGCGTGGCCGGTTATACCGCAGTCGGGCTTTCGCGCGATCGTGTCGCCGTCGCGAAGTTGCGTCAGCGAGGCGTGATCCGTCGCGCCGAGGACCTCGGCATCGACAAGCGCGACGCGACAAGGGATCTGCTCGCGGCGCGGTCGATCAAGGATCTCGTGCGCGCCTCGGGTGGGCTTTATCAGCCGCCGAAGCGCTTTCGGAATTGGTAGGGCCGACATGGAACGATTGCAATTCCGATTCGATGGAGGCAGTCGTGTAGCTGCTGCATCGGATGCTTGCCTCGTGGGCGTCGTCGCGTCGGGCAATCTGGAAGTCCTGATCGAGCCGGCGCCGCAAACCGATGCGTGTGCAATTGAAATCAGGACGGCGGCGAATGGTTTTGGTGACGTGTGGCAAGCCGTGATGACCGACTTCTTCGAGCGCCATCGCGTGGGCGGCATTCGCATTTCGATCAACGATGCCGGCGCCACACCCGCGATCGTCTCGCTGCGGCTCGATCAGGCGATCGAGGAATTCACGCGCCGCGATCCGGCCTGAACATGCAAAGCTATTACGAAGCGACGGCCCGCGAGCGCATCGCCGGCATTCTGGATCCCGGATCCTGGCATGAGATCTTGCCACCGACGGCGAGAACGCTGTCGCCGCATCTCAAGGCGCTCGATCTGCCCGTGGCATTCGATGACGGCGTCGTGATCGGCAGCGGCGCGCTTGAAGGACTCCCCGTTCTCGTCGCTGCGCAGGAGGGCGGTTTCATGGGCGGCGCCGTCGGTGAAGTCCAGGGCGCGAAGATCGTCGGATTGTTCGAGCGTGCGAAGGCAGCTCGTGTCGCAGGCGTTGTTCTGTTGCTCGAAACGGGTGGCGTGCGGCTGCAGGAAGCCAATGCAGGGTTGATCGCCGTATCGGAAGTGATACGCGCAATCTGCGCGACACGCGTGCGTGGAATTCCCGTCGTGGCCGCGATCGGCGGCAAGTTCGGCTGCTTCGGCGGCATGGGCATCGCCGCCGGATGTTGCACGAGCATCGTGATGTCCGAAGAGGGCCGCTTGGGTCTCTCGGGACCCGAAGTGATCGAGACCGCGCACGGCGTCGAGGAATTCGATTCGCTGGACCGCGCACTGGTCTGGCGTACCGTCGGCGGCAAGCACCGTTTTCTCCTTGGCGATTGCGCGACGTTGGTCGATGATCGCCAACCCGCGTTTCGGTCCGCCCTCGCACAAGCGGTTCGCACGGGTGAGGAGCTGGAACTTGCTTCCCTTGAACGCGAGCAGCGCACGCTCGATGAGCGCCTCGAGCGCTTCGGCGCGTACACCGATGGTGAAGACATCTGGCGCGATCTCGGTTTCGATAAGCCGGCGAACGTGCCGCTCCTCGCGACCGACGCTTTGATCGCGCTCTCGAAGCGATTGCGGGCAGCGTAGGAACACGTGATGGATTGGCATGCTGTCGCCGACGGCCTTTTCGACCGCGGTCACGACATCGTGGCGGTGGACGATTTGTTGTCCGGCACCGGGCATTGCGGCGATACGGCGTTCGCCGTCGTTGGATCGACGAATCACGCCGAGATCGGCGTCGAGCTGACGCTGGCGATGGCGAAGCGCGTGGTCGCCACGATGCGCGATCATCCCGGTCGTCCGATCCTGTTCCTGGTCGATACGCAAGGCCAGCGATTGCGCCATCGCGACGAATTGCTCGGCATTCATCGCTACATGGCGCATCTCGCGCAATGCGTCGAGCTTGCGCGAGCGCGCGGCCATCGCGTGTTGGCATTGGTCTACGATCAAGCGCTGTCCGGCGGCTTTCTCGCGAGCGGCATGATGGCAGATCTATGCGCTGCGCTGCCGCACGCGGAAATACGCGTGATGAACCTTCCGGCAATGGCGCGCGTGACACGGCTTCCGGAGGAACGGCTGCGCGCATTGGCGGCGACGTCGCCGGTGTTCGCGCCCGGTGCCGAGAATTACGCGCAGATGGGCGCGATCGATGCGCTTTGGGCCGGCGATCTCGCAACACACTTGATGGCGGCGTTACGCGATGCTCCCACGACCGACACGCGCCGTGACGTCGGACGTGCACGCGGCGGACGAAAGCTCGCCGCGGCAATCGCCGAACGGGCAGCCTCCGAATGAGCGGGATATGCAACACGATCGTGCTCGCTCGTCACATGCGCGTGTGGCCGACGGCGCTTGCACACGCTTCGTTGGCGGACAGCGCCCGCGACGCGACCGAGCGCGGCGCGATCGGCCTTTGGTCCTCGCGCGGCTGGCCGCTTGTTGTGCGTCGACCGGATGAGGGCGAAATATTCTTTGCGGGCGAAAACATTGCGGTCGGGCTTTCGCTTCCTCCCGCGCTTGGCAAAAGACGTCTCAAATTCAACGTCACGAACGACGGCACTGCGGCGCATGCACTGCCGTTCGCGCTCGACGATGTCGTCAAGGCAATGGAACCGGCATGGCAACGCGCCCTTGCCCCGCTCGCGCACGACGCAACGGGCGCACGTGTCGCGCTGCGTGTCTTCGGGTCGGCGGCCTGGCAGGCACAGACGGGGCTCGTCTATCTTCACGAGCGGTCCGATATCGACTTATTGTTCGAGCCCAAAGACATGGGCGAGATCAACACCGCGATTGCGTTGTTCGATCGATTCGAGCGCCGAACCGCAATTCGCCTCGACGGTGAAATCATCTTTCCCGGCGGGGATGCGGTTGCGTGGCGCGAATGGAAATGTGCGAAGTCCGATGGACGCGTTCTGGTGAAAAGCCTCAGGGGCGCCGCGCTTGTCTCGAAGACAGCGCTTGCGGAGCGGCTCGAGCGAGTGCCCGCATGAAGGCGGCGATCATTGCTGCGCCGATCGCGAATCGATCGCGCCCCGCGGACGGGCATTGCTTGATTGCGTGCGCCGCGACGAAAAGTCTTTGGCGGGAGCTCGCGCTATACCCCAAGCCCGGGCTCGTCAGCCTCCGAGACAGCGGCGCTCATGCGGACATGGACGCAGCTACATTCGTGCGCAGCTTGTTTGCGCTATCGCGCTATTGGAGCGAGGTCGCGGACGCGGGCGCAGCCGGTGCGCCGTTCGAGACGCTGCGCCGGCTCGGCGTGCGCGCGGAGTCGCGAATGCTCATTGCGACGGGCGGCATCAACACGCACCGCGGCGCCATTTTCGCGCTGGGCCTTCTGTGCGCAGCTGCCGCGCGGACCCGTGCCAGAGCCGAAATTGCGGACGATGCGACGCTACGGCGCGTGCTGATCGCGCGGTGGGGCGCGGCGCTGCTCGTCGCCACGCAGCGTTCGGCTGTACCGGTTTCTCACGGGATGCAAGCGTATTGCCGCTACGGCGTCGGCGGGGCGCGCGACGAAGCGCGGCGCGCGTTTCCCGCAGTCTTTGACGTTGCGCTTCCGGCCTTGCGCGGCGCGCTCGCCCGCGGTTGCGATGCGCGCCACGCGCGTGTATCGGCGTTTTTCGCGTTGCTCGCGTCTTTGGACGACACGAACCTTCTTTATCGCGGCGGCGCGGAAGGTCTGGCGTTCGTCCGCGGCCGCGCCCGTGAGTTCCAAGAGGCGGGCGACGTGCATGCGAACGACCCTCTCGCGCGTGCCGAGGCCATCCACCGCGAATTCGTCGCGCGACGTCTTTCGCCGGGCGGGTCCGCCGATCTTTTCGCGGCCACCTTGTTCGTCCACGAGATTCAGCAAACGATCCGATGACGCTTGCCGTGCTGTGCCCCGGTCAGGGCGCCCAGCACCCGGCACTTTTCGATCAAGTCGGCGCGCATGTCGAAGGCGCGCGCGTGATCGACGATGCCGCGCGAGCGCTTGGCGAGGATCCCCGCGCATGGCTCGAGCAGGGCGACGTGATTTACCACAACGCGATTGCACAACCGTTGATTTGCGTTTTGCAGCTCGCGCAGTGGGCGTGGCTGCGAAGCCAGTTGCCCGCTCCTGCGGCGCTTGCGGGGTACAGCGTCGGCGAGCTCGCGTGTTACGGCGTGAGTGGCGCTCTCAGCGCTGGCGAAGTCGCCCGTCTTGCGCGTGCGCGCGCCACAGCAATGGATGCCGCAGCCGTTACCAATCCGGGTGGATTGATCGGCGTCCGCGGACTCTCACGGCCTGCGTTGCGTCGCCTATGCGAGGCAACGCGAGCATTCATCGCGATCGCGACGGGCGATGACGCATTCGTTGTCGGAGGCAGCGCCGCTGCGCTCGATCGTATTCGAGAGCGTTGCGAAAGCGCCGGCGCCAAACTGACCGATCTACGCGTCGGCATTGCATCGCATACGCCGCTTCTCGCTGCGGCAGTCGACGATTTCCGGATCGCGCTCGAACGCTCGACATTGGCCGCGCCGACCACGCCGGTGATTGCGGGGATCGACGCTGGCGTGGTCACAACTCGCGACCGCGCCATCGCGACGCTGTCAGCGCAAATCTCACATACGGTCGAATGGTCGCAATGCTTGGACGCGCTGCACGAGCGCGGCTGTCGCGTCTTCGTCGAGCTGGGACCGGGCCGCGCGCTCTCTCGGATTTTGCGCGAGCGCTTCGACGACGTCGACGCACGCGCAATCGAAGAGTTCCGGGATTTCGCCGGTGTGGCGCGTTGGGTGCAGCGAAAAATGTCCGAGCTGACCTGACGGGGCGTTCCTCGGCCGCGGGCGCGGTGCTTGATAATTGGCGCGCCACGGAACTCGGCAGCCGTCTGCGATTCACAGTTTGCAGGGACGATGCACGCGCCGCATCGCCATGCCAGGAGCGCGCGATGGCCAAGCCGCCCGCCGAGCCACTACCGCAAAAAAGCGACATCGACGCGTGCCGTCGTTGCGAGCTGTGGGAACGCGCGACGCAGGGTGTCGCCGGCGAAGGCTCCCGCAAGGCTCGCCTCATGCTCGTCGGTGAGGTGCCCGGCGACGACGAAGATCGGCAAGGCAAGCCCTTCGTCGGACCGGCCGGCAAATTGTTGCGGCAGCTTCTTGGCGAAGCCGGCATCGAGCCCGCCGATTTCTATCTGACCAATGCGGTCAAGCATTTCAGCTGGGAGCCGCGCGGCAAGCGCCGAATCCATAAGACGCCGACGCAGCGACAAATGGCCGCATGCAACGAGTGGCTCGAGCGGGAGATCGGCGCCGTTCGTCCCAAGGTCATCGTCGCGTTGGGCGCAACGGCGCTACGCGCGGTCACCGGCACGCGCGTGACGATCGCCGCGGCGCGGGCGAGCGATCTTCATCATTCAGCGGGCGCGCGCATCTTCGCCACGTATCACCCCGCCGCCGTGCTACGCGCACCGGACGACGACGCGAAGGAAACGCTGATGCGGGCGCTCATCGACGATTTGAAACGCGCTGCGGCGCTCGCGAGCAGGGTCGAATGAATTGGATTGCGCCTACAGCGCCAACGCGACGCGCGTCCCCTGGTCGATCGCCCGTTTCGCATCGAGCTCCACTGCGACGTCGGCGCCGCCGATCACCATCGCTTTGATACCCAGTCGTGCGAGGTCAGGCACCAATTCGCGGCGCGATTCCTGTCCGGCGCAGATGACGATCGTATCGACGTCATAGCACTGCGAGCGACCCTCGACGTTGACACGAATGCCCGCATCGTCGATGCGCTCGTATTCGACGCCGGCGATCATCACAACGCCGCGTTTACGAAGCTGCGTCCGTCGAATCCAGCCCGTCGTCTTCGCAAGGCCTGCGCCAACTTTCGCCTCTTTGCGCTGCAGCAGCGACAGCTGGCGCGGCGCCACGTCCGCTCGCGCCGGCTTGAGTCCGCCACGCAGCTTGTAATCCGCGTCGATTCCCCATTCATCGCGAAAGGCCACAATGGCCGGATTGTCGCGCAGGCCGTCGCTCGCGTGTCCGTCGACTTCGTCGACGGCCGTGAGAAGCTCTGCCACATCGAAGCCGATTCCACCGGCGCCTACGATCGCGACCTTTTCACCGGCATATCTGCGCCCTTCGATAATTTCGACATAGCTCGCCACTTTCGGATGATCGATGCCGGGAATCGCCGGGCGACGCGGGACCACGCCGGTCGCCACGATCACTTCGTCGAAATCGCGCAAGTCGTCGGCAACGACACGACGGTTCAATTCGACGTTGACGCCGAGCCGCGCGAGCCGCACACGGAAATAGCGCAACGTCTCCGCAAATTCCTCCTTGCCGGGAATGCGCCGCGCCAGATTGAACTGACCGCCTATTTCGCCGGCAGCGTCGTACAGCGTGACATCGTGCCCCCGTTCCGCGGCGATCGTCGCTGCCGCGAGACCCGCCGGACCCGCACCGACGACCGCGATCTTGCGCTGCTTGCGCGTCGGAACGAGCACCAGCTCGGTCTCGCGACACGCGAACGGATTGACGAGACACGACGCGATCGCCCGCGCGAAGATATGGTCGAGACAAGCCTGGTTGCAGCCGATGCACGTGTTGATTTCGTCCGCGCGTCCTTCCGCCGCTTTGGTCACGAACGCGGGATCGGCAAGGAACGGCCGCGCCATCGACACCATGTCGGCGTCGCCGCGCGCGATGATGTCTTCCGCAACCGCCGGATCGTTGATGCGATTGGTCGCGATCAGCGGAATCGAAACCGCGCCCTTCAAGCGGCGCGTCACCCACGCAAACGCCGCGCGCGGCACCATCGTTGCAATCGTCGGGATGCGTGCCTCGTGCCAGCCGATGCCGGTGTTGATGATCGTGGCCCCCGCCGCTTCAACGCGTTGCGCCAGTATCGCGACCTCGTCCCAGGCACTGCCGCCTTCAACCAGATCGAGCATCGACAGCCGGTAAATGATGATGAATTCGCGACCCACTGCTTGGCGCGTGCGGCGCACGATGTCGACGGCGAGACGAATCCGATTCTCTAACGCGCCGCCCCATTCGTCGTCACGAAAATTAGTTTGTGGCGCGATGAACTGATTGATCAGGTAGCCCTCGGACCCCATGATCTCGACACCGTCATAGCCCGCGCGTTGCGCTAGCGTCGCGCAGCGCACGAAGCCCGCGATTGTTCGGCGCACGCCCCGGCTTGTGAGCGCGCGCGGCTTGAACCGCGTGATGGGCGAACGGACCGGCGACGGCGCCACCGCGAACGGGTGATAGGCGTAGCGACCGGCGTGCAGAATCTGCAAGGCGATGCGCCCGCCGGCCGCGTGCACGGCGTCCGTCACGAGGCGATGACGCTTCACCTGCCAGCCGAATGAAAGCTGCGCAGCGCGCGGCTCGAGCCGACCGCGGAAATTGGGCGCAATCCCGCCGGTGACGATCAACGCGACGCCTCCGCGAGCACGCTCCGCGTAGAAAGCCGCCAGCTTGGCGTGCCCATCCGGCGCTTCCTCGAGGCCCGTGTGCATCGAGCCCATGAGCACGCGGTTCTTGAGCGTGGTGAAACCGAGATCGAGCGGTGCGAGTAGATGAGGGTAGGCGGACATCTCCGCGAAGCGCTCTTGAATCGACGAAGCCGCAAGCTTAATCGATTCAACCGATCAACCGACGCGCCGGATCTCCGCGGGCTCTTGCGCAGTGCGCACGCGCGATACGCTGCGTATCCACGTCACGACGTCAGCGGCCATCAACGGCTTGCTCAGATGGTAGCCCTGCGCCATGTCGCAGCTCATGCTGCGGAGACGCTCGAGCGTCACTTCGTCCTCGACGCCTTCGGCCACGACGGTGAGACCCATGTTATGCGCGAGATCGATCGTCGAGCGCACGATCACGGCATCGCTGGCATCGCGCGCCATCCGCTGGACGAACGACTTGTCGATCTTGATCTCGTGCAGCGGCAGTCGCCGCAAGTAGGCGAGCGATGAATAGCCGGTGCCGTAGTCGTCGATGGCGAGGTGGCAACCCAGCGAATGCAATAGTTGGAGGTTTTCGACCGCATGGCCCTGGTCGTCGAGAATCGCGCTTTCGGTAATCTCGAGTGTGATCCATTGCGCCTTGCAATCGTATTGCTCGAGCATGGCTGCGAAGCGGACCGGCAACTCCGCGTCCATCAAATCGCGCGCCGAGATGTTTACCGACATGTTCATCGGCACGCCCTCGCGACGCCACGCCGCGCATTGTTGGACGGCATGCGCGACAACCCAATGCGTGATCGCGCGAATTGAGCCGGTCTGTTCCGCAAACGGAATGAATTCCATCGGCGGCACCATTCCGCGGCCGGGGTGCTGCCAGCGCACGAGCGCCTCAACGTGAAACTCGCGGTCGCGGCCGAGCGGCACCTTGGGCTGATACATGAGCAGCAACTCGTCGTTGTCGATTGCGCGGCGGAGGTCGCTGATCAGCGAGAGGCGTTCATGACTGTGCTGTTCGTAACGTTCGTGCCAGATCAACGAGCCGACGTTGTTGCGCTTTGCCGCGTACATCGCGACGTCGGCATGGCGCATCAGTGTCGAGCGTTCGAGCCCGTGATCGGGATACGCGGCGACACCGATACTCGCGCGGACGTCGACCGCGTGACCTTCGAATGCCATCGGGACTTCGAGCGAAATCAAGATCGCGCGCGCGACATGGCGCGCTTCGCCGGCGTTGCATCCCGGCAACAGCACGGCGAATTCGTCACCGCCGAGACGCGCAACAATGGCGTTGCTGGCGGTGACGGCGGCACGCAAGCGTGACGCAACTTCGCGCAGCAGAAGATCGCCAATCGAATGGCCGAGCGTGTCGTTCACGTACTTGAAGTTGTCGAGGTCCATCAACAGCACGCCGACGGGTAGATCGGTGTCGTGCGCGGTGATCAGCACCGCTTCCAATCGTTCGCTGAACTTGGCGCGATTGGGCAGGCCGGTCAGCGTGTCGCGATAGGCAAGATCCATGATGCGCGATTCGCGCGCTGCAATCCGGTTCTGCATCGTTCGAAACGCCGTCGCCAGATCGCCGAGCTCGTCGCTGCGCGGTTGGGGCGGGTCGGTCGAATAGTCGCCACTGGCGATCCGGCGCGCCACTTCGGCCAGCTCGCGTACGGGCCGCGCGATGCCGCGCGCAATCAGCATGCTCGCGAAGATCGAGATGAAGATCGCGAGCAGCGACACCAGCAAGAGCTGTTGTTGCAGCTCACGAAACGGCTCGAGTGCCTCGGCGATCGGCTTCTGCAGCACCGCGGCAACTTGTTCGCCCGGACCGGCCGGCAATTGCACTACGCGCGTGACCGCATCGTCGCTCAACGTCGCGTTGCCGTTGCTGTCGGTGGCGACGAAGCGGCCGGCGGTGAAGTCGCGTGCGAACCGTTCTCGTTCCGGCGGCGTAAGCGTGCTGGCCTGTAGCTGCCACGCCTCTTCGCCGCGGCGACTCAATAGCGACACGTGAAAGCCGGTAAGCTTGCCGAGATTTTTTGCGAGCGCGTCGTTGACATTGAACCCGACGGCGACCCATGCAATCGGCACGGGCGCCAGTACGGGCACGGTAACGATCTCGTGCAAGCGTCCGCCGACGACGATCATCGAGCTCGAGCGTTTCGATTCGACGGCCTGATTGAGCAGGCGGGGAAATGGAAATGGCTTGCCCCACCCATCGCCGCTCGTATCCGCGATCACGCGTCCGTCGAGACCGACGAGCATCATGAAGTCGGCATCGATGCGTTTGCTGTGATTCCAGAGGACCGACGCAATCGTTCCGCCGTCGCCGCTCGAAACTGCGTCGCGAAACGCGTAATCGGCCGACAGTAGACGCGCGCCCTGCACGAGCCGCTCGGTGTCCTGCTCCTTCAGGCGATCGAATACGCGAGCGCCGCGGACTAG
>VBCG01000134.1:0-8039 GCA_005881895.1 Betaproteobacteria bacterium
TGGAGTCCCGAGTCATACCCCGCGTAGCCAAGGATTAAGACAACCGAACCGGCACATAGATCTGCCGGCCGTCGCGCTCGATCAACAGCGCGATGCTCTTGCCTGCCTTGTCGACATGTTTCTTCAGTTCGTCGATCGAGGTGATCTTCTGCGTGCCGACGCCAACGACCAGGTCGCCGGACTGAATGCCCGCGCGCGCGGCCGGACCGGTCGCGTTTTCGACGACGAGACCGTCGTGGCCGACTTCCTTTTTCTCGTCAGGCGTCAACGGACGAAGCGCGAGGCCCAACTTGCCGCCCTTGTCGCCCGAACTGTCGTCCGACTTCGCAACTTTTTCTTCGTCGAACGTCGAGACGGTCGCGGTGACATTCACCGGCTTGCCGTCGCGCCACAACTCGAGCGCAATCTTCGTTCCCGGCGCCGTGTTGCCGATGCGGCTCGTGACATCGGTACTGTCGTTCATCGCCAGCACATCCAGCACGCGCTTGAGGATCCCCCGGGGGGCGGTTTATGGTTCACGGTTCACGTGCCCGAAAAAGTAGGCAAGAATGCGGCTGCGTGCATCTTTTCGGAGCGTTGCATGAAAACCGTCCGCATCGTATTTGCATCGCTTTCGTTCCTTCTCGCCGCATCGTTCGCGCCGGCCGCCGCCGGACAGAACTGGCCTTCGAAACCGGTCAAGCTGATCGCCGTCTTCCCGCCTGGTGGCTCGGTCGATCAGGTCGCGCGCATTCTGGCGCAGCAGTTGGCGCAGCAGACGGGCCAACAAGTCATTGTCGAAAATCGCGGCGGCGCGTCCGGATCGATCGGCACCGCGGCGGTCGCGAAAGCGGATCCCGACGGTTACACGCTTGCCGTTGTCTTCGACACGCATGCGGTCAATCCGGCGCTGATTCCAAATCTCCCGTTTGACACGCTCCGCGATTTGATGCCGGTCATGCTCGTCGGCAAAGGCGGCATGGCGCTCGTCACGCATCCCGATCAACCGTATAAGTCGTTTCGCGATGTCGTCGCTGCAGCGAAAGCGAAACCGGGCAGCGTGTCGTACGGAACAATCGGTGCCGGCAGCCTCGGTCATCTCGCGATGGCGCAGCTCGGCAATCAGCTCGCGGTCGAGTTCAATCACGTTCCGTATCGTGGCGGCGGTCCGCTGATGAACGATGCAATCGGCAATCAGGTTCCGCTGGCGATCGGCTCGGTGTTTCTCGTAAGTCCCTACGTGACATCCGGTCGCTTGCGCGCGATCGCGGTGACGTCGGCGAAGCCCGATCCAAATTTGCCGGGCGTCGAACCGATCGCTAAGCAGGGAGCACCCGGTTTCGAGGCGTACACCTGGTGGGGGGTGTTTGCGCCGGCGAAACTGCCGCCGGCTCTCGTGAAAGGTGTTTACGATGAGCTCGCCAAGGCGGTGAAGACGCCTGCGGTTGCGGAAAAGCTATCGGCGCAGGGCATGGAAGTGCTCGGCGCGCCGCCGGCGGAACTCGACGACTTGGTGCGCAAGGAAATGCAGCGCTGGGCCAAGGTGGTCAAGGACAACAACATCAAGTCGGGCGACTGACCGCGATCGAGTCACGCGCAATGAGCAGCAAGGCTTCGCCGCAGACGCTGACGTTCCTGTTCACCGACATCGAAGGCAGCACGCCGCTGTGGGATCGCAACATCGACGCGATGCGAGGCGCGACCGCGCGGCACAACGCGTTGTTGCGTGAGTCGATCGGCGCGCACGGCGGCGACGTATTTCGGGTTGTCGGCGATGCGTTCTGCGTGGCGTTTGCCGATGCCGATTCGGCAGTCCACGCCGCCATCGACGCACAACGTTCGCTGATACGGGAGAATTGGGGCGACGCGCCGATTCGTGTGCGGATGGGCGTGCATTCGGGCGTCGCCGAAGCGGCGGACGACGAAATTTTTCGCGGTCCCGCTTTGGCCCGAGCCGCTCGGGTGATGGCCGCCGCGCACGGCGAGCAGATTCTCCTTAGCGCGGCGACCGTCGCGCTCCTTGATTCGAAAACACCCGCGGGTGGATTTCTCCGCGATCTCGGCGATCACACGCTGCGCGGTTTCGCGCGCGCCGAACGTCTCTACCAACTCATCGTCCCCGGACTGCGGGCCGAATTTCCACCGATCGGCACGCGCGAAGCGCTGCGGACGAATCTGCCGCCGCCGTTGACGAGCTTCGTTGGCCGTGAACGCGCGCTCGCGGACGTACGCAAGCACGCTCGCGCCCTCCGAATGGTGACGTTGGTCGGAGCGGGCGGCACCGGCAAGACGCGCCTCATGCTCGAGGCCGCGGCAGAACTGGTCGACACCTTTGCCGACGGCGTGTGGCTGGTCGAGCTTGCGCCGTTGGCCGATGCGGCACAGATCGCGCATACGATCGCCGCTGCGCTGGGCGCACGCGCCGAGGGCGACGTTCCGGCGCTGGCCATCGTCGAAACCGCTCTCGCGGGTAAACGAACCTTGCTGCTCCTCGACAACTGCGAACACGTCATCGATGGAGCCGCCCATGTCGCTCAGTCCCTTTTGCGCGCGGTACCCACGCTGCATATTCTGGCGACCACCCGCGAAGCGTTGGGGATCGACGGCGAGCTTACGTATCGCGTACCGTCGTTGTCGCTGCCGGCGGACGATGCGAGCGGTGACGACGACATGGCGCAAAGCGAAGCGGTCCGACTTTTCGTCGACCGGGCGCGAGGCGTCCTTCCGGAATTCGCTCTTACGACTCGTAACGCCAGTGCGCTTGCGCAAATCTGCCGTCGCCTCGACGGCATTCCGCTCGCGCTGGAGCTCGCCGCGGCGCGGTTGACCGCGCTTTCCGTCGACGAGTTGGCACAACGTCTGCACGATCGGTTTCGCCTGCTGACGGGCGGACGACGGACGGCATTGCCACGCCAGCGAACGCTGCGCGCGCTCGTCGATTGGAGCTACGACCTGCTGTCCGATGACGAGCGCATCATGTTGATGGCGCTGTCGGTATTCTCCAGCGGATTTACGCTCGGCGCCGCCGAGGCAGTCTGTGCCGAGAACGAGGTTCACGAAACAACCGTGCTCGACGCGATCGAACGTCTGGCCGCAAAGTCGTTATTGCTGGTGGAGTACGACGAGGGCGCGCAGACGCGTTATCGAATGCTCGAGACGATTCGCCAATACGCAACGGAGAAATTGCTCGACGCGCAACACGCGGATACAGCGCGCCGTCGGCATTTCAATTACTTCGTGGCGCTAGCTGAACGAGCCGAGCCGGAGCTTCGCAAGGCAAACGTGCTGGAATGGCTCGACCGCCTCGAGGCGGAGCACGACAACCTGCGCGCGGCGCTCGATTGGGCTGCGGACGCCGATGCGCAAGGATATGCGCGGCTTGCGGGTGCGCTATACGATTTCTGGAACGTGCGCGGACACTTCGTCGAAGGATTCGAGCGCCTCGAACGCGCGGTCGAGTCGCATGTGACCGAGGACACGACACGGCTTAAGGCGCGGCTTGGAGCAGGCGCACTCGCGTATCGTTTGGATAAGCGGAGATACGCCGCCGATCTCCTCGATGCGGCGGCCGCGCTTGCACGGCGACTGTCGGACACGCGTAGCGAGGCGGAGGCGACGCTGTGGCGCGCGTGTGCCCTCGACTCGCAAGGCGCCGATTACATCGAGTCGATGGCTGAAAAGGGTTTGACGCTGTCGCGTTCCATCGACGACGCGTGGGGCATCGGTTTCGCGACGTGGCATTTCGCGCTCGCAAAGCAATTGCGCGGCTGCTTTACCGACGCGCAACATCTGTTTCTGGAAGGCGCGGCGCATTTCGATCGCGGCGGTTGCGTCCTGATGGCCGCGCTTGCTCGCACTTACGCCGGTCAGTCCGCACTCGATCGCCTCGACTTCGACGGCGCCCGCGAGCTCCTGGAAAACGCGTTGACCGAGCATGTGCGGCTCGGTAATACGCACGACGCGGCGATCACTCTGCGATCTCTCGGAAAGCTGGAGCTCAACGTCGGGCGTCTGATGGAGGCCCGTCACGCGAGCGAGGAAAGCGCAAAGATCTTCAGCAGGCTGCAAGATCCCAACTGCGCGGCGCGATCTGCGCTAGTCGTTGCCGAGGTGTTCCATGCAATTGGCGACCATTCGTTCGCGCTCCGACACGCTGAGGACGCGGCCGCAGCGGAAGCGCGCCTTGGATTTCACCAACATCGAGCAACGGCGTTATGGCTCACTGGGCGCTGTCACGAGGCAAACGGCAATCGCGATGCGGCACGCCGCGCGTACTTCGAAGGTATGCGTGCGGTGGCGAAGACAAGCGTGACCTCTTCCCTGGCTGGCCTCGTCGAGTCGATTGCCGGTACGCACCCGGGCGCGCCGGCCGCACCTCGGTTGCTGGGATTCGCAGCGGCGGCGCGAGAAGCAGTGAACGTATCGCTGTTACCGAGCGACCGTGCCGACCAAAATCGGTGGGTCGCTGCGGTTCGTGGCGCGCATCGCCATGCGTTCGAAAGCGAGTTTGCGGCAGGACGATCGATGACGCACGACGACGCGATCGCGATGGCGTTGGCGCTCGAAAGCGCTGCTTAGCGCGGGCTACACGCCGATCGTCGCCTTCACTCGCGTACGAGACAACGGCAGCTCCCGGAGTCGCGCACCGGTTGCATTCGCAATCGCATTCGCCAGCGCGGCAGCCGTCGGTCCCTGCGCCGCTTCGCCTGTTCCAAGAAACGGCGCACCGGGTCGCTCGATCACGTGCACGTCGACGTTTCCCGGAACATCGGCAAACCGCGCGATCGGATAGCTGCCCCAGTCGGTGCTGGTGATGGCGTTCGTATCAAACGAAACCGCTTCGTAGAGTGTCCAGCTCGCCGATTGCACGATGCCGCCTTCGATTTGATTGCGAATGCCGTCGGGGTTGACCGGCTGTCCGCTATCGACGGCCGCCACCGCGCGCAGCACTTTCACGCGCCCCGATTCGCGGTCAATCTCGATGTCGACTGCCAGCGCAAGGTACGCGCCGAGATTCTTGTAACGCGCAAACGCGAAGCCGCGACCGCGGCCTTTGCCCGCCGGATAATTCGCCCAGCCAAAACGGGACGCCGCCATCACGATGACGTCGCGTGCGCGCGGATCGTCCAAATGACGCAAACGGAACTCGACCGGATCGACGCTCGCGGCGGCGGCCAGCTCATCGATGAAGCTCTCGATCGCAAAGATGTTCGCGTAGGCACCGAGCGCGCGCAGTGCGGAGACGCGCACCGGCATCGACGGGATGAAATGATGGACGACGCGCGCGTTCGGAAACTTGTACAGCGGAATCGCGTTGCGATCGCCGCCGCCTTCCGGCAAGGGAATCGGTTTGGGAACGGGCTGCGTGAACGGCGTTTCGAGATGCCACGCGGGCAACAGATTGCCGGCGCCGCCCGGACGCGTGCTGTGCGCGTTGCTCCACACATCGTAGGTCCATTCGACGACGTTGCCGTCCGCGTCGAGCGCAGCTTTGACGTCCGCGATCATTGCCGGGCCGTACGGTTCCCACGCGTGTTCCTGCTCGCGCATCCATTGCACGCGCACCGGCCGATCGGGCAGCGCGCGTGCGATCAGCGCGGCATCGGCGGCGGCATCGTCCGCGCCGTTGTGCCCGTAACAGCCTGCGCCTTCGGCGTGCACGCATTGAATGCGATCCTCTGGCAGGTGCAGGAGCTCGGCGATCGATTTGCGCAGCGGATAAACGCCTTGGCTGTGCGTCCACACCGTGAGCGTCCCATCCTTCATCAGCGCAATGGCACATGCCGGACCGATCGCGCCGTGCATCTGGTATGGCCGCCGGTAGCTCGCCTCCAACCGTCGCGCCGGCGCAGCTGCTTGACCGTTGAGGTCGAGATCGACGATCGCATCGGCGGGCAAGCGCCGCAGCGTTCCGTAGATATCGGACGGGTCGGGAAGTCGATTGCGCATCTCCCACGACGCGTTGGTCGCCAGCGCGCGCATCGCGACGACTGCCTGAAACTCGTGCTCTGCGACTACGGCGAGAAAGTTTCCATCGCGAACGATTTTGATTACGCCGGGTAGCGTTTCGGCGTCAGCCACTTTCACGTCGCGCAATCGCGCGCCGTATGAGGGTGGACGGATCACGCGTGCATGAAGCATTCCGGGAAGTCGCAGATCCTGCACGTAGGCGGCGCCGCCGGAGACTTTGGCGGGAATATCAACGCGTGCAAGGGGCTTGCCGACGAGCGCATACGTGCGCGGATCCTTGAGTTTCGACTGCGGTTGCGCGCGCACATGCGTCAGGTTGTCGCCGACGAGCTCGCCAAAGGCCGCGCGCCGACCATCGTCGGTCACGACAAAGCCATCGCGCGCGACGAGCTTATCCGCGGAGACTGTCAACTTGTCAGCCGCACGGCCGATCAGTATTTCGCGCACCTGCGCCGCTGCGTTCTGGATCGCGGTGCCGCTGTCCTTCATCGAATTGCTGCCGGCCGTGTAGCCTTCGTCGGGCGTTGTCCGCGTATCGGCAGTGACGGGCTTGATCGCCGCGGGTTGCACGCCCAACTCTTCCGACGCGATCTGAATAAGCGCCGTCTTGATGCCTTGTCCGAGCTCGCCTTTACCGGTGCACACGGTAATCGTGCCATCCGCACCGATTCGAATCCACGCGTCAAGCATCGGCGTCGATGCAAGGCTCCCCGGAAGCTTCGCCCCTTCTTGCGGCCGCTGGGCGAAGAGATCGGAGACTGCTCCCAGCGAAAAGCCGACGACGAGCGCGCCGGCGGTCGTCAGAAACTCACGCCGCGAGAGCAATAAGCCGGGCGATGGAGTCGAATTCATTTAGTGGTCACGTTGACACCAGCCCCGTTCTTGACATTCTTCATCGTTCGCGCGGCGCGCTGCACGGCGCGAACAATCCGCATGTGCGTGCCGCAACGGCATAGATTGGGCATCATGTGCCGGCGAATATCATCGTCGGTTGGAGAAGGATTCGCTTCGAGCAACGCCTGCGCGCGCATGATCATCCCGGCGATGCAGTAACCACATTGCGCGGCCTGCTCGTCGATGAAGGCTTGCTGCAGCGGACCCGGATTGTCGGCCGTGCCAAGTCCTTCGACCGTCGTGATCTTGCGTCCGGGAAGCGCCGAGATTGGCGTCACGCAGGAGAACGCCGCCTTGCCGTCAATCATCACCGTGCATGCGCCGCACTGGCCGAGCCCGCAACCGAATTTCGCGCCGTTCAGCGCGAGGTGATCGCGAAGCACATAGAGGAGTGGCGTGGCGGGATCGGCATCGACCGCCTGAGGCCGGCCATTGACGTTGAGCTCGATCATCGTCGTTCCGTTCCGCGAATGGCACGCACGTTTTGACTCACGTCATGCCATGGCGGCTGCCGGCTGAAGCGCTCGCGCACGTAGCTCACCACCGCAACCAGTTGATCGTCGGTGAGCTCCGCTGCGAAGCCGGGCATCATCGCGCCTCTTTCGCCACTCGCCGGCCAAAGGCCGCTTTGCACAACATGAATCAAATTGCGCGGATCGGGTGCGTTGACGGAGGTTGTCAGCGCCAGCGGCACCGGCTTGGTCGATTGCAGTCCGGAGCCGGAATAGTGACACGTTGCGCACGCGCCCTCGAATACCGCTGCGCCCGAATCGGACGCCACGCCGCCGGAGCGAGCCGGGATCGCGTCGCGTCCCATACCCGGGACCGCAGCCGATTCCTGCAGCTGCGCGAAAGCGTTCGCCTCATCGTTCGACTTTGCTTGTCGCACCGGCCGACGCATGCGATCAGCGATGTACACGGCGATCGCGCGCACGTCTTCCTCGCGCGCCTTCGCCAAGTTCTGCACAACATCGACCATCGGACCCGCTGCGATCCCATGGCGCGCGTCGAAGCCGTAGCGCAGATAATTGAAGATCTCGTCAGCCGTCCACGGCAGCGGCGCAGGCGAATCCTCGTTCATCGCCGGCGCAAGCCAATGCTCGGCGTCACCGCCGCCGTACGCATCGCTCAATTTCTCCGCGCCGAGCACGTTGCGCGGCGTATGGCACGCGCCGCAATGTCCCAATCCTTCGGCA
>VBCG01000134.1:8087-21812 GCA_005881895.1 Betaproteobacteria bacterium
AGTAGAGCGCCTTCCACGCGCGAAGCGATGCGCGAAAGTTTGCCGGGAACGTCAAATCGTTGCGCGGACGTTGAGTTCGCGCGGGGTCGCGCGTCATCACGAATGCATAGATCGCCTTGACGTCGTCGTCAGTGACCTTGGTGAAATGGTCGTACGGAAACGCCGGATACAAGTCATGGCCTTCGCGATCGACACCGTCGTGCATCGCGCGGACGAATTCGGCTTCGGTCCACTTGCCGATGCCGGCATCGGGATCGGGCGTGATGTTCGTCGAATAGATGGTGCCGAACGGCGCGGACAGCGGCCGGCCTCCGGCATACGGCTTGCTGTCTTCCGCGGTGTGACAACTGCCGCAGTTGCCGATTGCGGCGAGCTCCGCGCCTTTGGCAGCTTGTGTCGCATCGAATTTCGCGTCGTTCGACGGCGCAGGCGCCGCGCCGGTCAATGCAGCAATGAGCGCGCCGCCGACGCATAGCGCCGCAACTCTGGCGAGGCGGATGAGCGTTTTCATGGTAACGGTCATACGAACACCATGCACGCACCGCTATTCCACGTCCTGACCTGTCGAAGGACGGGCCGCTGAGGACGCCTTTTAGACTACAGGAACCCGGGGCCGTTCATTCGAGCAAACGCCCGATGATGCGCTCCGCCTGCCCCAAGTAGCCGCTTCCAAACAGGTTCAAATGGTTGAGAACGTGATAGAGATTGTAGACGTCGCGCCGAATCTCGTAGCCGGCGCCGAGTGGCCATGCGTCGCAATACGCTTCGTAAAACTCGGCGTCGAATCCGCCGAACAACGTCGTCATCGCGATATCGGCTTCTCGGTCGCCGACATAGACAGCGGGATCGAAGATCACCGCCTCGCCGCTCGCGAGCATCGCCGCGTTGCCGGACCAGAGATCGCCATGCAACAACGACGGCTCGGGGTCGCGGCTTTCGAGTATCGACGATAACGCGCCGAGCAGGCGATCGCCGTCACGCTGCAACCTGCCGCCGAATCCGTTCTGGGCGGCGAGCGCGAACTGCGGCGCCAATCTTCGCTCGCGAAAGAACGTGCACCAGCCGTCGGTCCAGCGATTGAGCTGCGGCGTTCCTCCAATCCAGTTATCGCGCGTCCAGCCGAATCGCTCGCCGCCGGGACCGCGCGGCGGATTCGCCCGATGAAGTGCTGCGAGCGCATCGCCAAGCGCCGCGCCGTTGCGGGCGCCACTGATGTTCAGCCATTCGAGCACCAGAACAGCTGTGTCCTCGCACGCTGTCTGCGCCGCAACCTGTGGCACGCGAATCGTCTGTGTCGCGGCTAGTGCGCGCAGACCGTCGGCTTCAGTCTCAAGCATCGATACATAGCGCCCGGTCGCGGTCTTTACGCAATAGCGAGCGTTTCGCGCAGTCAGCGAGAAGGTCTGGCCCCACGCGCTTTCGCCGATCGACGTCCAATGTCCGGGTTCCGAAAGGCTTAGCGACCTCTCGGCAGCGGCTTTCCAGTGCGTACTCAATGGCGGAGTGCGTCGATCCCGCGCGCGATGCCGTCGAGCGTCAGCGGAAACATCCGCGGTCCGAGCGCCTGCATGATCATTTGCGTCGAGCGCGTGTACTCCCATCCGCGCGCCGGTTCAGGGTTCCACCAGATCACCTTGCGAAAATGCCCGAAGATCCGGGCGAGCCACGCAAGGCCCGGCTCGTCGTTCGTGTATTCGATGCTGCCACCGGTCTGCGTCAGCTCATACGGGCTCATTGCGGCGTCGCCGACAAAAATCACGCGCCAATCCGGACCATAGGTTCGAACGAGCTCGAGCGTGCCGAAGCGTTCGTTCCGCCGGCGCAGATTGTCGCGCCACACGTAATCGTAGACGCAATTGTGAAAGTAGAAATACTCGAGGTGACGAAACTCCGATTTGGCCGCCGAAAACAACTCTTCGCAAAACTCGACGTGCGGATCCATCGAGCCGCCCACGTCGAGGAAGAGCAACACCTTGACGCGATTGCGCCGTTCCGGTTGCAACCGCAAATCGAGCCAGCCGGCATTCTTAGCGGTGCCTTCGATCGTGCCGTCGAGGTCGAGCTCTTCGGGCACGCCTTCGCGTGCGAAGCGACGCAGACGACGAAGGGCAATCTTGATGTTGCGCGTGTTGAGCTCGACGTCGCCGTCGAGATTCCGAAAGCTGCGTTCATCCCATACTTTGACCGCGCTGCGCGCACCGCCGCCTTCCTGGCCGACGCGAATGCCTTCGGGGTTGTAGCCGTATGCCCCAAACGGACTCGTGCCGCCGGTCCCGATCCATTTCTTGCCGCCCGCGTGACGTCTGCGCTGTTCTTCGAGCCGCTGCTTGAATGTCTCCAGCAATTTGTCGAGTCCGCCAAGCGCTTCGATCAGCTTTTTATCTTCATCGGACAAATGCCGGAGGAATTCCTTGCGCAGCCACTCCTCCGGAATTTCGGCACGAATATCGAAGATCGCATCGACGCCCTTGAAGTAGCTGCCGAACGCGAGATCGAAGCGGTCGAAGTGCTGCTCATCCTTGACGAGGCACATCCGCGACAACGCGTAAAAATCATCGAGCGATAGCGACACGACACGTTGCTCGAGCGCTTCGAGCAGCGTCAGGAACTCCCGGGTGGAGACGGGGAGCTTGAACGATTTGAGGTGCAGGAAGAATTCGACCAGCATCGGATATGTGTGGTGCGACCCGCAGCGACGTCGTCGCCCTCAACGTTCCGCAGAGCCCGCGTCACCGCGCTTCACCATCCACCATGAAACGATTGCCATGACGATCCCAATGACGCCAAGAAACAACCAGAACAGCGCGAAGCCGCGTCCGTCAGCACGAGCGGCGTCGTCGGCCATCCCGTCGAGCGACGAGAACCCGAAAAAAGCGTAACCAAGGCAGAACATGGCGAAGACCAGCGAGCCCCAGAGCGAGAATTGCGCCGAAATCTTCATCGCGACTTGGCGGAGGGCCGCTCGAGGAGCCAGCGCAAGTGCGCCTTCACCGCCGCCCATTCGCCGTCGATGATGCTGAAGACGACGGTGTCGCGTTTGCTGCCGTCCGGCAGGACCTGATGATTGCGGAGCACGCCATCCTGCTTGGCGCCGAGGCGCAGTATCGCTTCGCGTGACCGGTGATTGAACCAATGCGTCCGGAATTCGACCGCGATGCATCGAAGCGTTTCAAATGCATGCGTCAGCAGCAGCAACTTGCACTCGGTGTTGATCGCGGTGCGTTGCGCGCGTCGCGCGTACCACGTATGGCCGATCTCGAGCCGCCGGTTCGCGGCATCCACATTGAAATAGCGCGTCGATCCGACAATGTCGCCGCTCGCTTTGTCGCGCACCACGAACGGCATCGCGCCCAGCCGCTCGCGCATGTCGAGCGCGATGTCGAGCCAAGCCGAAGTTTTGGTCGGCGCAGGAACCGATGTGTACCAAAGCTTCCATAGCTCACCATCGGCGGCCGCTTCCCGGATTGCACCTTCATGCTCGCGCGCGAGCGGCTCGACCGTCGCATGAGCGCCCGTGAGCGTCACGGGCTCAATGAAGCGCGGGTTAGGTACCCCCACGGTTGCGGCTATCTCCACCGCGCTGCCCCCAGAGGGGAAATAACTCGCGCCTTGGGACGGCCCTGCGGCGCTCATCGTCCCGCACGCGCCATGAACACGACGCGCTCGAACAAGTGGACATCCTGCTCGTTCTTGAGCAACGCCCCGTGCAGCGGAGGAATGAACGCCTTGCGATCAGCACTCTTAAGCGCCTCGGGGGGGATGTCCTCGGCCAACAGCAATTTCAGCCAATCGAGAAGCTCCGACGTGGACGGCTTTTTCTTGAGGCCTGGCACACCGCGCAGATTGAAGAACACCTCGAGCGCTTCCTGCAGGAGAGACTTCTTGAGTCCGGGAAAATGCACGTCGACAATCTGCGTCATCGTCTCGCGATCGGGAAACTGGATGTAATGAAAAAAGCAGCGTCGCAAAAACGCGTCGGGAAGCTCCTTTTCGTTGTTCGATGTGATCACGACGAGCAGCCGGTGACGCGCAACGATCGTCCGACGAGTCTCGTAGACGTAAAACTCCATCCGGTCGAGCTCGCGGAGCAAATCGTTCGGAAACTCGATGTCCGCCTTGTCGATCTCGTCGATCAGCACGACCGCGGGCATTTCGCTCTCGAATGCCTCCCACAGCACGCCGCGCTTGATGTAGTTGGCGATGTCGCCGACGCGGCCGTCGCCGAGTTGCGAGTCGCGGAGCCGCGAAACGGCGTCGTATTCGTATAGTCCCTGTTGCGCCTTCGTCGTCGATTTGATGTGCCATTGATACAACGGACGGCCGAGAGCATTGGCCACCGTCTCGGCGAGCAGCGTCTTGCCGGTGCCCGGCTCGCCCTTGATGAGCAGCGGACGTTCGAGCGCGAGCGCCGCGTTGACAGCGAGCTTCAGATCATCGGTTGCGACGTAGCTTGGCGAACCTTCGAAGCGCATGGAAAGGATCGAGCGAAGGAAGGGTTCATCTTAGCCGAAATTCGACGCACACCTCGCAAAGGGCCGCCATGGCTTACCGCGCTCATGTAAGCGGGTCTGAAGGTTCAACGTCGCCAAACGTCGACCAGCGACTGGAACTTGGCGGAGGCCGGCAGTCGCTCATCGGACAACGCTTCCAGAAAATCGGAGAGCCGCTTCGACTTGACGATCGTATAGAACGTCAGCACCGTCGTGGGCACGAGCACGACGATGAAGTAGGCGAGCTTTTCCCAGAACGAGGCGTCGGCGAGCGCGAAGAGGTTCATGCCTAGAAAGCCGGTTGCCACGGTGCCGATCAATCCGAACGCCGTCACGACGGTCAGACGAACGACGGTGTTTGCCTGCCGACGGAGCGTGTCGCTTTCGAGGTAGTCGCTCATGTCGGAGAGCTCCTGGCGTGTCTCGTCGTAGAGCCGGTCGGTGCCGAGATAATTCGACGTCATCCGGTAGAGCTCCTTCGCCTGCGGCTGGTCGGACACTTCGTGAAACCAGTAGCGGTGCGTGAAGCGCAAGAAGATCTCGCGCAGCTGGCGAATCGAACGTTTGAAGCGCTTGACGGATTCCGCGTCGTGAATGTTGAGATGATTGAGCGCATCCACCATGCGATCGGACAGCATCAGCAGTGTCGCCTTGTGGATGTGCGGAATCAGGAACAGGAGGAAATACTGGTGGCGAAATTGGCCGAGTAATCCGGCCTCGCGATCGACGAAGAACGGGTCGCCGGCGTCGCCCACCATCGCGAATGCGTGACCGCAGGACATGAGTCGCGTACCGGGACGTCCCTTGCGCTCCTCGTTCCAGAACTGGTCGTAGCAGTAGCGCTCCTCGAAGTCCCGGACGTAGCGCGCCGAATACGGCAGCGATTCTGAATCTCCCGAGCCTGTCACCAGGCCCAGCCGCACGAAATCGGCGCGCGTCAGCGATCGCGCGTCATCCATCGCGACATAGGCAAGCAGCGGCATCCGGCTGTACTCGATCTGGCGGTAGCGGATCAAGCCTTTTTCGCCGGAATTGTCGGGGACGAGCGGGCGCAAGAGATAAGTCCAGTGGTCCGCAAATCGCGGCGCACGATATCGACCGACGAATGCGAGATAGCGCTCGCGTTGCTCGAAATCCGAAACGGCGCGCACGCTCCCGTCGCGCGCCAGCCACTCCGCGCGTGCGAGGCAATGGCCGCCGGTCCCGTCCTCCTCCCAATACGTCGGATACGCGCGGCCGAACCGATGCAGCGCGTCCTGCGCGAGCGCGAGCGGCAGGTCGTTCCCGAAGATCTCGACGACCAGGATCACGACGTCGATGTCGTAAAAGAAGCAAAGATCGATGTGCGCGACGCCGAGCGACACTTGCGGGCCATCGGCACCGGGGAGTGTCATCCTGATGGCGGCGATGTCGTTGCGCCGGAATACGCGGATCGGCGAATCGACCGCCCCGCTGCCGCCGCGGCCCTTGCCCTCGCCGTACAGGAAGCGCCGCACATAAGGCAGAAACGTCACGAACTCGCTGTAGTGGCGCTGCTGGAACTGTTCCGGATCGCAGCTGAACTCGTCGCGCAGCTCGCTCCACGGGTGCTCACCGCCAGGTTGCGCCAGGACGTCCCAAGGTTCCTGGATCTGCGCACCCTCCTTGACCGGCATGAGCTGCAGCGGCCAGAGCAGGATTTCCCGGAATTGCCGGACGAGCTGACGCTGATACGGTTTATCGTCGGACATCGCCATCACCCCACAGGCGATTATCGTCCTTTCAACCCCTGACGCCGCCTGATGTCAACCCTCCCACGACGCGCTCCCGGAACACGGCGATCAGAATGCAGATGGTAACGATCGCGATGATCAATGCCGCCGATAGCAGTGGCCATGGGAACGCGAATTCGCCCTGATAAAGCGTAATGCCTTCCGACAGCGTGCGCATTGTCACTCGATTCATCATCGTCAACGCAGCAAACCACGAACTCGCCCGATTCGATATCGAGGTCGATTCCGTGGATGACCTCATTCACGCCATATGTCTTGGCGACGTTTTTGAGCGACACGGTGGACATGGGGCGGAGATTCGTTAGCCGCTCGTTTGCGCCAGACCGGCGTCAACGATCAGATTTTGTCCGGTGATGCCGCGCGCCTCGTCGGACGCGAGAAAGAGCGCCGTGCGGGCGACGTCGTCTTCGGAGAGCCGGAACTTCAGGCATTGTGCGTCCAGAAAGGCCTGTTCCTTTTCCGGCGTGAGCCACAGCGCCTTCTGCCGCTCGGTGACGATTGCGCCGGGAACAATCGAGTTGACGCGAATGTTGTGCACGCCAAGCTCGCGCGCCAGCGTGCGCGTGAAGCCGTTGATCGCCGCTTTCGACGTCGAATACGCGGCGAACCCGGCGATGCCGCGCATCCACGATACCGAACCGAGGTTGATGATGGATCCGCCGCCCGCGCGCATCATGCCGGGCGCGACGGCTTGTGCCGCAAAAAAGTGGTGCCGCAAGTTGACCGCAAGACTCTCGTCCCAATAGCCCTGCGTGACATCGGCGAATGCGTGACGATCGTCGCGCGCAGCGTTGTTGATCAACACGCGCAGCGGGCCGAATGTCGCTTCAGCCGCAGCGATGGCTGATTGGAGCGCCGCAATATCGCGAACATCGCAACGAAAGTAGCGGACACGCTCCGAACCGAAACGCTCGGCAAGAACTTTCGCCGGTGCGTCCGCGATGTCAATGAATGCTACCCGGCTTCCTTGCGCGGCGAATGCGGCGACAAACGCAGCGCCGATGCCCGACGCGCCGCCCGAGACAAAAACGCCGCGTCCCGCGAGGTCCGGATATCGCGCACGATCGTCGATGCGTTTGGCCAAGCCATTCTCCCCTATGGAACTCTATATCATATCGATGTCGCGCCCACGAGAATCGCCGGCGCCAGGACCCTTCGGAGCACATCATGGACATGCCCGTCAATTCGTTCAAGCGCGCGATAGCGTCCGGCTCGATCCCCTATGGTGCATGGCTCGTCAGCGGCGCACCGGCGACAGCCGAAGCGCTCGGGAGCGCGGGCTTCGACTTTCTCGTCGTCGATACCGAGCACACGCCGATCGATCCACCGCAGGTCTCGGAAATCCTGCGCACGATCGCGGGCACACCGGCATCGGCGATCGTCCGTCCCGCGTGGAACGATATGGTCATGATCAAACGCTTGCTCGACATCGGCGCGCAATCGTTGTTGATCCCTTTTGTGCAAAATGCCGACGAAGCGAGACGCGCCGTCGCCCATACCCGCTATCCGCCCGACGGTGTACGTGGCGTCGCGGCCGTGCATCGCGGTAGCCGTTACGGCAACGTTGCCGACTATGCGAAGACTGCCGCCAACGAGCTTTGTGTCATCGTGCAAATTGAAACGCTCGCCGCGACCGAGCAGATCGCGGCGATCGCTGCGGTGCCGGGCGTCGATTCGCTGTTCATCGGCCCCGCCGATCTTGCCGCATCGATGGGACATCTCGGCGACTTCAACCATCCGGATGTGCAAGCGAAGATCAAGCAGGGCGTCGATGCCGCGCGCAAGGCGGGGAAACCCATTGGAACCGTCGGGCCGAATCCGGACATGGTGCTCAAATATCTCGACTACGGCTTCACGTGGATCGCCATCAACTCCGATCTCGGCATGATGGTCGGTCGCGCGCAAGAGTGGTTGGGCAAGGTCAAAAGCGGCGCGAAGTCCTAAGAAGCGATTTGGTCACGCAAACTATCGAATTGACCGCCGGTGCCGCGCGAGTTGGTTTGTTGCAGGAACTCGGCGGCTCGATCAGCGCTTTCACGCTAGATGGGCGCGCCATCTTGCGTTCGACGCCCGGCGAAGCGCTCGCGGGCTCGAATGTCCGGCTCACCAGCTTGTATCCGCTCGTGCCTTACTCCAACCGGATTCGCGGCGCATCTCTTACGTTCGCAGGTCGTCGAATACCGTTGAGGCGCAACTTCGGGACGAGTCCGCACGCCATCCACGGCGTCGGATGGCAGCGCGCGTGGGCAGTGCAAGCTGCGACATCGACGAGTGCAACGTTGACGCTCGCGCACGGCGCACACGGCGACGATTCATCGGCGTGGCCGTGGCCGTTTCGCGCCGTGCAAGCGTTCGATCTCGCGAGCAGCGATCCGCACCGCGCGTTACTGACCGCCACGCTGACGATCGAAAATGCGGGCGATGCCGCGTTCCCGTTCGGACTCGGATGGCATCCATTTTTTCCACGCGATTCGACGACGACGCTTCAATTCGCCGCGGCGGGCATTTGGATCAACGACACGGCCGAAATGCCGGCTGAGCGACTCGATGCAATCGACGAGTGGTCGTTCAAGGAGCCGCGCGCGTTCGGCGATTCGACGATCGACAACCTGTTTACCGAGTGGAATGGCGTGGCCGTCCTGGCTTCGGCGCAACGCAACCTCGTGACGACAATCGAAGCGGATTCGTCGTGCGATCGCTTGGTTGTCTACGCGCCGGCCGGTCGGGACTTTATCGCCGTCGAACCCGTGACGCATGAAACCGACGCTTTCAATCGAACCGCCACGGGCGCAAAAGGAACGGGCATGCGCGTGCTGGCGCCCGGCGCAGCGTATTCTTGTACGATGCGCATTGCTGCATCGTTCAAGGAACCGAGATGAGCTCAGCCAGTTCCTTCGCATGCGTCCTCGACGCCAAGGCGAATCTCGGTGAATGTCCGGTGTGGTCCATCACCGAGCAGGTCCTTTATTGGGTCGATATCAATGCTCCCGCGTTGCATCGATTCGACCCGGCAACGAGTACCGACCATACGCTTGCAATGCCCGAGTCGATCGGCTCGTTCGCGCTCCGCGCGCAAGGGGGATTCATTGTCGCGTTGCGGAGCGGCATCTGGGTCGCTTCGTCGGATGGCAAGCTGGAGCGCAAGATTGCCGCGGCACCCTACGACCGCGTCCGTTTCCGCTTCAACGACGGGCGATGCGATCCGCAGGGACGGTTCTTCGTCGGCAGCATGAACGAACGGCGTGACGGCAGCACCGCTGCGCTGTATCGCGTTGACCGCGACGGCACGCTCATGCAGGTCATCGGTGGAATCATGATCAGCAACGGGCTCGCGTGGAGTCCCGACGGCAAGACGATGTATCACGCCGACACGCCGACGCATATGATTCAAGCGTACGACTACGACACGGCGACGGGTACGCCGTCGAATCCCAAAACGTTCGTGCGCTGGGAAGGCGACACGGACCGGCCCGATGGCGGCGCCGTCGACAGTGCCGGCAATTACTGGAGCGCGTTCTATCGCGGCGGCAAGGTCGTGCAGCTATCGCCGCACGGCACTCTGACCGCCGAATATCCAATTCCCGCAATGTGCCCCACGATGTGCGCGTTCGGCGGCCCTGGCTTGAGAACACTCTATGTGACAACTGCGCGCCAGATGCGCGAACCCGACGAGCTTATGCGATTGCCGCAATCGGGCGGCGTATTCGCGATGCGCGTCGATGTACCGGGATTGCCTGAACCCTCCTGCGCAATTTAACGGCAACGCCGTTCTCCGCAGACGATGCACCTCGACCCGACCGCGTATCTTCGCATCGAGGCGCATCAGAGCATCGACACGTCGGCATTCGGCGCGTCGTTCGCAACGTCGACCGGCGATATCCTCGAAGTGTCGAGCTTTGGCGAAGGCGTGTTCCGGTTGCGGATGGGACCCCGGACGCTGCCCGACTACGGCATCGTGCAGGGACGCGCGACGCCCTGCGAAATAGCACCCGGAACGACGGGGCCGTGGCGGTTCATCGCGGGCGACGCGATCCTGGAAATCGAATGTGCGCCGCTGCGGTTTCAGCTGTTCTGGAAAGACCGCGCGATATTCGGTTCGACCACGGACCAGCATTTTCGCGGTTTTGCGCGTCTGCCAACGTTCGGCCGCGTCCGCCAGGGCGGCCTGTGGACGGCGGCGTTCGCGTTGCGCAGCGACGAGCACGTGTACGGGCTGGGCGAAAAGTTCGGACCGCTCGACAAGCGTGGACAGCTGATTCATTCGCAGGTCGAGGATGCGCTCGGTGTCAACACGGGCCTCTCCTACAAGAACACGCCTTTCGCATGGAGCCCGGGCAAAGGTCATGGTGCATGGGGCGTCTTCGTTCACACGCCGGGCATGGTGACGCACGGCGTCGGCCATCCGGACTGGTCGCACCGAAGCTACGCGGTCCTCGTTGAGGACGAGGCGCTCGATCTGTTTTTGTTCGCCGCCGATACCCCTGCAGCGATCATCGAACACTACACACGCGTCACGGGTCGCGCGCCGGCAGTTCCGCGCTGGAGCCTGGGTCTGTGGGTGTCGCGCGCGTATTACAAGACGCCTGAAGATGCCGCCGCCGTCGCGGCGCGATTGCGCGAACGGAAGATCCCGGCGGACGTCATCACACTCGACGGTCGCGCAGCCTGGAACGTCGAGACGCGGTTCGATTTCAATTGGGACGCCGAGCGCTTTCCCGATCCGCAAGCGGCCCTCGCGCGCATCAAGGCGCATGATTTCAGAGTATGTGTATGGGAATATCCGTATGTCTCGATTCATTCGCCATTATTCGACGCGCTGGCGACCCGAGGCTATCTGCTCACCGACGAAGCCGGCGATGCGTACGTTCTCGGCTGGGATACGACATCCGACACCAGCCCTTTCGGCGATGTGCTGACGCCGCTCGCCGACAGCGGCATCGTCGATTTCACGAATCCTGAAGCGCATGCGTGGTGGCGCGACGCGCATAAAGCGTTGTTCGATGCGGGCGTCGATGTCATCAAAAGCGACTTCGGCGAGCACGTGCCGGATGATGCCGTTGCGTTCAACGGTGATAGCGGACGCCGGTTGCACAATATCTATCCATTGCTCTACAACCGTTGCGTTTATGAAGCAACCGGGCAATTCCAACGGAACGGCGACGGTCCGCCGGTCGTTTGGAGCCGCGCAGCGTGGGCGGGCAGCCAGCGCTATCCGATCGGTTGGGGCGGCGATCCGCAAAGCGATTGGGAAGCGCTTGCTGCGTCGATTCGCGGCGGCTTGTCGTGGGGAATGAGCGGCAATCCCTATCACAGCTCGGACGTCGGCGGATTCTACGGCGCCGAGCAACCGTCTGCGGAGCTCTACATTCGCTGGCTGCAGATGTCGTTGTTCAGCTCGCACATCCGCCTGCACGGCATCGGCGAGCGCGAGCCGTGGGTGTTCGGCGCGGAAATCGAGGCAATCGCCAGAAAATGGCTGGCGTTTCGCTATCGGCTGATTCCGTACCTCGAGCGCGTCATCGCAGAGGCCACGCAAACCGGAATGCCCGTGATGCGCGCGATGCCGCTCGCGTTCCCGAGCAATGCGCTCGTCCGCGATTTCGAAACGCAATTCATGTGCGGCGACGCGCTGCTGGTGGCGCCGATCGTGCAACCAGACGGTGAAGTCGAGGTCGCGCTGCCGCCGGGCGCATGGTTCGACTTGAACACGCGGCGGCAATTCGCGGGGCGGCAAGTGCTCCGTTATCGCGCGAAGCTCGATCAGTTTCCCCTCTTCGGCCGCGAAGGCTTCGCACTACCGCTGGGTCGCAACGTCCAACATACCGGCGAAATCGACGCAGTCGCGCCCCTCGAGGCCTTATGGATTTTCGGCAGGCCGGGGACAGCGCTCGATGGCTTCGAGCAAGTCAGAATCGAAGCAGATGGCGCAGGATCGTTCGTCGTACACGCGTCGCCCAACGTCGGCATTGAGATCTTCGGCGATCCGGCGGCGGTGACGATCGAGCGGGCATGAACGCCGCCGGGCCGTCCCAAGGCACGAATTACTCCCCCTCCGGGGGCAGCGCAGCGGCGAAGCCGCAAGCGTGGGGGCCCATCATGTGAACGCAATGACGAACGTGCCTTCGATTGCGGTGACATGCGGCGAACCGGCCGGCATCGGACCGGAACTGCTCGCCATGCTCGCGCAGCGGCACGCCGAACAGCGGTCGCCGGCGCGCCTTGTCTTTGTCGGCGATCGTGTGCTGTTGAGCGAGCGGGCGCAGCGGATAGGCCTCGCGCTCCTCTACGTCGACTACGATCCGGCGTCGTTCGCGCCAAAAACCGCGATAGAAGTTCTGCACAAACCGGTGACGGTGCAGCCGGCGCCGGGTCATCCCGATCCGACGAACGCCCAAAGTGTTTTGACGATGCTGGAACGCGCTTGCGACGGCTGTACCGCCGGCGAGTTTGCCGCAATGGTGACGGCGCCGGTGCAAAAGAGCGCGATCGAGGACGGCGGCATCGCGTTTTCCGGCCACACCGAGTTCCTCGCCGAACGCACGCACACGCGGCGCGTTGTCATGATGCTGGTCGGCGGTGATGCGACAGCGCCCCTGCGTGTCGCACTCGCGACTACGCATTTGCCGCTGAAGGACGTCGCTGCCGCGTTGACGCGCGACGGTGTTCGGACGGCGCTCGAGATCGTCGCGCGCGAGCTCAAGGCGACATTCGGCTTGGCCGAGCCGAGAATCGCCGTCTGCGGGCTCAATCCGCACGCGGGCGAAGGAGGACATCTTGGACGCGAAGAGATCGATGTCATTGGACCGGCGATCGTCGACGCTCGTACGCAGGGTCACAACATCACCGGACCGATTCCCGCCGACACGGTATTTGTGCCGAATATCGCGCGCCGTTACGACGCCATTGTCGCGATGTACCACGACCAAGGTCTGCCCGTGCTGAAAGCCGCGAGCTTCGGCCACGGCATTAACATCACGCTCGGCCTGCCGTTCATCCGCACGTCGGTCGATCACGGCACGGCGCTTGACCTCGTGCGCGATCCGGCGCTGGCGCGCACCGCCGATCCCGGAAGTCTTTTTGCGGCCGTCGACCTCGCGATCCATCTCGCGAAGACTTCTCGCGCCTGAGTCACTTACGTTTGTAAGCCAATGCTGTAGGCGCTTGGCCTACAACGAAGTCGGAATCCTGCGCGACTTGGGCGCGGAACCTCCATCAAGCCCGCTTGCCATAAGAAATGGAAACGAGAAGGAGGCCTTCTTATGAGACATGTTTCTATGAAAGCGGTTGTTGCGGCTGCGATGTTTGGCGCATTGCTCGGCGGCTGCGCGACGACCGTGTCAATGGGGCCGGGCTACTACCACTACGATACTGGACTTGCTTACAGCGCTCCTCCGGCAGTCGTCGTTCACGAGCCCGCCGTCGTCTATCGCGAACCGGCCGTGGTGTATCGCGAGCCGGCCGTC
>VBCG01000059.1 GCA_005881895.1 Betaproteobacteria bacterium
AGAATGTCATGCAATCCCGCAACGTTCGCAACGCCTGCATTACGATTCCACTGATACTTGCGCTCGTCAGCGCCTCCGCCATCGGACAGGAACTGACCGGCGTGCTGAAGAAGGTCAAGGAAAGCGGCGAGATCACGCTCGGTCATCGCGATGCATCGGTGCCGTTCTCGTATCTCGACGACAAACAGCAGCCGGTCGGTTATTCGATGGACCTCTGGAAGACCGAGCTCAAGCTGCCGGCGCTGAAGATCAAGTACAACCCGGTGACCTCCGCAACACGGATCCCGCTCGTCGCGAACGGCACCGTCGACATCGAATGCGGTTCGACGGTCAACAACCCCGAACGCCAGGCCCAGGTCGGATTCAGCGTGACGACGTTCATCGTGTCGACGAAATTCATCGCCAAAAAAGCGAACAACCTGAAGACGCTGAACGATCTGAAAGGCAAAACTGTCGTCTGTACCGCGGGCACCAACACGCTAGCGCGAGTGAACGGCCTCAACACCAAACACAATCTCGGCATGACGGTGTTGACGGGCAAGGATCATGCAGAGTCATTGTTGATGGTCGATACCAATCGCGCGGCGGCGTTCTTCGAGGACGACATCCTGCTGACGGGACTCGCGGCGAACTCACGCAATCCCGCCGAATGGGCGATAGGTACCGAGGCGTACAGCATCGATCCCTACGCGTTGATGCTCCCGCGCGGCGATGCGGCGTTCAAGCGCGTCGTCGATAGCGCGCTAACCGGCCTGATGAAGAGCGGCGAGATCCTGAAGATCTACGACAAGTGGTTCGCGAAGCCGATTCCGCCGAAGAATGTCACTCTCAATTTCCCGCTGAGCCCCGCGCTCAAGAAGGCAATCGAAAAGCCGACCGATTCGCCGGATCCCGCCGCATACGAATGAGCGCCGCAGGGCCGTCCCAAAGAGCGCGCACTGCAGTCTGCCGAGGGAGCAGCGCAGCGGCCGCATTGGCCACCCCGGCCGCAAGCGTGGGGGCACATGCCCATTCGCCGTGAACGCCTGCCGCCGCTTGACACTGATGCGCTGACTGAAGCGCAACGTCGTGCTGCTGCCGAGCTCGTTGCCGGACCGCGCGGCGGCGTTATCGGCCCGTTCGTGCCGCTGCTGCGCAGCCCCGAGTTGATGGAGCACGCGCAGCGGATGGGCGAGTACCTGCGTTATCGCAGCGCAATCGGCACGCGACTCTCCGAGTTGGTGATCCTGCTGATCGCCCGCTTCTGGTCGCAGCAGGTCGAATGGGCGATTCATGCGCCGATCGCCGCCGACGTCGGCATTGCCGCGGACACGATCACCGCGATTGCCGCGGGACGACGGCCCACGACGTTGACGGACGACGAAACGCTCGTCTACGACTTCTGCTTCGAGTTGAACGTGAACCAGGACATAAGCGATTCGACGTTCGACCGCGCCCTCGCACGCTTCGGCGAGCAGGGCGTCGTCGATCTGCTAGGCATCAATGGCTACTACACGTTGCTGGCGATGGTGATGAACGGCGCGCGAACCGCGCCGGCAGAATCAACCAGCACACCGCTCCCCCTGCTCCCTGCCCGAACGTGGTTTGCTACGTGAGCTATTGAACCGCCTGGCTCGCGGCCGCGGCGATCGCATGCGCCAGCGATTCTGCGCAGCGATCGGCCAGCGCCTTGTCGCGCGCCTCGACCATCACGCGCAGAACCGGCTCGGTCCCGGAGGGCCGCAGCAGCACGCGACCGGTAGTGCCGAGCGATGTTAGAACCTCCGTTTCCGCGGCGCGCACCGCGATGTTCGTTTTCCAATCCCAATCACGCATGACCGGCACGCTGATCAGCCGCTGCGGAAACAGCACGACCGGCGCAGCCGCTTCCGCGAGGGACGTCCGTTGTTCGATCACCGCGCGGAGCACCGCAAGCGCGGCCACGATCGCGTCGCCGGTCGTGTGCTTGTCGAGACAGATGATGTGCCCCGAATTTTCGCCGCCCAAGTGCCACCGTCTGGCGAGCAGTTGCTCCAGCACGTAGCGATCGCCGACTTTCGCGCGGTCGAGCGCGATACCTTCACGCGCCAACGCTTGCTCGAAGCCGAGATTGCTCATCAGCGTTCCGACGACGCCGCCCGACAAGACGCCCCGCCGTTGATAATCGCGGGCAATGACGAACAGCAGTTGATCGCCGTCGTAGATCACGCCTGCACGATCAACCATGACCAGCCGGTCGCCGTCGCCGTCGAGCGCAATGCCGAAGTCGGCGCCGTTGCGCATCACTTCTTCGACCAGCCGCTGTGGTTTCGCGGCGCCGCAGTCGGCGTTGATGTTCATGCCATTCGGCTCATCGCCGATCGCAATGACGTCGGCGCCAAGCTCGTGCAACACCGGCGGCGCGATGTGGTAGCCCGCGCCGTGCGCGCAGTCGACGACGAGGCGCAATCCACGCAAGTCGAGCTCGGACGGAAACGTGCTCTTGCAAAATTCGATGTAGCGGCCCGCCGCATCGTCGATCCGCCGCGCTTTGCCAAGCTCTGCTGACGGCGCGCACGCGAGCGGCATGTCCATTGCGTGCTCGATTTCCGCCTCGACGGAGTCCGGCAACTTGGCACCTGCCGCTGAAAAGAACTTGATGCCGTTGTCGTCGAAGGGATTGTGCGACGCACTGACAACCACGCCGGCGGAAAGGCGCAACGCGCGCGTGAGATACGCGATCCCCGGCGTCGGTAACGGTCCGCACAGATAAACGTCCACCCCCGCCGCGGAAAATCCGGATTCCAGCGCCGCTTCCAGCAGATAGCCCGAGATTCGCGTGTCCTTGCCGATCAGCACACTCGGGCGCTCGCCGCGCCTCGAGCCGTCGGCCGCCGCAAGCGTACGTCCGGCGGCCCAGCCGAGCTTCAAAATCAGCTCCGGCGTGATCGGCAGTTGGCCCACACGACCGCGTATGCCGTCGGTGCCGAAGTAATGTCGCTGCGTCATGATGTCGCCTCGTTCCCTTTTTCGATTGCCCACCAGACCTTCAGCGCGTCGACCGTCTCCCTGACGTCGTGAACGCGAATAATCGATGCGCCATGCGCCACTGCCGAAAGCGCCGCGGCAATGCTCGCGGCGAGCCGGTCGTCGGCCGATCGGCCGGTCAGCGCACCGAGCGTCGATTTGCGCGAGAGGCCGGCGACGATCGGGAATCCCAGCGATGCGATCGCCGGCAGATTCCTTAATAAGCACAAATTATGCGCGACTGTCTTGCCGAAACCAAAGCCGGGATCGACGGCGATGCGCTCCGCCGCGATGCCCGCCGACGTGCATGCAACAACGCGCTCCTCGAGAAAGCGTCGCACGTCCGCGACCACATCGCCATACACCGGCGCGCTCTGCATCGTACGCGGCTCTCCCTGCATATGCATCAGGCACACGGCGACATCGCGTTTCGCAGCGATCTCGAGCGTTTCGGGCGCCCGCAACGCCCGTACGTCGTTGATCATCGATGCACCTGCCGAAATTGCAGCACGCATTACGGCGGGCTTCATCGTGTCCACCGAAATCACCGCGTCATCCCGCGCAAGCGTCTCGACGATCGGAATGACGCGCTCGATTTCGTCTGGTTCGGACGTCGGCGACGCGCCGGGTCGCGTCGATTCGCCGCCAATGTCGATGAGGTCGGCGCCGTCGGAAAGCATCTTGCGCGCATGGGCGAGCGCGCGATCGAAATCGAGGAAACGTCCGCCGTCGGAAAAAGAATCCGGCGTTACATTCAGAACGCCCATGACACGCGGACGCGACAGATCGAGCAGATGACGGCCGCAGCGAAGGATCGGCATGTGGCGTATCGGTACAGCTTCGCGGATCAGCGGTGAATGCCCGGCCAAGCCCGTGGGCCACGCTGGCCGTCACGGGTGGCGCGGCGAGGAAGTCGTTGGGTCGACGACGAAGCCGCGCCGGGTACCCGTAGGCCAGCGATTGTGGCCTCCGGGCGCAGGATGGGCATTCCCGATGAGCTACTGCAAGACTACGCAGGCGTCGTCGTCGGCGCAGTCTCCGGCGCGATGGTGGTGCCGGTTGTGCCGGTCGGCGGCGCCGAAGTCGGCTTCGGCGGCCGCGGCGGCTTGCCCGCCATGATGTCGGCGATCTGATCGGAATCGATCGTCTCGAGCTCGAGCAGCGCCTTCGCCATCGCCTCGACTTTGTCGCGGTTGCGTTCGATCAGCTTGCGTGCAACGGCGTACTGCTGATCGATGATCCGGCGGATTTCCATGTCGACCCGTTGCATCGTCGCTTCGGAGACGTTCTTTTGCGTCGTCACCGAGCGGCCGAGGAAGATCTCGCCTTCATTCTCGCCGTAAACCATCGGCCCCAGTTCCTCCGACATCCCGTAACGCGTGACCATGTCGCGCGCGAGCTGCGTCGCCCGCTCGAAGTCGTTCGAGGCGCCCGTCGTCATCTGATTCATGAAGAGCTCTTCGGCGATACGGCCCCCGAACAGCACGGCAATCACGTTCAGGATGTGATTGCGGTCCATGCTGTAGCGATCCTGCTCCGGCAATTGCATCGTGACACCCAGCGCGCGGCCGCGCGGGATGATCGTAACTTTGTGCACCGGATCGGTCTTCGGCAACAGCAGCGCGACGACTGCGTGACCCGATTCGTGATACGCCGTGTTGCGGCGCTCCTCTTCCGGCATGATCATCGACCGGCGCTCGGCGCCCATGATGATCTTGTCCTTCGCGCGCTCGAAGTCGATCATGTCGACCAGGCGCTTGTTCGTGCGTGCAGCGAATAAGGCAGCCTCATTCACGAGATTGGCAAGATCGGCGCCGGAAAATCCGGGCGTGCCGCGCGCGATGATGTCCGCCTTGACGTCGGGCGCCATCGGCACCTTGCGCATGTGGACCAACAGAATCTGCTCGCGGCCGCGGATGTCGGGCAGCGGCACGACGACCTGGCGATCGAAGCGGCCCGGACGAAGCAACGCGGGATCGAGCACGTCGGGCCGGTTGGTGGCGGCGATGACGATCACGCCCGCGCTGCCTTCGAAACCATCCATCTCGACCAGCAATTGGTTCAACGTTTGCTCGCGCTCGTCGTTGCCGCCGCCGAGGCCCGCGCCACGCTGGCGGCCGACCGCGTCGATTTCATCGATGAACACGATGCACGGCGCATTTTTCTTCGCCTGCTCGAACATATCGCGGACGCGTGCCGCGCCGACGCCGACGAACATCTCGACGAAGTCGGAGCCGGAGATGGAGAAGAACGGGACTTTGGCTTCACCGGCGATGGCTTTCGCGAGGAGCGTTTTGCCGGTGCCCGGCGAGCCGACCATCAGGACGCCGCGCGGAATGCGGCCGCCCAGCTTCTGGAATTTCGACGGGTCGCGCAGGAACTCGACCAGCTCGGCCACTTCCTCTTTCGCTTCATCGCAACCGGCGACGTCGGCGAACGTAACGGTATTGTTGGATTCATCCAGCATCCGCGCCTTGCTCTTGCCGAAGCTGAACGCACCTCCCCTGCCGCCGCCCTGCATCTGGCGCATGAAGAAGATCCACACGCCGATCAGCAGCAGCATCGGGAACCACGAGATGAAGATCTGCGCGAGGAAGCTTTGCTCTTCCTCCGGCTTGGCTTCGACCTTGACGCCGTACTTTACGAGATCGCCCACCATCCAGATGTCGCCGGGGCTGTACGTGATGTAGCGCTTCTTGTCGGTCGACACCCATTTGATCGTGCGACCCTCGACGCTCGCCGATTCCACCTTGCCGCTTTTGGCCGAGTCCATGAACTCGGAATACGACACGGAATCCTTTGTGCTTTGGCGCGAATCGAATTGCTTGACCACCGTGAGCACGACGAGGCCGATCACGAGCCAGATGCCGACGGTTTTCATCAAATTGTTCAAACGTTGCTCCTTGCAGCGCTAAAATTCGCCCGGGCGACCGCGCCGGGCCAGCACACGCCAATCCATTACGTATAGCGGAACCAATTGGATTCTAGCGCCTCGATGCAGACACGGCCACCGAAAGTACGCAGTTTTCGTGCCAAATCCGATGATTTCGATCAAGTTATGGTCGAAGACTCGATCCGCATTCACCGGTCGAGTCGCCTTTTGGCGACAATGAAAATCTCCCTGCTGCGATCACGCGATGCCTTGGGCTTGCGTACGTAGACCTTGACGAAATGTTCCGCCACCGCGCGCTGGAATTCTGCCAGCCCGGCGCCCTGGAAGAGTTTGACGACGAAGTCGCCGCCGGGTTGCAGCGCAGTGGAAGCAAATTCGAGTGCCAACTCAGCCAGATGAACGCTCCGCGCCTGATCGACGCTGTCGATACCCGACAAGTTGGGGGCCATGTCGGATAGGACAAGATCGACGCGTGCGGCGCCCAGGGCGGCCTGAACCGCCGCCAGGCCTTCGTCGCTCGAAAAATCGGCCTGCACGAAGGTCATACCGGGAAGGGGTGTCATCGGCAGAATGTCGACGGCGAGTATCTTTGCCTGCGGACCCAGCCGCTCGCGCAATACCTGGCACCAGCTTCCCGGCGCCGCGCCGAGATCGACAACCGACATCCCGCGCCGGAACAGCTTGTCTTTCTCGGCCAGCTCGATCAGTTTGAATGCGGATCGCGAGCGATAACCGAGCCGCTGTGCCTCCTTCACGTATGGATCGGTGACATGCTCGTGCATCCACGCCTTGTTGAAGCGGTGTTTCTTGCCTGATGGGTTCAGCGTTTTCGCCATTGCGTCTGGTCAGCCAGCGATCGCCGGGCGACCACAATCAAACGAGCATGACGAGCTCTGAATACGGTTTCATCGCCGCGTCCGCCGTCATGAGATGAAGCGGCTCGAGGATCGCCTGCGCGACCAATAGCCGGTCAAATGGATCGCGGTGATGCAGGGGCAAAGCTGCGACCCGCGAAGCGTGCAACGCCGAGACCGGCAATTCGGCAAAACCGCTGGCTCCGATGCCCGCAACAAGTTGATCGAGCGACACGCTCAACTTTCCGATGCCCGTCTTGATCGCGGCCTCCCAGATCGACGCGGCGCTGATGAAAACTTCATTCGCACGCCCGATCTCGGCCCGCGCCTTTCGGGAAAGCCTGCTCGAGTCGGCCAAGAACCAGAGGAATATCTGCGTGTCGAGGAGCAGCCTCACACGTTCCCTTCAAACGCATCGAGCGTCTCGGGCGGCAGCGGCGCATCGAAATCGGGGGCAATCTTGATCCTGCCCTTCAGAAAACCCGGTTTGCGCACGCGCCTGGCAGGCGCGATAGGCACCAGCTTCGCGACGGGCTTCCCTGCCTTGGCGATCACGATCTCGACGCCGTCCGCGACACGATCGACAAGGCGTGACAGATTTGTCTTAGCCTCGTGCATATTGACTTGCGCCCTGTCGTTCATTTATCGATCCGTTTAAACTTAGCTAAGCTTAGTCTACATGGTTGCTCGTGCCTTTGCAATATGTATATGGCCTTAGCCATATGCTGTCCTGGCTTGCGGCGCCCGCGATAGACTACGCGGGTGAATAATGTGACCGCCGAGCAACGTCGCGCGTTGCGCGCCAAGGCGCACCACCTGCGTCCCGTTGTCGCGGTCGGTATGCACGGATTGACGCCGGCCGTGCTGCACGAGATCGATAGTGCGCTCAAAGCGCATGAGTTGATCAAGATCCGCGTGTTCAGCGACGTGCGCAGCGAGCGCGATGCGCTGCTGGCGCGAATCTGCGGCGAGCTCGAATGCGCGCCGGTCCAGCACTTGGGCAAATTGCTGATCGTCTGGCGACACAATCCCGATTTGCACCGCGCGGCAGGCGATGACAACAAGCCGAGGCGTGCCCGTGGGGTCCGCCGCCTGCCGGTCAAGTCACCCGAAAGTCGCGACGAGAAATCTTCGCGCTCGCGCATCGCCCCGCCTACAGGCACGCCGCGCGCGCCTTCTCGACGCCGGCGCAACGGTACCGATTCGGCAGTCGACCATCGCGGAAGCGACCAATCGCGCAGGCGCCGGCGCGCACATTGAAAAATCGATGAAGCCGACGAGAACGATTTTCGCCGTGCTATGGACGTTCGCGGTGTTATGCACCGCGTCGCTCGTTTGGGCCGACGAGCCCGATCACGCAATCCACGAAGAGCTGCGCGGCGTCTTGCACGAGGTGGTGGCATCGATCAACAGCGCCCAGTACGACAAGATGCTGCCCTATCTCACCGAGAACATCGAGGCGACCAGCGTCACGCAGGAAGTGATGTCCGGTCGCGCCGATGTGTCGAAGTATTTTCAGACGTGGTTCGGGCCGACCGGCTACATGCGTTCAATGGAGATGAAACTCGATGCCGACAACCTGACCGAGCTTTAGCTGGACAAGAGCTGGGGGCTCGTGCGCGGCAAAGCTCTCGAGCACTACGAGGCGAAAGACGGCGACCTGTTCGATTTCGTCACGCGATGGACCGCCGTGATGGTCCGCAGCGACGATGGCAAGTGGCGGCTCCGCGCCATCCACTTCGGCACCAACCATCTCGACAATCCGGTGCTGACCAAAGTGCAGCGCACGTTGATCCGCGACGGCATCATCGCGGCGATCATCGCTCTCTTGATCGGCTCGGCGGTAGGTTGGTGGCTTGGCCGCAAGCGCAGTCGTGTCGCGGCGGCGCAGCCCTGACGCGCGCGCTTAGGCGTAGCGGACGCCGAGAATCTCGTAGACGCGTGTGCCGCCTGGCGCGTCGACCTCGGCGATATCGCCTTCCGATTTGCCAATCAGCGCACGAGCAATCGGCGAGCTGACCGAAATCTTCCCCTGCTTGATGTCGGCTTCGTCGTCGCCGACGATTTGATAACTCACGCGCTCGCCGGCGTCGCTGTCTTCGAGCTCGACCGTCGCGCCAAACACGACCCGGCCCTCGCCGTGGATCGCTTGCGGATCAATCACGTGGGCGTTCGCAAGCTTGTGCTCGATATCGCGGATGCGCGCTTCGAGGAAGCCTTGCCGATCCTTCGCGGCATCGTAGTCGGCGTTCTCCGAAATGTCGCCGTGCGAGCGGGCCTCGGCGAGCGCGTGCATCACCGCCGGCCGCTCAACTGTTTTCAGCCGCTTGAGCTCGGTCTTGAGGCGCTCGGCGCCTTCGATCGTCATCGGAATTCGGGCCATGTCTGTCGCTTAGTGCAATCGTTGATGCAACGTTTGGATCGCGTAGGGAACGAGCCCGCGCATGCCGGATAAGCCGATCGCGGCGGCTCGCGCGCCGGCAAGCGTCGTATACGTCGGGATTTGATCATTCAGCGCAGCGCGACGAATGACATAGCTGTCGTGAATCGCCGTACGTTTCTCCTCGACGGTGTTGACCACGAGCGCGATCTCGTCGTTGACGAGCATGTCGACGATATGCGGGCGACCCTCCGCGACCTTGTTGACCGGCGTAACCGGCACGCCCGCCGCGGAAAGCGCCGCCGCCGTACCGCGGGTCGCCACCAGCTGGTACCCGAGCGCGACGAGTTGGCGGGCGACGTCGATCGCGCGCGGCTTGTCGCTGTTCTTGACGCTGATGAACACGCGCCCGCTATCGGGAAGCTTGACGCCCGCCGCGAGCTGGCTCTTGATGAACGCTTCACCGAACGTCTCGCCCACACCCATCACTTCGCCGGTCGATTTCATCTCGGGGCCGAGAATCGTATCGACGCCGGGAAACTTGATGAACGGAAATACCGCCTCTTTCACCGAAAAATACGGTGGAACGATCTCGGACGTAATCCCTTGTGCGCGCAGCGTTTGTCCGACCATGCAGCGCGCCGCGATCTTCGCGAGGGGTCGCCCCGTTGCTTTCGATACGTAGGGCACCGTGCGCGACGCGCGCGGATTCACTTCGAGCACGTAGACGCTGGCGCGGCCGCCATCGAACTGAATCGCGAATTGGACATTCATCAATCCGACGACGTTCAATGCGCGCGCCATCGCGACCGTTTGCAGGCGAAGCTCGTCCTGCAACGATTGCGACAGTGAAAACGGCGGCAGCGAGCACGCCGAATCGCCCGAATGGACGCCGGCCTGCTCGATGTGCTCCATGATGCCGCCGATCACGACATCCTTGCCGTCGCAAACGGCATCGACGTCGACCTCGATGGCGTCGTTCAAGAAACGGTCGAGCAGCACCGGCGAATCGTTCGAAACTTTGACCGCCTCGTGCATGTACCGCTCGAGATCGCGGGGCTCGTGCACGATTTCCATCGCGCGCCCGCCCAACACGTATGACGGACGCACCACAAGCGGATAGCCGATCTCCTCGGCGGCCTTGATTGCAGCCTCTTCGGTGCGCGCCGTGCGGTTGGGCGGCTGCAACAACCCAACGCGCTGCAACAACTGCTGAAAGCGCTCGCGGTCCTCCGCCATGTCGATCATGTCCGGCGACGTCCCGATGATCGGCACGCCGTATTTCTCGAGATCGCGCGCGAGCTTCAACGGCGTCTGGCCACCGAATTGCACGATAACGCCCAACGGTTTTTCGATATGCACGATCTCGAGCACGTCCTCGAGCGTCAGCGGCTCGAAATACAGGCGATCGGACGTGTCGTAGTCGGTCGAGACGGTCTCGGGATTGCAATTGATCATGATCGTTTCATAGCCGTCTTCGCGCAATGCCATCGCTGCATGGACGCAGCAATAGTCGAACTCGATCCCCTGCCCGATCCGATTGGGGCCCCCGCCCAGCACGATAATTTTCTTGCGGTCGGTGGGCGCGGCCTCGCATTCGTCTTCGTACGTCGAATACATGTACGCGGTCTTCGTCGCGAATTCAGCGGCGCACGTGTCGACGCGCTTGAACACGGGCCGAAGGCCCATCGCATGGCGTCGTGTGCGGACTTCGGTTTCGGTCGTCTTGAGCAGATGGGCGAGGCGCCGGTCGGAAAAACCTTTGCGCTTCAGCTGCCGCAGATCGTCCCGCTGGAGCGAGTCGAACGTACGCTTTTCGACCGCGAGCTCGAGGTCGACGATCTCTTTGATCTGCGCGAGGAACCACGGGTCGATCTTCGTGTGCTCGTGCGCTTCCTCGATCGACATGCCGATCGCCAGCGCATCGGCGACGTACCACAGTCGTTCGGCGCGCGGATAAGCGAGCTCATCGGCGATCGTGTCCGGATCGACGGTCTTCAGATTGAACCCATCGACACCGGTCTCCAGTCCACGCAACGCCTTCTGCAGCGATTCCTGGAACGTGCGGCCGATCGCCATCACCTCGCCAACCGATTTCATCTGCGTCGTCAAACGATCGTCGGCCTGCTTGAACTTTTCGAACGCGAAGCGCGGCACTTTGGTGACGACGTAATCGATCGTCGGCTCGAACGAAGCCGGCATGCTCTTTCCGCCGGATCCGGCGGTGATGTCGTTCTGGAGCTCGTCGAGTGTATAACCGACGGCCAGCTTGGCGGCGATCTTGGCGATCGGAAATCCCGTCGCTTTCGACGCAAGCGCCGACGAGCGCGAGACGCGAGGATTCATTTCGATGACGATCATCCGTCCGTCATTTGGATCGATGGCGAACTGGACGTTGGAACCGCCGGTGTCGACGCCGACTTCGCGCAGGATCGCGATCGCGGCGTCGCGCATGATCTGGTATTCCTTGTCGGTCAGCGTCTGCGCAGGCGCCACCGTGATCGAGTCGCCGGTGTGCACGCCCATTGGATCCAGATTCTCGATCGAGCAGACGATGATGCAATTGTCCTTGCGGTCGCGGACGACTTCCATCTCGAACTCTTTCCAGCCGAGCAGCGACTCCTCGATCAGCAGCTCGCGGGTGGGCGACAAATCGAGGCCGCGCTTGCACATGTCGACGAACTCGTCCTTGTTGTAGGCGATGCCCCCGCCAGTCCCGCCAAGCGTGAACGATGGACGAATGACCGCGGGAAAGCCGATCTCTGTTTGCACTTCCAGCGCCTGCTCAAGGTTGTGCGCGATTCCGGAGCGCGCGGAGCCCAATCCGATTCGCGTCATCGCGGCCTTGAATTTCTCGCGGTCCTCGGCCTTGTCGATCGCTTTTTTTGACGCGCCGATCAGCTCCACGTCGAATTTATTGAGAATGCCTTCGCGCGCGAGATCGAGTGAGCAATTGAGCGCGGTCTGCCCGCCCATCGTCGGCAGCAGCGCATCGGGACGCTCGCGCTCGATGATCTTGGCGATCATTTGCCACGTGATCGGCTCGATGTACGTCACGTCGGCCATCTCGGGGTCGGTCATGATCGTCGCCGGATTGGAATTGACCAGAATGACGCGGTAGCCTTCTTCTTTGAGCGCCTTGCACGCTTGCGCGCCGGAATAGTCGAACTCGCACGCCTGCCCAATGACAATCGGACCGGCGCCGATGATCAGTATCGATTCGAGATCGGTGCGCTTCGGCATTGCTACTTCTTTTGCATCAGCTTGACGAATCGATCGAACAGATAGCCGGTGTCATGCGGTCCCGGGCTTGCTTCGGGATGGCCCTGAAAACTGAATGCCGGACGGTCGGTGCGCGCAATCCCCTGCAGGCTTCCGTCGAACAGCGAGACGTGCGTGACACGGACATTCTGCGGCAACGTTGCCGGGTCGACGGCGAAGCCGTGATTCTGGCTCGTGATCAGCACCTGTCCGGTGTCCTTATCGAGCACCGGATGGTTCGCGCCGTGATGGCCGAACTTCATCTTGAGCGTGCGGCCGCCGGATGCGAGACCCAACAACTGATGGCCGAGGCAGATCCCAAAAGTCGGCGTGCCGCTGTCGACGATCGCGCGAATCGCCGCGATCGCATAATCACACGGTTCGGGATCGCCGGGACCGTTCGCGAGAAAGATCCCTTCCGGTTTCAAGGCGAGCGCCTCGCGCGCGGGCGTTTTCGCCGGTACCACAGTCAGCTTGCAGCCGCGCTCGGCGAGCATCCGCAGAATGTTGTGCTTGACGCCGAAATCGTAGGCGATGACATTGAACGTCGTCTTGCCGGCCGGTCGATAACCAACGCCGAGCGCCCACGTGCTCGATCCCCAATCGTAGCGCTCGGTGCACGAGACATCCTTCGCCAGATCGAGCCCCGCCATCGACGGCGCGGATTTCGCACGCGCGACGGCATCCGCCGCATCGGCATCGCGGATTTCCGCTGCGGCGATGACGCAGCCGTTTTGCGCGCCCCTTTCGCGGAGGATGCGCGTCAACTTCCGCGTGTCGATCTCGGCAATGCCGACGACATTGGCGGACGCGAGGAATGTCGGCAAGTCCTGCGTATGGCGCCAGTTCGATGGATGGATGGGCAAATCGCGGATCACAAGACCCGCCGCAAAGACCCGTCGCGATTCCACGTCTTCAGGATTGATGCCGACGTTTCCGATGTGCGGGTAAGTCAGCGTCACGATCTGTCCGGCATACGAAGGATCGGTGAGGATCTCCTGGTAACCGGTCATCGCGGTGTTGAAGACGACCTCGCCGACCGCTCGCCCGGTGGCACCGATCGATCGTCCGCGAAAGACGGTCCCATCGGCAAGCGCCAGCAATGCGGGCGCGCGCGGCGAGAACAGAGCAGGCTGCGTGGCAGCGGCGGTAGGTGAAGCGTTCATCTGGGATCTATTGGGCGTGGCCGCCCCCTTGTGCGGGCCCGGACGTGCAAACGGGGAAGGTCCAGGCCTTCCCCGCTTTGAATCCTGGGAATGTTATCGCAGAAAGCCGTTCGCATCAATTTTCGCGCTTTGCGGGACCCGCCGAAGTGCGCCCTTGTGAAATGTTGTCCTACACCGGAATCGGTCCAACACCGATTTTGTCTGCATGCGGCCGACCGTACGCTGATGCCGCCGAATGAAGGACAACAATCGGTTAGAAAACGACGCGCGGGAAACAGACGCAGCGAGCGGTCCACTTTTGTTCTGCCCATAGGAGACCCAACGTGAAGATGACGCTACGTGAGGTGATGTGCGCGGCTGCGCTGTGCGCATTCGCGATGGGCGCGCAAGCCCAATCCACGACCGACACATCGAAGATGGCCCCGCCCAAATCGGATATGTCAGCGAAGTCGGATGCCGATTACAAGGCGGCGAAAGACGCCTGCGACGCCAAATCGGGCGCCGAAAAAGATAAGTGCCTCAAGGATGCGCAGATGGCGCACGACAAAGCGATGAAGGGTTCATCTTCGTCCTCTTCATCGGGATCGACGAAGGATACGTCGTCCTCTTCGTCAAGCAGCTCGACGCCTAAGTAGTTCCAGTCTGTTTGAAGCAAAAACCGATACCCGGGCGAATGCGCTCGGGTATCGGTATAAAAACGGTACTCGACGGCTAACGGGTCGCGGCGGCCACACTTACGTCGACCGGGATACGTGTACCCGGGTCGTACGAGAGGCGTGTCGTATATTCGCGGCCGTGATACAGGTAGCGAACATCGTAACCTTGTATCGTGTCGGTCGCGGTTTCTACCGTACGACAACGCTGAACGTCACGCCGCACCGGCACCACAACGTTGGTGCTGGTATCGAATGAACCCAGCGAAATCCCGCCTAGACGCCGCACCTCGTCAGTCGTGATGGTCTCGGTCCAGCATTCCTCACGCGGCTGAGTAACACGTTGAATGATCGGCGTGCTGGAAATGACGGGCGCAAATTCGGTGAAGTTCTCCGCACGTGGCGCAGTCATGCCGGTGGCGAGAATGCCGGCCGCAATCGCGACCGCACTTCGAATCCAAGCAGTTCTGACTTGCATCGCTTTGCCTCCATAGAAACCCGGGATTGCGGGCGATTCGAATGAATCCTCGATAGTTCCGCTGAACTTCTCGCGAAGACGTCGTTCGATCGTCAAGACATACTGACCGCGCGAACCCGCGGGAAGTTCGGCTGTAGGAGCGCCAAGTAGGAAATGCCCTACACGGCGACAAGCGATTGAATCATGAGCGCCGCAGGGCCTCGGCCTCCTTGGATCCGCGACGAAAATCGTTGCGGCAATAGTCGGCCTCATGTGACGACTCGCATTGGCCGTCGATCCCCGCCCTGCGGGCCCCTCCCGGCTGCTCGCCACTGCCCCGCGGCGCGAATTACTCCCCCTCAGGGGGCAGAAGGCAGAGCGTAGCGGCCGAATTGGCCAATGAGGCCGCAAGCGTGGGAGTCAATAAGACGCCGTGAACCCGCCGTCGACGTACAGGATGTGGCCGGTCACGTAGTCGGCCGCCGACGATGCGAGAAATACCGCGGCACCGGCGATTTCGGGCGGGTCGCCCCAACGCCCCGCCGGAGTGCGCCGTTCGACCCACGCCGAAAACTCGCGGTCCGCGATCAGCGGAGCATTCATCGCCGTCTTGAAGAATCCCGGCGCGATGCCGTTGACCTGAACGTTATGCGGCGCTAGCTCGACCGCCAATGCACGCGTCAACATCTTGAGCGCGCCTTTGTTGGTCGCGTAGGCGGCAATGCTTGACCGTCCGAGGTCGGATGCGATCGAACAGATGTTGATTACCTTGCCGCGGCGCCGCGCTTTCATTCCCGGCAATGCTGCGCGCACCATCAGGAAGGGTCCGTCGACGTTCGTGGCTTGCAGCGTACGCCACTCGGCGAGCGAGAATTGATCGAGTGGCTGTCGTCGATTGACGGCCGCGTTGTTGACGAGGATATCGACCGGACCGAGATCGCGTTCGAGTGCCGACAGGCCGGCGGCGACGCCCTCCTCGTCGCTCACGTCGAACGCATATGCGTGCGCATTGATGCCTTCTTCGGCCAACGCGGCTTTGGCGATCTCGAGCGTGTCGAAATTGCGCCCGTTGATCGCCACGCGGGCGCCCGCATTCGCAAGGCCACGCGCAATAGCGAAGCCGAGGCCCGATCCGCCGCCAGAAACGAGCGCGATGCGCCCGGCCAGATCGAACGGATTCTCGACCATCCTGATTCCTTATCCAAGACCAAGCACGTTGCGCATGTCGAACAAACCGCTGAGGCCGTCGTTGCGCTTGGCGGCGACAAAGCGCGCGGCCCGTAACGCACCCGCAGCGAAATTCTGCCGCGATGTTGCGCGGTGCGTGAGCTCGATGCGCTCGCCCGTGCCGGCGAATATCACCGTGTGCTCACCCACGACATCGCCGCCGCGAAGCGTCGCGAATCCGATCGTGTCGGGCTTTCTCGCGCCGATGTCGCCTTCGCGCGAAAAAAGGGCGTTCGGGGCGAAATCGATTCCGCGACCGGCGGCCGCAGCCTTTCCCAATTGCAGCGCGGTACCCGACGGCGCGTCGACCTTGTGCTTGTGGTGCATTTCAATGATCTCGATGTCATAGGCGTGACCGAGCGCGCTCGCAGCGCGTTCGACAAGCTCTTGCAGCACGTTGACGCCGACGCTCATGTTCGGCGAGTAGACGATCGGGATGACCTTTGCGTATGCGCCGAGCTCCGTCTGCTGCGCCGCGTCGAGACCGGTCGTTCCGATGACGGCTGCGCGACGATGCTTTGCACAGGCGGCAACGTGCGCCATCGTGCCGGCGGGCCTCGTGAAGTCGATCAACACATCGGCAGCATGTACGGCCGAATCAATGTCGGTGCCCACGAGCACGCCCGTCGTGCGGCCAAAACGTTCACCTGCATCATGCGCGAGAAATGCGCTGTCATCGACGTCGAGCGCACTCGCGATGTCGAGATCGCCCGCCGCGAGCGCTGCCTCGATCAGCGCCTGACCCATGCGCCCACCTGCGCCGGCGATCGCCAGCTTCAGCGCCACGATTCAATCCGTGAAAACGTTATGCGAAATGCCGCGACGATCAAAACCCGCCCTTCAGAATATCCAAAAGGCGACCGAAGAATCCCTTGTCATCAGCCGACGGCTCCGGCTTCATGGCTTTTTCGCCGGCGGCGCGATTGAGCTCCACGACGGATTGCGGCATCTCGTCACCCTCCCAGCGCGCCAGCTTGTCATCGACGAAATAGACGGTGAACTGGCGGTGCTCGCGCACTTTTCCCTGCTTCGCGTATTCATAGACATAGTCCCAGCGACTTTCGCGGAAGGCGCTCGTGACAAGTGGCGTTCCGAGCGCTGTTCGCACCTGCGGCTTGGTCATGCCGACCTTCAACTTGTCGACCATGTCCTGCGACAGATAGTTGCCCTGATTGATGTCGATCTTGTAAACGGCGAGCGTCGTCGTCGCCGGCATGTACGTCTCGAGCGTCGAGCAGCCGCCCACCAGCAGCGTGAGCAGGCCAAGCGACGCGAGGCCAAGCGTTGCTCGGGGTCTTGCCGATGGCGACGGGATTGGTGCAGACAATGGTTATGTTCGACGGGACAAATGGTTATTATAGCTTTCGCGCACCGCTCCTCGCGGCGAGCGGAACCAATTCATGAACTCTCCTCACGACCTCAAAAGCGCCGGCCTCAAGGCCACGTTGCCGCGTATCAAGATCATCAACCTGTTCGAGACGACCAAGGTGCGGCATCTGACCGCCGAGGACGTCTACAGGCAGCTCTTGTCCGAAGGTCTCGACATCGGCCTCGCAACCGTTTATCGCGTGCTGACGCAGTTCGAGCAAGCCGGGCTTCTCGTTCGCCACCATTTCGAATCCGGCAAGTCCGTCTTCGAGCTGAACGAAGGTAAGCATCACGACCATCTCGTCTGCATGCAGTGCGGGCGCGTCGAGGAGTTCTACGACGCGGAGATCGAGAAACGGCAAAACAAGGTCGCGCACGAACGCGGGTTCGAAATCAGCGAGCATGCGCTCTATCTGTATGCCGATTGCACGAAGCCGCGTTGCCCGTACAAGAAAGGTTCGCCGTCGTAATGACGACCCCCACGCTCGCGCTTTCACCGCTGCGCTGGCCTCTGAGGGACAGCAACTCGCGCCGCGGGGCAGTGACGCGAGCAGCCGGCGAGGGGCCCCGCAATGCGGGGATCGACGGCCAATGCGAGTCGTTACATGAGGCCGACTGTCGCTGCAACGATTCTCGTCGCAGATCCAAGGAGGCCGAGGCCCTGCAGCGCTCGTAACGATCATTGCAGCGTCGAGCCGCGTTCGCGGCGGTTGAAGTCCGCGAAGCGAAATCCGAGCAGGTAGAGCACCGCGAAATACACGACGATTCCCGCGGTGACTACGCCGGCCAGTCGGCCGGCTTTCTGCCACAAGCCGGCATCGAGCCAGAACGTCGATGCCCCCGCGAGCCAGTACAGGACAGCGGCAAGCGCCACGAGCGCGACGCTCAACTTGCCCACGAAAAGCGACCAGCCCGGTCGCGGCGCGTAGAAGCCATGCTTGCGCAATAGCCAAAACAATAGGCTTGCGTTGATGCATGCACCAACGCTCGTCGCAAGCGTGAGTCCCGCCGGGCCGAGCCCGATGACCCAGGCGAACAACACCGCGAGCGTCTGTGTGATCAGCACGGTGAGAAACGCGATCTTCACCGGCGTACGCATTACCTGCCGCGCATAAAAGCCCGGGGCGAGTATCTTTACCAGGACAAGGCCGAGCAGTCCGACGCTGTAGCCGAGAAGCGCGGCGCGCGTTTGCCACGCATCGTTCACGGTAAATTTTCCATACTGGTAGAGCGTCGAGACGAGCGGCAAGGCGAGGAGCCATAGCGCAACCGCGGCGGGCAGCGCGAGCAAGAACGCGAGCCGCAAGCCCCAATCCATCAGCTCGGAATACTGCGCATGATTGGCGTCGCTGTGATGCTGCGCGAGCGACGGCAAGAGGACCGTGCCAAGCGCGACACCGAGGAGCGCACTCGGAAACTCCATCAACCGATCGGCGTAGGTGATCCACGAAATCGCACCGTTGCCGAGCAATGCCGCGAACTGCGTATTGATGAGCGCGGAGATTTGGGCGGCGGAAACGCCGATGACGGCCGGTCCCATCGCGCGAAGCACGCGCCGCACGCCAGGATCGGAAAACGCGAGCGTCGGACGTGGAAACATGCCGAGCTTCAACAGCGGGCGCACCTGAAACACCAGTTGCGCAATCCCCCCGACGAACACGCCCCACGCAAGCGCGACGATCGGCGGATCGGTGTGCGGCGCGAGAAACAGTGCGGCGGCGATGATCGCGATGTTCAGCAACACCGGCGTGAACGCCGGAATCGCAAACCGCCGATAGACATTCAGCACGCCGCCGGCGAGCGACGTGAGCGAGATGAACAGGATGTACGGGAAGACGATGCGGATCATCTCCGCCGTGAGCTCCACTTTGCCGGGTGTCTGCGCGAAGCCGCCGGCAAGAAGGTAAACGAGCCACGGCGCGGCGAGAACTCCCGCGACGGTGACGACGAAGAGCGCGATCGCAAGGAGCGTGCCGACTTTGCCGACCAGCCTTTTCGTCTCCTCGAGTCCCTGTTGGCGGTGGTATTCCGCAAGAATCGGAACGAACGCTTGCGAAAACGCGCCTTCGGCAAATAATCGTCGCAGCAGATTCGGGAGTCGGAACGCCGCTTCGAATGCGTCCATCTGCAGGCCCGCGCCGAATGCGACCGCTTTCAGACTTTCCCGAATGAGCCCGGTGATGCGGGACAGAAACGTCATCCCGCTGACGGTGGTCAGGGCTCTGAGGAGATTCAAGGGCGGTAGTTGGCGGCTGGCCGCTCCGAATCTTTGGAGCGTCAAGAACGTTGCCGCTGCACACAAAATCGCGTATTATGCGCGGTCTTTCCAAAACTGCATCAATAGACGAAACGCAACTGAGCGCAACTGAAGCAACTGAGGGACTCTTAATTCCATGGCCAATTCGGCGCAGGCGCGCAAACGCGCCAGACAATCAGAGATCACGCGCAAGCGCAATGCCACGATGAAGTCGACGCTTCGCACGGCCGTCAAAAGCGTGAAGAAAGCGATCATCGCCGGCGATAAAGCGGCAGCGGCAAAAACGTTGCAGATTTCGCAAGGCATCATCGATCGCGTTGCCGACAAGAAGATCGTGCACAAGAACCTCGCGTCCCGCACCAAGTCGCGCCTCGCGCAGGCGATCAAGGCAATGTCCGCATAACGGAAACAACTGCAGGACCCGTCGACAGGGCGCCCAAGCCGGCGCCCTTTTTTCGCGTGCTAACATCTGGGTTTCGCGACGTTCCAGCCCTGTCCGGTACGCCCGCTCCGCAATGCCGACGCGTCCGAAGCATTTCCTCCAATTCAAGGATTTTTCGCTCGACGAATTTTTCTGGCTGTTCGAGCGTACACGGTGGATAAAGGAGCGCTTCAAGCGTTACGAGCTTTATCAACCGCTGCGCGACCGAACGCTTGCGATGGTGTTCGAGAAGGCGTCGACGCGCACGCGCGTGTCGTTCGAGGCGGGGATGAATCAGCTGGGCGGGATCGCGATCAATCTGAATCGCGGCGACACGCAGCTTTCGCGCGGCGAGCCGATCGAGGACCTGGCGCGCGTGATCTCCCGGATGGTTGACGTCGTGATGATCCGCACCTTCGAGCAATCGATCATCGAGCGCTTCGCGGCACATTCACGCGTTCCGGTCATCAATGGCTTGACGAACGAATATCATCCCTGCCAGATTCTGGCGGATATCTATACGTACATTGAGCAACGCGGCTCGATCGCCGGGAAAACGGTTGCGTGGATCGGCGACTCGAACAACGTTTGCTACACGTGGCTTCAGGCAGCGGAAATCCTCGATTTCACTGTTCACCTGTCGTCACCCCCCGGATACGAAGTTGATGCCGCGCGTGCGGCCGTTCGCGATGTCCGCCGTTACAAGACATTCACCGACCCGATGGAAGCCTGTCGCGCCGTGGATCTAGTGACGACCGACGTATGGACGAGCATGGGTTTCGAGACGGAGAACGATGCACGGCGGCGCGCATTCGAAGATTGGCAGGTCGACGCCGCGATGATGCGCGAGGCGCGGCACGACGCGCTCTTCATGCATTGCCTGCCCGCACATCGTGGCGAGGAAGTCGCCGCCGAAGTGATTGACGGACCGCAAAGCGTCGTATGGGACGAGGCGGAGAATCGGCTGCATGCGCAGAAGGCGCTGCTCGAGTATGTCGTGTGCGGACGCGTCGCCGTTTAAAAATCGGAAGAGAATTCGATGATCGATCACACCGGGTTGACCGTATCGGATGTCACGAAATCAAAAGTGTTTTATCGCGCGGCGCTTGCACCGCTCGGCTATACGCTGTTGATGGAGCTTGGGGACGACGGCGGTTTCGGCGTTGCCCCCAAGCCTGATTTCTGGATCGGCCAGGGGACGTTGGGCGGCTCACGCAGCCATGTTGCGTTTCGGGCCGAAACGCGGCAACTCGTCGATGCATTCTATGAAGCGGCGATGGCGGCCGCAGGAACGGATAATGGTCCGCCTGGCCTCCGTCCGCACTATCACCCGAACTACTATTGCGCATTCGTGCTCGATCCGGATGGACACAACATCGAGGCGGTCTGTCATGCCCCTGCTTGAGGATCGCGCGCCGATGGAGAATCACGTCCGATGAATCGCAGAGACGCCTTGCGCGTGCTCGTCGGTTTGGTAATCGCTATCGCGGCCGCACCCGCGGTTGCGCAGTCGTGGCCGGAGCGACCGATCAAGTTCATCATGGCGGCGCCTGCAGGCAGCTCGCTCGATGTGCTGGGCCGCACGATCGCCGACAAGTTGACCGCGCGCCTAGGGCAACCTGTTGTCGTCGAAAACAAGCCTGCGGCGGGCGGCACCGTTGCAACCGCCGAGGTCGCCAAATCGCCACCCGACGGTTACGCGATGATGATCGGCTTCAACGGCCCGCTGTCGTTCTCGCCGCTGTTGCAGAAGCTGCCCTACGACGTGCAGAAAGATCTCGCGCCGGTGATTACGACGACGAGCCAGCCGAATGTGCTCGCGGTCAACGCTACGCTTCCGATCAAGTCGGTGGCCGAGCTCGTCGCCTACGCGAAGGCGAATCCCGGCAAGCTCAACTATGCATCGGTCGGCAACGGCAGCTCATCGCATCTCAACATGGAATTGTTCAAGCAGATGGCAGGGATCGATGCCGTCCATGTGCCGTTCAACGGCTCGCCGCCGGCCGTCACCGCCACAATCCAGGGCGAGACGCAAATGATCTTCGCCGTGATGCAACCGCTGCAGGCGCAGATACAGGCGGGGAAATTACGTGCGCTGGCAGTGACGACTGCAAAACGATTTCCGTTGCTGCCCGATTATCCGACGATCGCGGAGTCCGGTTATCCAGGCTTCGAGGCGCTGGCGTGGAACGGCGTTTTGGTCTCCGCCGGCACGCCGAAACCGGTCATCGCGCGCCTCAATGCCGAGATCAACGCCGTTCTCAAAGAGCCCGACGTCGTGCAAAAACTGCACGCACAGGGTTTTGATCTGATCGGTGGAACGCCCGAGGAATTCGGCGCGCTGATCAAAGGCGAATCGGACAAGTGGGCGCCGGTGATCAAGAGGCTCGGACTGAAAATCGACTGAGCGATGCGCACCGCGATCATCATCGTTGGGGGCCTGGCGTTGTTTGGCGTCTTCGTCCTCATCGCGCGTTTCGCCGGCGGCACGCAAACGATTCCGATGGCGGCGAAGATTTTCATTCCGCTGTGGCTCGTTGCGGCGCTGATCAACCTGTGGATCGGCGTCGCGCGGGCAGGTTACTCGGTCGCCGAGGAGTTGCCGATATTCCTGCTCATCTTCGCTGTGCCCGCCACCGTCGCCGCGTTCACATGGTGGAAGCTTTCGAGCGCGACCTAAACGGACGTTCATCATGCCCGCCGACGCCAACATCAAAAAAGTCGTCCTCGCCTATTCCGGCGGGCTCGACACGTCGGTCATTCTGAAATGGTTGCAAGATGTTTATCGGTGCGATGTCGTCACTTTCACGGCCGACATCGGGCAAGGCGAGGAAGTCGAGCCCGCGCGCGCGAAGGCGCTCAAGATGGGCATCAAGAAAGAGAATATCTATATCGAGGATCTGCAAGAGGAGTTCGTCCGCGATTTCGTGTTTCCGATGTTTCGCGCAAATGCCGTCTACGAAGGTGAATATCTGCTCGGCACGTCGATCGCACGACCGCTGATCGGGAAGCGGCTGGTCGAAATCGCGAAAGAGACCGGCGCCGATGCGATCGCACACGGCGCGACTGGCAAGGGCAACGATCAGGTCCGCTTCGAGCTCACCGCGTACGCGCTGATGCCCAACGTCACGATCATCGCGCCCTGGCGTGAATGGGATCTGCTGTCACGCGAGAAGCTGGTCGCGTACGCCGATCAGCACGGGATCCCCGTCGATTTCAAAAAGCGCGACGCTGTTGGTGCGCCCTACTCGATGGACGCGAACCTGCTGCACATCAGCTACGAAGGCGGCGTGCTGGAAGACCCTGATTTCGCGCCCGAGGAATCGATGTGGCGTATGACGGTCGCGCCCGAAAAGGCGCCGGACAAGGCTCAAATCATCGAGCTCACGTACGAGAACGGCGACATTGCGGGCATCGATGGCGAAAAAATGACGCCTGCGCAGGTACTGACGAAGCTGAACGAGATCGGCGGCCGACACGGCATCGGCCGACTCGACATCGTTGAAAACCGCTATGTCGGCATGAAGTCGCGCGGTTGTTACGAGACGCCGGGCGGCACGATCATGCTGAAGGCTCACCGCGCGATGGAATCGATCACGCTGGATCGCGAAGTGCTGGCACTCAAGGACGACTTGATGCCGCGCTATGCACGGCTGGTTTACAACGGTTACTGGTTCAGCCCGGAGCGCACGTTGCTGCAGGGATTGATCGACGCTTCGCAAACAACGGTCAACGGTACAGTGAAGCTCAAGCTGTACAAAGGCACCATCATGTGCATCGGTCGCGCATCGGAGAGCGACTCGCTGTTCGACACGCGCATTGCGACGTTCGACGATGACGCCGGCGCGTACGATCAAAAGGACGCCGGCGGCTTCATCAAGCTGAACGCGCTCCGACTGCGCATTGCGGCCAACCGCCGGCGAGGCAAATAAGGCTCACGGGCGGCAATACGGGCAACGACCGGCGTGCCTGAGCTTCCGGATGTCGTCATCTATTGTGAAGCACTCGCCGCGCGAATCGGCGGCCAGGTGCTGGAACGTGTTCGCCTGATCAGCCCTTTCGTGCTGCGCACCGCGGTCCCGCCGATTGGCGACGTCGAAGGGAAGCGCGTCGTCGGCGTGGAGCGGCTCGGTAAACGGATCGTCATTGCGCTCGAAGGCGATCTTTTCCTCGTCATTCACCTGATGATCGCCGGCCGTCTGCGTTGGCTCGCCGACGGCGCAAAGCCGCCGGGGCGCATTACGCTCGCGCTGTTCGAATTTGCTATCGGCCGTCTGGCATTCACGGAGGCTGGGACGAAGCGTCGCGCGTCATTGCACATGGTCCGTGGCGAATCGGCGCTCGCACAGTTCGACATGGGCGGACTGGACGTGGAGCGCGCTGATCGCGCTGCCTTCGCGCAGCGCCTGACAAGCGAAAATCACACGCTCAAACGCGCCCTTACCGACCCGCGTCTTCTAAGCGGCATCGGCAACGCCTATTCCGACGAAATACTCCACCGCGCGCGATTGTCACCGCTCGCCCTCACGCGCAAGCTTTCGGATGACGCGATGACGCGCCTGTACGCCGCGACGCGCGCGGTGCTCGCGGAGTGGATCGATCGGCTGCGCGTCGAGAGCGCCGAAAGCTTTCCCGAAAAGGTCACGGCATTTCGGCCGCAGATGGCCGTCCACGGCCGCTACCGGCAGCCGTGCCCCGTGTGTGGCGAACCGGTGCAGCGCATCGTCTATGCGGAGAACGAGTGCAACTACTGCGCGCGTTGTCAGACCGGCGGTACGATTCTCGCGGATCGGGCGCTATCGCGGCTTCTGCACGATAGCTATTCGCGGTCGCTCGATGACGGATGAATCGTGATGCGCCAAAATCGCGACTCTAGCTCCAATAGAACGACAGCGCTTCGTGCCGCGCGCGGCTGACAGCGACGCGCCGCGTTTGCGTGCGGCCCTGGTACTCCGCGGTCACGATGTACTGGCCGTCGGGCAGATGTGCGAGAAAGATCGGGCCCTGCGATGCGCGATCGACGATCACTTGACCGGCTGCGTCGAGGATTTGCAGATGCACATCGGCGACAAACTCGGCACGCTCGCCGTCGCCGCGCCGGGAGAACATGAGCTCGAGCGGATAAATCCGAGCCTCGGCGCGCAGAGCCTCGGCTTCCTCTTGCCCAATGCCGCCGTTCACGTAGTTGATGTGAGCGTTGATCAGGGATTGTAGGTCCGCGCCGTAGAGGTTCGAAACGGAGAGGGCGCCGGCGAGGACCACGGCTCGCAACGCAAGCCTGGCGGACACTGACATAACAACCTCCTTGCAATTCGTGGGCGGGTGCGCCGGAACAGAGACGCTTCTTTGGCAAGTTACGTCAGCAGCGGGAATGCGGCCATCGGCGGGCGGCGGCTGGCGCCGTCAGCGGATTGCCGACAACGTTGCACGGTTTGCTAAGCGATCGGGCGCTAGAAGCCGACCCGCGCGCGGCGTCCGCACAGTTTCTTCGCGTCGATATCCTCGGGAACGAGGTAGTCGCGATTGGCAAGTTGCGCGGTTCCGAAGGCGTCGAGCAGCAGCTTGCGCATGTCGCGCGGCGGAACGCTTGCGAGCCGATCGACCACCGACTCCGAGGGTTCAGCAGGGAACGGCCAATTGTGCGCGTCGAGGATTTCGCGATAGACGGCAAGCGCGATCCGCCGCGATCCCTCGGCATCGGGCCGGTCGATCGAATAGACATTCATTCGATTGAGAATCGGCTCCGGGATGACCGACTCGTCGTTGGCCGTGGCAACCCACAGGATATGCGACGCGTCCATGTCGACATCGATGAACTCGTCCTTGAAATGAGATGCCGTGTCGGGCTCGAGCAACGAGTAGAGCGCGCCGATCGGATCGTAACGCGCGTCGCCGCCGGCCTTGTCGACTTCGTCCAATACGACGACGGGATTTGCGTACTCGCCCTCGATCAGCGTCTGCGCGACCTTGCCGGGCCGCGCGTTATGCCATTGCGCCGATGCACCCGTCAGAACCCAGCCCGCCGTCAACGAGCTCATCGACACGAACTCGAATCCGGTGCTAAGCGCTTGAGCGAGCTTCTTCGCGAAATACGTTTTGCCGAGCCCCGGCTCGCCGAGAAGCAACATCGGTGTAAATTGCACCGCCTCGTTGCCGGCGACGGCGAGCGCCAAATATTTTCGCAGGTCGTCGACGACGCGCGCGAAATTGGGGGAAGCGTCGTAGAGATCGTCGACCGCAGAGGCCGTCGACGGCTTGATGATGTAGCGCGAGCCGCCGAGCTCGCACATCCGGTCGTACCAGCTTTTCAGACCTTCGTTGCGGCGCGCCGCACCATCTTCGCGCGCCCGCCCAACATCGGCGACCGAGTAGATCGACTGAAGATCGGCGAGTGGAATCGCGGCGTCCATTGGTATCAGCCCTCCAGTGAATCCGATGCATTAAACATGCCAAATTCCGGACGCGTTGCCAAGAGGCGGACGCCGTCAGAGTGATGCTGATGCGCGTTGTGGCAGGCACGCGACATGCGTGTCGGCACGAGCGATGCACCGCCTCCGTGCGCCTCCGACGTGCATTTGCGCCATGCCGGTGCCCGTGCTAGCGTGGCCGGAAGCGAGGAAAAATTCCAATGCCATCGTTCGATATCGTTTCGGAAGTGAACGACGTGGAAGTTCGTAATGCGCTCGACCAGACGAACAAGGAGGTGGGAACGCGGTTCGACTTCAAGGGCTCCGACGCGCGCGTCGAGTACAAGGACAAGACGCTGACGCTCTACGCCGACGACGACTTCAAGCTCAAACAGGTGACCGACATCCTGACCGGCAAGCTGGCCAAGCGACAGGTCGATGTGCGCTCGCTCAAGTACGGTGAGATCGAAAAGATATCAGGCAACAAGGTCAAGCAAGCGATCACCGTTCGCACGGGCGTCGATCAGGAGCTGGCCAAGAAGATCGTGAAGGTGCTGAAGGAAAGCAAAATGAAGGTCCAGGGATCGATCCAGGGCGACGTCGTGCGTGTTTCGGGGGCCAAGCGCGACGAATTGCAAAATGCTATCGCCCTCATTCGCAAGACGATCACGGATTTCCCGCTGCAATACCAGAATTTCCGGGATTGATCAGGCAATATCCGCGACCAGCGATTGCCGCGTCGCGGCGCCGACCGCCGGGATTTCCGCTTGGTAATTCGGATGATCGACACCGAACCCCAATGCAACACCGTATTTGAGCGCCGATATCATCTCGGGCGTCAACTCGAACCGCAGGAAATGAACCGATGATGTCTTCTCGTCGGTTTCGCGCTCGAGGTCCTCGTCGGCGATCGCAAAAACGCGGGGGCAGCCTTCCACTTGCAGCCATACTTTCCGCTCGATGCCTTTGAGCTTCGCGAGAGCGCGCCCCCGCTCCCTGGCGTCGTCGTACTCGATCAGCATCGTCGCCTTGAAGTTGTGGCCATCGGGAATGAGCGGGTTGTACGCCGCCAGCTCGGCTTCGATGCCCTCCTCGTCGAATATCTTCTCGATCCGCAGCATTTCCTGAATCTGATAGCGGATCGTCAGCTCGTCCTCGAACAACAGCGTCACATGCTCGCCGAGATGAAGCGTCCGCGCGCGCTTGTGCTCGATCACGCGAGCGCGAAATTCCTTGCGCTCCCTGGCATACGCCTCGAGCGTCATCAAGCTTTCGCGCTTGATCCGCCGCTTCGCGATCAAAGTTTTCGAATTCTTGGACATTCGGCCTCCGCAAACAATCGGACTCGCTTCCTCACGAGCCGGGTAGTCCGTAAGCGATCCGCAGCAACGTCAGCGGATGTTCCTTCCGGGCGCGCGTGTTGCCCTCCTCGGCGAGCCCTTCGAGGATGCGCCGGCCGGCGATCGGGCAATCGGAGCTCACGTAGTCGGGATCGGCATCATTTATCCGTCTGAACACGGGACGCCCGATTTTCATCGAATCGGCATAGAACTCGCGCTTGATCCCCCACGTGCCGTCGTGGCCGGAACAGCGCTCGATCGTGTTGACTGTCGTATCGGGCACCTGCTCCAGCAGCTCGCGCGTTTTCTGACCGACGTTCTGGACACGCGCGTGACATGGAATGTGATAGCTGATCTTGCCGAGCGGGGCCGTGAAATCGCGTTTCAGCAGTCCGTCCTTGTCGCGAAATACCAGGTATTCAAACGGATCGAACATCGCCTCGGCCACGGTCTGCACGTCGGGATCGCCGGCAAAAATGAGCGGCAATTCCTGCTTGAACATCAATGTACAAGAGGGAACCGGTGTGAGAATGGCGTAGCCCGCGCGGGCGAACTCAACAAGGAGCGGAATGTTCGTCGCCTTCAGTTTTTCGACGGCCCCCAGGTCGCCGAGTTCCAGCTTGGGCATGCCGCAGCACACTTCGCCTTCGATCAGCGTGTACGGAATTTCGTTATGCGCGAGAATTTTCAGCAAATCGTGGCCGATCCCCGGCTCGTTGTAATTGACGTAGCACGTGGTGAAAATCGTGACCTTGCCCGGTGTGCGCGCGCCGTTACGAACCGGCCATTGCAATGAAGGAGACGGATGGTCAAGAAAGCGCTCGCCAGCGTACGGTGGCAGCTCCGCCTTGGCGGCCACGCCGAGTACTTTCTCCATGACTTTGCGCGCCGATGGCATCACGTTGGCTTTGTTGACGACCTTCACGACGACGGGAATCGTGGCGAGCTTGCCGACCTTGTCAGTGCTCGTCAGAAGGCGATCGCGAAAGCCGGTCTTGCCATCCTCGAAGGCCTTCGCCTTCCCGCGCAGCATCAGCTTGGGAAAATCGACGTTCCACGGATGGGGCGGAACGTACGGGCATTTGGTCATGAAGCAGAGGTCGCACAGGTAACATTGATCGACGACCTTCCAGAAATCCGACTTCGCAACACCATCGACTTCCATCGTCTTGCTGTTGTCGACGAGATCGAACAGCGTCGGGAAAGCGCCGCACAGCGACACGCAGCGCCGACAGCCATGACAGATATTAAAGATCCGCTCCATCTCCTTGTAGAGCGATTCTTCGTTGTAGAACTCGGGATTGCGCCAGTCGAGCGGGTGGCGCGTGGGCGCGTCGAGGTTGCCTTCACGGAGCGTCATGGCTTTCCCCAGCCGCAAGATGGTTGGCAAACGTGCAAGCGCTGCGCATTCGCACAGTCGCCACCCATCTTCCCGCGAATTGAGGGGGGCGGCACGCGACCACTCCAATTCGCGGAGTTATTCCGTCGCGGCGTTTACTGGTTGAATCAAAGCGAGCAATCCTCCGCCGCGACGGGATAACGGCTAATCGGCAAGTTGGTCCAACGCCTTCTGAAACCGATTCGCGTGCGACCGCTCCGCCTTTGCCAGCGTCTCGAACCAGTCCGCGATTTCATCGAATCCTTCGCCGCGCGCGGCCTTGGCCATGCCCGGATACATATCCGTGTACTCGTGCGTTTCACCGGCGATCGCCGCCTTCAAATTCTCGCGGCTCGTTCCGATCGGAAGATCGGTCGCCGGGTCGCCTACCGCCGAAAGATAGTCGAGGTGTCCATGCGCATGGCCGGTTTCTCCTTCCGCCGTCGAGCGGAAGATCGCCGAAACGTCATTTTGCCCTTCGACGTCGGCCTTGTTAGCGAAGTACAAATAGCGGCGGTTCGCCTGCGACTCGCCGGCGAATGCGTATTTCAGGTTGTCGTGGGTCTTGGTGCCTTTCAACGGTTTCATCATCCATCTCCTGTAGAAATTCATTTCCCCACCCCCGGCGTCTCAATAGCCTGCCGGGCGTCGCTCCATAGGGCCCATCACTACAATATTCTGCGCGGGCAGTTGTGATACGTCCAATTGACTATGACAATCGATTCGATAATCTCAGTTTATTTATGCATGTCAGCTGCCCGCGGGGCCAGCGCGGAATCGCGCATCTGCGGCGACGGCCGCAACTGTCCGAGCACGTAGCGCGCCATCCCCGACGCCAGCTCGCTTTCGCCGTGGAACACCTTCCCCACGTTTTCCTTTATGAGCCGCGCGGCCTCTTCGTCGCTGTGCGTCCGCACCGCGACGGCGATCCTGGGATTGAGCGTGCGCGCGATTTCGACCATCTGGCGCACGTGCAGTGCATCCGGTGTAGCGATGACCAGCGCCCCCGCACGGGCGATATGGGCCTGGACCAGCACTTCCGCATCAGATGCATCGCCCGACACCGCGGGAATTCCCCGTTTACGCAGTCTCTCGACGATCTCCCGATTTTCTTCGACAACAATGAACGGGACGTCGTTCGCACCGAGCTTTTCGGCGATGCGTCGCCCCACGCGCCCGAAGCCCACCAGAACGACCTGTCCGCTAATCTGCTGCGGGTCGACCGTCGACGGAAGTTCCCCGAGCGGGTCGCCTCGCCGATCCATCATGCGCGCGAAATTGGAGCGTGAACGTATCCAGTTGCTGACCGGATCCACCACTCGAAATACCAATGGATTGAGCGCGATCGATATCAGCGCGCCGGCGACAATCAGGCTTTGCCCGTCCGCCGGCAACAGCCCCAGCGACACGCCCAGCGCCGCAAGAATGAATGAGAACTCGCCGATCTGCGCGAGGCTGGCCGATACCGTCAGCGCCGTGTTGAGCGGATAGCGAAACGCGAGGACCAGCAGCGCCGCGGCGAGCGTCTTTCCAAGCAGGATGATGGCCACGACGGCCGCGAGCTGCCACGGCCGCTCGAATACGACCGCAGGTTGGAACAGCATTCCGACGGATACGAAGAACAAGACGGCGAACGCATCGCGCAACGGGAGGGTCTCCTCCGCCGCGCGATGGCTCAACGCGGATTCGCGCATGACCATGCCGGCGAAAAAAGCGCCGAGCGCGAACGAGACGCCGAACAGTCTCGCCGATGCGTAGGCGATGCTGACCGCGGCGGAGATGACGCACAGCGTGAAGAGCTCCCGGGACGCCGTCCGGGCCACTTGCCATAGGAGCCAGGGAAACACCCGTCGACCGACGACCAGCATCAGCACCATGAAGGTCGCGACCAATCCAAGCGTCACGAAGACGACTCTCGGCAGATTCGTCGAGGCATCAGCCGCGTCCTTGCCGCCCAACACGCCGGCCAGCGGGGGAAGCAGTACGAGAACCACGACCGTGGCCAGATCTTCGACGACGAGCCACCCCACCGCGATACGTCCATTCACGCTTTCCAGAGCCCCTCGGCTCTCGAGCGCCTTCAACAAGACCACGGTGCTCGCGACTGACAGCGACAGACCGAACACCAGCGCGCCGCCAAGGGTCCAGCCCCAATACGTCGCGATTCCGGCGCCGAGGGCAGTCGCCACTGCCATCTGCACGACCGCGCCCGGAAGGGCTATCCGCCGCACCGCGAGCAGATCATCGAGCGAAAAATGCAATCCGACGCCGAACATCAGCAGCATCACACCGATCTCGGCGAGCTGACTCGCCACGTCGACGTCGGCGACGAAACCCGGGGTCGCTGGCCCGATCACGATTCCGGCGAGCATGTAACCGACTAGCGCCGGCAGCTTAAGCTTTGTCGTCAGGAAACCGAAAACGAGCGCGAGTCCCAATGCCGCCGCGACGGTACTGATGAGGCTTACGTCATGAGGCATCGGAGGGGCCCGAAGAGCGACGCTACCCAAAATCAGCACACCGCTCCGGGGCGGATGTCCTGACCATGGCGTTCGAAGTCAGTCGATCCGTTCGTACGCAGGCAGCGTCAGAAATTCCACGAACGTGTCATTACTGACGAGATCGGCAAGGATTTTCGACGCATCATCGTACTTGCCCTCATCGAAGGCGGGGCCGAGGTAGTCGCGGATCTTCACGAGCTCTTCAGGAATCATCGCCGCGACCATTTCCTTCGACACCTTGCGCCCATCATCGAGTTTCCCCTTCGGGGAGCGGATCCATTGCCACACCTGCGAACGCGAGATTTCCGCCGTGGCGGCGTCTTCCATCAAGTTGAAGATCGGCACGGCTCCTTGCCCCGCAAGCCACGCGCCAACGTATTGGATCGCCACGTTGATGTTGAGGCGAAGACCTTTTTCGGTAATCGGCTGCTCAGGCTCAAAATGAAGCAAGTCCGCGGCAGTCACTTTCAAGTCCGCGCGTTTCTTTTGCGCAATCTGGTTGGGCGTCGGCATCAGGCGGTCAAAGGCTTCTTTCGCAACGGGGACCAGTGCCGGATGCGCGACCCACGTTCCGTCATGGCCGATCGTTGCTTCGCGTTCCTTGTCCGCCTTCACTTTCGCGAACGCCTCGCGATTGGCAGCCTCATCGTTTTTCACCGGAATCTGCGCCGCCATCCCGCCCATCGCGTGGATGTTGCGGCGATGGCAGGTCTTGACCAGCAACTCTGTGTAGCTCCGCATGAAATGCGTCGTCATCGTGACAAGCGCCCGATCGGCGAGACAGAAGTCGCGGCTGTGCTGAAACTTTTTGATGCAGCTGAAGATGTAGTCCCAGCGGCCTGCGTTCAGACCCGCGGAATGGTCGCGCAACTCATAGAGAATCTCGTCCATCTCGAACGCGGCAAGAATCGTCTCGATCAGCACCGTCGCCTTGATGGTGCCGCGCGGAATTCCGAGCTCGTCCTGTGCCATGACGAAGACGTCGTTCCATAGCCGCGCCTCGAGATGGCTCTCGAGCTTGGGAAGGTAGAAATAGGGTCCGCTTCCGCGCGCGACCAGCTCTTTCGCGTTATGGAAGAAATACAGCCCGAAATCGAAGATGCCGCCGCTTGCCAGCGCGCCATCGATCTTCACGTGCTTTTCCGGCAGATGCCAGCCGCGGGGTCGCACGAACAGAACGGCCAGCTTGTCGTTCAGCTGATACGACTTGCCTTCCGGCGACACGTAGTCGATGCGCCGGCGAATCGCATCGCGCAAATTGATCTGGCCCTGGGCGTTGTTGTCCCACATCGGCGTGTTCGCGTCCTCGAAGTCGGCCATGTAGACGTCGGCGCCGGAGTTGAGCGCGTTGATGATCATCTTCCTATCCGCCGGTCCCGTGATCTCAACGCGGCGATCGGCGATGTCGGCCGGGTACGGCGCACACGTCCAATCGCTTTCGCGCACGACGCGCGTTTCGGGCAGAAAATCCGGTCGCTTGCCTCGGTCAAATTCTGCTTGCCGCGCGGCGCGCGCCGCCAACAGCTCGTTGCGCCGGCCGTCGAAGGCACGCTGCAGGCGCGCGACGAATGCCAATGCGGCGGGCGTGAGTACCTGCGCGTATTCGGGCCTGAATTGCCCGGTGATCTCGATACCGGGACCAAATGAGGGAGTGCTCATGGATCCTCGCTGCGTGGACGTTGGCGGCGCGGCAGACAGGACGCACCGAAGGGAACGAGCAACGGATTGATGATACCCGATCATGCTGCGGTGCGACACGAGTGGCGAAGCCGGACCGCATGCAACAGGTCAGTGACGCGCCAATCGATAGATGCGCGACTCGCCATAACCTTTGGCGAGCGGCAGCCGGCCGACATATTCGAGCGCGAAACCGTCGTTCCCGTTGGCGACCAGCGTGGCCGCGAACGATTCGCTGGCGTACACCATGCCGGGCGGCGTAACGGGTTCGATGCGCGCCGCTTTGGTGACGCTCGAGCCGAAATAATTGTCGCGCCCAATGATCGGATCGAACCCACAGAAGACCGGACCCGCATGCAACGCGATACGGATCTGGCTCGTATCGGGCAATCCAGCGGCTGTCCAGTCGACTTCCAGCATCCCAGTCAGCAAACGCAACGCGAATTCGGCACCGTCATGCGACGCTTCGAATACCGCGAACAGCGCATCCCCCCACGTATTCGCCGTCAGCGGCTTGACCGTCGACGCGGCCATTTGCGCCGCCACGATGTCGAGAAACCGCGTTTGAAATAGAGGCGCAAATGCGTCGTGAAGCCGACTGAATCCTGCGAAGTCGGCGAACAGAAGCGTTTTCAGCATGCGCCGGGGACGGGGAACGCTGGCGAGCGCCGCGGGGACCGTTCGAAGATCGGCCTCGCCTGCCTTCGTCGCGGTACCGCTCGCGTCGGTCGCCCGCGTGGACGTATCCTTCAGTGCGTTGTTGCGTAGTTCGCTCAAGTCGATCGCTTGCGCCGACCCGATGTTGCGTTGCCAACGCGCATAGGAAGCAAGCGTCCCCCCCAAGCGACCCTCTGCCGCGTGATCGATGACGCACAATAGCGAAGGCGTCGTTTCCAGTTGCGCGGCACGAAGCACCGCGAGTCCTTCGAGCAAGAGCGCAGCGTGCTCGAACAGCACGTCGTCGTCGAGATAGCGCTCCTCGGTCGCCATGATCACGCGCGTTGCGCGGACCAGCGCATCGTCGAATCGTCGGAGCCACGCGTCGCCGCCAACGGAGACGCTGGTCCGCGCGAAGTCCATTCGATCGAACGGCAGCACGACGTTCACCTCGGCGCCGATTGCAAGCGCCGCCTCGATGAAGATGAGGTCTGCGCCGCACGCCGCCGAGGTATAGACGATCGGCGCGTGGAAGCGCGCAAGACGGTGCCGAACGGCCGCTTCAACGGCGGGCGCCAGCGCAGCCGGAAATCGAGGGACCGGTCGATTCGGCGCATCGATCATGTGCCCTGCAAACGCGACGACGGCGGGAGCCGGAAGAACCTGCAGCACCTCGACCGCTTGCGGCACCACACGCGCGAGCAACTTCACTTGTCGCCGCATCGTCGCGACGCTGCCCGCATCGTCCGGCACCTGCGCATACGCGGCGGCGTAGCTCTCGCACGCGCGATCGAACCGCCCAAGCAAGAGCTCCGCCTCGCCGATCGTCGCATGATCCCACGCCGCGCGCGGCGCTTTCTGTTCGGCAAAGCGCGCAATGATCTCTTGCGCAAGTCGTTCCGCCGATGCACTGTCGCCGAGCAGCATCGACAGCGTGGCCGCGTTGACGCCTGGATACGGGTCATTTCGCAACGCGTGAGCAGCGCGATACTGTTCGAGCGCCAGTCGCGCGTATTCCTTCGCGCTGTTCCATTCGCGCGCGCGGTGGAGCGCGTCCTTCCAAAGCCGACCGCGCAGGCTCACGATTTCGACCACGCCGTCGGAGCCAGCCGTCGCGACCGCTTGCGCCTGATCGAGCAGCGCATGCGCGCGATGGGGCGCGCCCGCTCGGGCATGAGCGAGCGCACCCAAATACAGCAGGTCGGCATCCAAAGGGAACGTCGCGACCGCCTCCCGAAACGCGTCGCACGCGTCCCATGGCGCGCCCTGCTCGAGATGCTTGTGGATACGATCGCAGGCGTCCGCAGCGGATCCCATCGAAACGGAGGGGATGGGCTCCATGCCGAGTTACGGGTGCGTTTGCGGTCGTTGCTAGCGACGCTTTTTGAGCTCGTCCGCGATCCGCTCGCGCACGACGGTCGTGCTGATTTGCCGCTGCATAGCCGGCGGCAGCGCGTCGATGATCGCCGCGGCTTGCGCGAGCTGCGCCGTCTTCTGTCCAGGTGCGGCAAGGGCCGAAACGTAGAGCGCATGCGCGAATTGAATGCGCTGCATCAGATCCTCGTTGTCCTTGCGCGCGTTCAACTTGCGGTGAAATTCGAGCACCGGCCCGATGATCCGCTGCGCTTCCGCATATTTTTCCAGTCGGGCGGCGATCATCGCGGCGAGCATCAGTTGATTGTTGGCGTCGCGCTCTTCCGCCAACGTGCGGATCGGAATGACCTTGCGGATTTCCAGTGCGCGTTTGATTTCCGTGTCCGCCGCGGCATAGTCCTTGAGTTGGTAGGACGCCTCGACCGCGGTCCGATAGGCGACTTCCAGCGCGCGGTTCTTGTCTAACTCTTGTTGGGGCGTCGCATTCTTGATCTGTTGTAGGCGCCGCGCCGATGCCCGAGCCTCTTTGCGCACTGTCTCGTAGTCGCCGCCGGCGAACGGAATCGCGTACACGCCGTAGCCAAGGCCGGTCGTTGGGTAACCGTAATAACTCAGGAATTCTGGAAGGAAGACTCGGCCGAACGACTCCGGCGGAATGCCGCGCAATGCCATTTCGACAGACCGGCGGTTGGACGCGAGCGCTGCCTCCGCCGCCTGCCGGTTGCCCGAGTCGGCTTCGAGCATGGCGAGGTACCCTCCCGCGAGCGACAACACGGTGCCGATCATCCCCGATTCCTTCACCTGCTGCTCGATCGCAAGCGCCTCGCGCCATTCTTCCAGCGCTTCGCGGATCTGCCCCGAATTGAGCAGCCAGAATCCGGTCCCCAACCGCGAGCCGACGAGATTGTTCCAGGCGATCTGGTTGCTCGGGTCGAGCTTGACGATCGCTTCCCAGTCGCGCGATGCCTGTCGCGTCAACACCAAGGCCTTGCGCGTGCGAAGATCGAACCCCTCGGTGCTGGACAACGTGTCGACGATCAGCGCCTCAGCGCGAAGCGCCGACATGTGCCCGGGACGTTTTTCCAACACCTGTCCCGTCACCTTGAGAGCGTCGTCGCCGACCCGCCGCACGTCATCGAATCGGCCCAGCGCCTGGAGAGCCTCCATCTGCCATCCAGAGGCTTCCGCATACGCGACTGCCGCGGGCAGGTCGTCGAGCTGGAGGCCGGCGATGCTCCGGTAAGCCTGGCGGGCGTCTTCGAGCGTTTTCACCGCCTCGTCTTCCCGGTTGTTGCGATTTTGCGAGAAGCCGAGGTAGGTCATCGCGAGTCCGTACGCGCGCCGCAACGAAATCGAGGGCGTTGGCGCAGCCATCAGCGGCTTCAGCACTTCAACGCCCTTGATCGCGAGCTCGCGCTCTTCGGGCCGCCGGTTCGCGCTGCCGGCGACGCGCGCTTGCGACATCAATCCGAGACCCAATCCGATTGCGGTGGCTTCCGATTGATCGCCTTGCTCGCGCAATTTGCTCAATACGCCGACGGCGTCCGTCAATGCCTTCTGGCTCTCGTCGAGCCGCGATTGGTTACGGAGCGCAGCACCGTAGCGCACGAGCGCCAGCGCGCGATTGCGGTCGGTCTCCGCCGAGCGCAGCTCAGGAGGAAGCGCGGCATAATAATCGACGGCGCGCTTCGCCAATTGAGCCACGATGTCGAGCCGGCCGACCGGCTCGAGCTCGAGATAGAAATCGTCGAGCAGATAGACGATGAGCTTTTCGGCTTCCCCGCGCGCGCTCTCCGCCATCGCGCGCGTCTGCTGCGCGCGTGCCTCGGCTTCCTGCGCGCGCTTCATGTTGAGATAGCCGAATACCGCGCTCACCGCCGCGCCGATTGCCAGCGCCGCGCACACAGCCGCGATCTGTCGCGCGCGCACCAGCGCTTTGCGCGTCGCCGCTTCGCGCTCGCGTTGTGCCGCGAGCTTGCGTTCGGCCTCGTCGCGCGCCTCGCGTTCATGCCGCAGGTCGCGGCTCGCCTTGACGACCCCGCAGAGAACGTCGTGCGTGAGCTCGACGCGGCGCACGTCGAGCCGTTCCTCGATGCGCAACAAGCGCCGGTCGACGAGCTTCGCCAGCGTGTCAGGCGAAGCGCCGACCGCGGCGAACGCCTTGCGCACGCGCTCCTCGGCCAGGCTCTCGCGAAAGCCCGACTCGGTCAGCATCTCGTCCTCGATGAACTTGCGCACACCGGCGGGTTGATCGGCCAACGCGCGCTCGTAGAACTCGCTTAGAATCGTGTCGCGCGAGCCCGCGAGAAGCGCCGCGGAAATCTCCGGCCGGCTCTGCGCGATCCGCGCGCTGTTGAGCTCGCGGCAGATGAGCGAGAGCAGCGACGGCTCGACCTCGGCGTTGCGCAGCTCGGCGCCGCCGGCGACGAAGCGCACGATCGACGCCGCCACTTCCTCCGAGACGAGCTTGCCGCCGGGCCTCAGGACGGCGCTCAATGCCTGCTCGCCCGTCATCCGCGCAAGACGCATCCGGTTCTGCGTGATCGAGGGCATAATGCCTTTCAAGCTTTCCAGATGCGCGAGATAGTCCTCGCGCAGCGCGATCAGGATCCGATAGTCGCTGCGTGTGAAGTCGAAGCGCTCGACGGCGGTTTCATCGTTCTCCATCTTCGCTTCGAGCTCTTTGGGCGCGCGGTTCTCGACCAGATCGGCAAGATCGTCGAGAAATTGCGCGGCGCGCTTGCGCCCGGCGTCGTCGCTCTGCGCGAGCGTGAAGATCTCCTCGAACTGATCGAAGATCAGCAGCGGAATGAGTGGCTTGCCGGATGCGTCGTGCAAGACGTCACCGCGGTGATGGAGAAACTCCCACAGTGATTCACCGGCAATCGCAACGCCGGGCTGCGTCCATTGGCCCGAGCTTTGCGTCGCGCGATAGATCGCTTCCTTGATCTGCTCCGACGGCGCCGGCGCTTCGGCCGAGTAATCGAGGCGGACGTAAACGGGGCAATAGCCTTCCGGACGAAGTCGCGGCACCAGCCCCGCGCGCAGGATCGACGTCTTGCCGAGACCCGACTGGCCGAACAGGATCGTCAGCGGCTTACGCTGCACGCGACGCGCGAGCTCGGCGACTTCCTCCTCGCGTCCGTAGAAATAGCTCCGCGTCTCCTCTGTGAACGACGCGAGGCCGAGCCACGGATGCTGCGGATCGACGGCCGGTTGTCCGGCGGCGGGGTGCCCGACAGCGACATCGGCGACCGAAGACGCGTCAGGGCTCATTCAACCGTGACGGGCGGAGAGGAAATCCTGCAGGCGCCGCGCGAACTCGGGCGAAACGTCGCCGCCGGGAAGATGCGTGAAGTGGACCGCCTTGAATTTCTCTGGAACCCGCGCGGTTCCGCCGTCCGTTTCATCGATGCACACCGGCAGAATGAAGATTGCGCCGTCGGCGATGTTGCGCGCGCGGTCGATCGCGTAGCTCCATTCGCGACGGAAGTAGCCTTCGAGTCGGCGTTCGGTCGTGGTCGAAATGATCGGAATGAAATACGAGCAGCGGGCAATGTTGCGCTGGATCTTGCGGTCGTAGTCATCGCCGCCCTCGAGGCGCTCGAGGTCGAACCACGTGCGGATGCCGGCGGCGTCGAGCCCCGCCTTGAGCTTTTGTACCGCCGGCAGGTCCTCGCGCGCATAGCTGATGAAGACGGCGTTGTCGGGCATTTCGCGCTCGGGCGGCAGAAAGCGCTGCGCCGAGACGCCGAGATCGATGACCTGCGCCGGGCCGCGGCGAATCGTCCAGCGTCGATGCAATTCATCGACGAATTTTTCCGCACCGCTGTAGACACGCGTGCGCACGCTGACCTGCTGGAGAAAGCTCATCAGGCGTCCGTCGTTGCGCGAATGATTGTCGGCCAGCACTTCGCCGACGTCGCGCGGATCGGACAAGCGGCGCCGCTTCGCCATCCGCAGGAACAATCGCGCGAGCCAGTTGGTGAAATTGCTGCCGATGAACAGCAGGTGATTGTGCTCGAGCTCGTGAAACAATTTCTCGGGAGTCAAATGCTCGCTTTGCAATGCGCAGATGAATTCGAGCGTGTCCTCGTCAGAGATGACGTAGGTCGGCGATGCGGACAGGCGACCCAGCAAATGATAGACGACGGGCCGCTGGAGCCGATCGCGCTCGGTCGGAAGATCGGCAACGCGATTCGGCGAATACGCAATCACGTCCGTCGATTGCGCGCCCTGGAAGCGCTCGGCGTTGATTGCCTGCTCGAGGAGCGAGTCGAACGTCGTCGTGACAAACAGATCGAAGTCGTTGATCTGCGCGAGCTGCCGCAGCGCTTGCGGGGGCGCGAAGTTCGCCTCACGAAAAATGCTGCGCAGACGCGTATAGGCTTCTTCGCGGCGCCCACGCGACGACAGGAACCAGCAGACGACGTCGTTCAGCGTGCACGGTTGCGGCAAGCGGCTCGCGTCGACGGCGAGTTTGACGGCCAACTTCTCGGCGAGCCAATCGTAGAGCAGTCGCGGCCCGGTCTCGGTGTCGACCTTCAGGAGCTCGGGGCCGATGATCGGGATGACGCGGCGCTCTTCGATGAAATTGAGCAGATCCTCCCAGGCGTCCTCGTCGAGTGTGGCGTGCGGGGCTGGGATTGGCAGCGGGCTACTCATACAAGCATCGGAGGCGGAGACGGGTGTCGCTACGTTGTGGCGCGCCGCGACGGGCACAGCGCCGCGGCCGACGAAGTGTCCACGATTCCGAAACCACGGTCAAACGCCATGATTACGGCATGACGCATCGCGGCCGAACCCCAGGCTCGCCCTGGGGCCCACCCCTTCCGCTCACGCGGCTAGCTGGGGATTCAGCCGGATGACGCCGCTTTGCAGCTTGTTGAGCGCATTCAGATATGCCTTTGCCGACGCCACGATGATGTCGGTGTCGGCGCCGTTGCCGTTGACGATGCGCCCGTCGCGTTCGAGCCGCACCGTCACTTCGCCTTGTGCGTTGCTGCCTGTCGTGATCGCATTGACCGAATAAAGCAGCAACGCCGCGCGGGAGCTCACCATCCGTTCGATCGCCTTGAACACCGCGTCGACCGGACCGTCTCCGGTGACCTCCGCAACGACTTCACTGTCCCCAATGCCCATCACGACGCGTGCATGCGGCACCGTACCCGTTTCCGACGTGACCTTCAGCGCCGCGAGCTTGTAGTGTTCGCGC
>VBCG01000016.1:0-310 GCA_005881895.1 Betaproteobacteria bacterium
GAATCGATAGAACCGCATTGCGCGAGGAACGGGTGTAAGGCTTCCCGAGGATGCGGGGGCAATCTGTGCAATCAATTGCACAAAGGCAAGGTCATAGCCCTTTGCGCCAAGCGGTGCAAAGTATTTTGCGGCATACCTAGAGGCAGGCAATCAGGGTCGAGGCTGGTTCAGTGCAGTGTCGTGCGGCCATGACAGTGCTTGTACTTCCTGCCGGAGCCGCAAGGGCATGGATCATTGCGCCCAACCTTGACCGCCTCGCGTCGGACAGGTCGTGATGATGAACGGCCCACAGGGCTGACCCCGCGTTCGC
>VBCG01000016.1:549-14639 GCA_005881895.1 Betaproteobacteria bacterium
CAGTCGTTGGCGTGCGCTACTCCCTTGCCGTCCTCTAGTAGCACCGGCAGGTAAGGTTCATCCGCGTACAGGGTTCCGGCGATGGTGTTCCAGTGCCGCATCATCAGGCTGAGGATGGCGTTGGCTTCATCGAGGTTCTCGAATTCGCACGTCTCCTCTATCGAGCCGCCAAATATGTGCGGGTAATACTCGCTCGGCATCACGGTTTCGGGGCCTGCAATGAGGGCGGCGAAGAAGCCGTCGAGTTCTTCGATGTTCATCGCCCTGCCGCCTTTGCAAGCGTGGAGGAATTCGCCTAGCCGATCCAACTCGGGATCGGTTAGCGGCTCGTGCTTGGGAAAGGCTTGCATTGCGGGCCTTACGGAACAAAGACGAAAGCAGCGGACGACCAACGTGCATTCACCTTCGCATCCATCTGCAGTCGGCAAGAGACCGCCAACCGATGTGCCCCTTTGATCGCGCTACGACGCGATATTGGTGCCGGATAAAGGATTCGAACCCTTGACCTTCGCATTACAAATGCGCTGCTCTACCAACTGAGCTAATCCGGCACTGAAAGGTAACTGTTCACCTCAAACATGGTTACTGTTGCCACAACCGATGTCGATGGAACTATCGTACTGCTTTGTTTCCTTTGGGGATTATGAGTATAATACTTACACGGCTCTGTGATTACAAAACCGCTGCTCTACCATCTGAGCTATGCCGGCGCGGGGAGCATTCTAGCGCGTGATCCCTGGTCGCGTAGCTCCTCGGGATGACGCATTTGTTTCCAATCGCTGCGACGCTTCGCGTCTTGCTCTTGGACAAATGCGTCACTTGATGATTTGCAGATGCGAAGGCCGCCTCGATTTAACCGTGTCTTGATCCTTCGTCTCGGTGTCGTTTGGTTGGAGCTGTTTCGGTACGGTTGCGGCGGCGAGCGAAGCAACGGGATCCGTTGCGATCGTAAACGCAAAACCGTACCCGGTTTCCTTGGCGAAAATCCCCGAGACCGCGTTCATCGGCACCGAAACCTCCTGCGACACGCCGTTGAAACGCGCGGAAAACTGGATCCATTCGTTGTCGATCGTGAGCTTACGCGTCGCCGACGGGCTGATGTTCAGCACGATCTCGCCGTTCTTGACGAACGATGGCGGCACTCGCGTTTGCGGACTCACCTTGACCGCGAGATAAGGCGTGAACCCGTTGTCGGCGCACCATTCGCAGATTGCGCGCACGAGGTAGGGTTTGGCTGACTGCTCGGACATGCGCGCAGGATATACGCCGCGCCTGTGTGGACGGGTGCTAATGCTTAACAAGCCGAGATCGCTCGTCGCTGCGCTCCTCGGGATGACGAGCCCGTTTCCAATCGCTACGACGCTTCGCGCCTGGCTCTTTGGACGGATTCGTCACTTTCTCATGCCGCGCTCGGCCGAAGTGAGTGCCTCCGAAAATGCGGGGCGTGTGAACAAGCGCTCCGCGTATTTCATCAGCGGCGCCGCTTGCTTCGGCATCTGGATACCGTAGTAATCCAGCCGCCACAGCAGTGGCGTGATCGCAACATCGAGCATCGAATAGTCCTCGCCCAGCATGTGCTTATGCTTGGTGAACACGGGCGCAATCTGCATCAGCGAATCGCGCACCAGCCCGCGCGCCCTTTCGGCGTGCTTCTGATTGTTGCCTTCCAACGCGTCGATATGGACGAACAGCTCCTTCTCGAATCGATGCAGGAACAGCCGCGCACGCGCCCGCATGACTGGATCGGCGGGCATCAATTGCGGGTGCGGAAACCGTTCGTCGATGTACTCGTTGATGATGTTCGATTCATGCAGCACGAGGTCGCGCTCGACCAGCACCGGCACCTGGTTGTACGGATTCATCACTGCTAGATCTTCGGGCTTGTGGTCCAGGTCAACGTCGATGATCTGGAAGTCCATGCCCTTTTCGTGCAGCACGATGCGGCAGCGCTGGCTGAACGGGTCGGTGGTGCCGGAGTAAAGCGTCATCATGGTTTGGATTCCCCTGCGGAGCGTCCATACATTGGGGCGGCGAAGGCTCGCAACAACCGGCGCCCCGAATACGAAGGGTAAAGAGCCGTCCGGGCGATACCCCTGGGATCGGAGGTCTGGCGCGTTCCGTCCGGTCAGTGAACGTCTTTCCAATATTCGCGCTTGGTCCAATACGCGAACGCGAACAATAGCCCCAGGAACAGCAGCACGAACATCCCGACGTGGATGCGCGTGTTCCGCGCGGGCTCAGCCATGTAATCGAGATAGTTGACGAGATCGGCGACGAACGCTTCGTACTGGATGCGCGTCATCTGTCCTGGCACGTCGGGCGCGACCGACAACACCGCCCATTTATTACCCGGCTTGGGTTCGACCAGCGCCAAGCTTTTGACCGCAATCGCCGCGGCTTCGGCTCTTTCATGATCGTCGAAGTCGGTTTCAACGAGCTTGTTGCTTCCGGACAGTTCCCATAGAACATGCGGCATGCTGACGTTGGGGAACACGATATTGTTCCAACCGGTTGCCGTTTTTTCGTCGCGATAGAAGCCGATCAGATAGTTGTAGATCCAGTCGCGGCCACGAACGCGCGCTTCGACGGTCAAGTCCGGGGGCGGTGTGCCGAACCACGCCTTACCCTGTATGGGCGTCATCGCGACGGTCATTGCGTTGCCCACCTTGTCGGTCGCGAACATCAGATTGTCCTGAATCATCGAGATGTCGATCCCGAGATCGGTCAATCGGTTGTAGCGCATGTACCTCGCCGAGTGGCAATTGAGGCAATAGTTGACGAAATTGCGCGCGCCGCGCTGCAGCGACTCGTCGTCCAGGCGGTTGACGGGCGCGGGGACCAATCGCACTTCGCCTGTTTCGACGGCGCACGCTACGCCGGACACGACCAGGAGCGCGACGGCAACGATGCGAGCGTAACGCTTCATCACATCCGCACCCGATCGGGCTCGGGCTTCGTCTTGTCCCACTTCGTGTACCAAGGCATCAGCATGAAAAACAACAGATAGACGACGGTGAAGAAGCGCGCAACCACCGTTGCGCGATCGGCGCCGCCGAGGATCGGAATGTTTTCCGGAAACTGTCCCCAGACGGTGACGGGAACGACGCCAAGGTACCCCAAAATCAGAAACGAAATGACGAAGGCGGCGAGCCAGGATTTGTACAGCGCGCCGCGGTAGCGGATCGACTTCACCGGTCCGCGATCGAGCCATGGCATGAAGAAAAAGATCAGCACGGCGACCGCCATCACGAGCACGCCCCAGAACTGCGAACCGAGAAACGACGGCACCGCACGCAGCATCGCGTAGTACGGCGTGAAATACCAAACCGGCGCGATGTGCTCGGGCGTCTTCAGCGGGTCGGCCGGAATGAAATTGTTGGACTCGATAAAATAGCCCCACATATCCGGAACGAAGAACATGATTACCGAAAAGATCGCGCAGAAAACGATGACGCCGACGATGTCCTTGATCGTGTAATACGGATGGCTGTAGATGCCGTCCGGCGGCAAACCGGTTACCGGATCCTTCGGCTGCTTCTTGATTTCAACGCCATCCGGATTGTTGGACCCGGTTTCGTGCAGCGCCATCAAGTGCGCGGCGACGATCGCGATCAGCACGAGTGGAACCGCGGCGACATGAAACGCAAAAAAGCGGTTGAGCGTGATATCGGAGATCGTGTAATCGCCGCGGATCCAGACGCCCAAGCCCTCGCCGAAAAACGGCACCGTCGAGAACAGATTAACGATCACCTGTGCGCCCCAGTACGACATCTGGCCCCATGGGAGCAGATAGCCGAAGAACGCTTCGGCCATCAGACACAGGTAGATGAGCACGCCGAAGATCCACGTCAGCTCGCGCGGCTTCCGGTAGCTGCCGTACATCAACCCGCGCAACATATGCAGATAGACCACGATGAAGAACATCGATGCGCCGGTGGAGTGCATGTAACGAATCAGCCATCCCCACTCGACATCGCGCATGATGTACTCGACCGACTCGAACGCTTTCACGGAGTCCGGTTTGTAGTTCATCGTCAAGAAGATGCCGGTGACGATCTGCAGCACGAGCACGAACGCGGCAAGAGAGCCGAAGTAGTACCAGAAGTTGAAATTCTTGGGCGCGATGTACTTGCCCCACTGGCTCTCCCATAGAGCGGTCAGCGGGAAGCGGTCGTCGATCCAGCGCAAAAGCTTGGTCATTGCGTGCGTCCCGCTATTTCGCTTCTGTCTCTTCGCCGATGCGCACTAGGGTGTCACTCAAGTACTTGTACGTTGGCACGACGAGATTGAGCGGCGCCGGGACGCCTTTGTAGACGCGGCCGGCGAGATCGAACTTCGACTGGTGGCACGGGCAAAAGAAGCCGCCCAGCCAATCGGGACCGAGATCGGCCGGCGCGATCTCCGGGCGAAACGTCGGCGAGCAACCGAGATGCGTGCAAATTCCTACGGCAACCCACAACTCCGGCTTGATCGAGCGGTATTCGTTCTTGCAGTCCTTCGGTTGCTGCGGTGCTTCTGATTTGGGATCGGCGACGCGTGAATCGAGCTTGGGCAGCGACGCCAGCATCTCCGGCGTGCGGCGGATGAGCCAAACGACCTTGCCGCGCCATTCGACGTCGATTTTTTGGCCCACCTCGATCTTGCTGATATCGACCTCGATCGGCGCGCCGGCAGCCTTCGCGCGCTCGCTCGGCTGCATCGACACGACGAACGGAACCGCTGTTGCGACGACGCCGACGCCGCCGATGATGCTGGTCGCGACGACCAGGAAGCGGCGCTTTTCCGTATCGACATCCGTTTCGTTCACTTCGTCAGCCATTGTCGTTGTCGTTGTATTGGGGCTCGGGTGCTTGGCGCGCTTCTTTTCGCGTGCTTGCAAAAAACCTATTGATTATACGGGATTGGGGAGTCGCGACGGAAGCGTCGGCGCGGAATCCTTCAAGAATCGCCCATGCGATCAAGTGGTTGCGAAGCTGCCCACATTTGGACGGCGTTAGTGCACAACGGCGCTTTTCGTAAGCTTGTTCGCCCGTCTTATAATGAAAAGCTGAACGTTCGAACGAGTCCGTGTTGCGCAAATTCTGGCTGCTGTTCGCGCAGGCCTGCACGCTGTGCCTGGCCGCGCTCTTTGTCGTCGCAACGCTCCGCCCGGATCTGTTGCCGCGCTTCACGCAAAGGGTGGGCAACGTCGTGCTGATGCAGCAGTCGGCGCCGACGGCAACGGCGCCGGTCGATCCCGGCCGCAATCTCACGTTTGCCGACGCCGCCAAGAAGGCGATGCCGGCGGTCGTCAATATCTATTCGAGCAAAGTCGTGCGCTCGCGCAATCCGGTGCTCGACGATTCGATCCTTAAGCGCTATTTTCCGGAGCTCACCGAGCGGTCTCCGTCACGCCGCGCAACGAATCTCGGCTCGGGTGTCATCGTCGCGCCCGAGGGCTACATCCTGACGAGCTATCACGTCATAGAAGGCGCCGACGACATCGAAGTCGTGCTGTCCGACGGCCGCCAAGTGCACGCGCATGTGCGCGGCAGCGATCCCGAATCCGATCTTGCCGTGATCAAGGCGGAGGGCGACAACCTGCCCGCGATCACGTTCGCTGCGCCCGAAGCCGTTCAGGTCGGTGACGTCGTTCTCGCCATCGGCAATCCGTTTGGCTTCGGCGGCACCGTCACCCTCGGAATTGTGAGCGCGCTCGGACGCAATCAACTCGGCATCAATCGTTTCGAGGATTTCATCCAGACCGATGCCGCAATCAACCCCGGCAATTCCGGCGGCGCGCTGGTCGACGGGGCGGGACATCTGGTCGGCATCAACAGCACGATCTATTCGCAGACCGGCGGCTCGATGGGTATCGGCTTTGCAATTCCCGTGTCGCTCGCGCGAACCGTTCTGACGCAAATTATCAAGGACGGCGAAGTGACGCGGGGATGGCTCGGCATCGAGCCGCAGGCCGTCACGCGCGAGTTGGCCGAGACGCTCGCGCTCGGTCGCGCGGACGGCGTGCTCATTCGCGGCGTTCAGCAAAACGGTCCCGCAGAACGGGCCGGACTGCTGCCGCGCGACGTCGTACTCGAGATCGGGGGTAAGCCCACGCCCGACGTGCCGCAACTGCTCGCCCGCATTGCGGAGCTGACGCCGGGATCGAATGCGAAGGTCAGGATGTGGCGAGACGGCAAGCCGGTGGAGCTCGATGTCACCGTCGGCAGGCGACCGAAGCCGCAGTGACGTTCTAGTTTGCCGCCTCGGACGCCTCGGTCTTCTCCACCGGAAGCGCCACGAAGCGTGCGAGCAGCACGCCGAGCTCGAAGAGGAGCCACAGCGGCACCGCGAGCAGCAGCTGCGAGATCACGTCGGGCGGCGTGAAAACCGCGCCGACCACGAATGCGCCGACGATCACGTAGGGACGCGCCGCCTTGAGCTTCTCGAGCGAGACGATGCGCATGCGCACGAGCACGATGACGACGACCGGCGTCTCGAAGGTGAGGCCGAAGGCGATGAACATCGTCAGCACGAACGACAGATATTTGTCGATGTCGGTCATCATCTGCACGCCGACCGGCGCGTACCCTGCGAAAAATCCGAATGCGATGGGAAACACCAGGAAATACGCGAACGCCATGCCGACCAGAAAGAACAGGAAGCTCGACACCAGCACAGGAATCACCAAGCGCTTCTCGTGCTGGTAAAGACCCGGTGCGACGAACGCCCACGCCTGGTAAAGCACATAGGGAAGCGCCACAAGAAACGCGGCCATCAGCGTTACCTTGAGCGGCACGAGAAACGTCCCCGTCACGTCGGTGGCGATCATCGTTGAGCCTTGCGGCAAAACGCGCAACAGCGGTTGCGCCAGCGCGGCGTAGATGTCCTTTGCGAACGGAAAGAGCGCGGCCAGCACGATGAAGACCGCGACAATCGCGCGCAACAGCCGCGAGCGCAGCTCGATCAGGTGCGAGATAAAGGTTTCCTGCGGCGCGTCGGGCGTATCGCTCATGGCGTTGGGCGCCTAAAGTCAGACCTTGTCGAGGCCCGGCAACGACGGCTGCCGCGGCGCTTCCTCTGGCGGAGGCGCCCCTGCGCTTGCAGGAACCTCGGATACCGAAGATGACCCGGGCGCAGCTTCCGATGCCGGCTCGTTCAATTGCTGCTCAACACTTTTGATTCCTGATTGGAAATCGGTCGCTACACTTCGCATGGATTGTTCGATCTCGCTCGCCGCGCCCTTGACTTCGCGTTGCAAGCGGCGGAGCTCGTCAAGCTCCATCTCGCGGTTGATGTCGGCCTTCACCTCGTTGACGTAGCGCTGCAGGCGTCCAAATAGATGCCCGAGCATGCGCGCAGTCCTGGGCAGCCGTTCCGGCCCGATGACGATCAGCGCGACGACGGCGATGACGACAATTTCGGAGAAGCCTACGTCGAACATGGGATGCGACCGATTCGCGCTGGCGGCGCATCGTCGCCCCTACGGATTGACGGACCCGGGAAACGGGCCGCGGGCGGCAGGCAACGAAATGGCGCGCTCACACTTTTTGCGAAGGCTCCTTGCGCACTTCTCCTTCGATCGTCTTGCCGGAAACTTGCGGCGGCGGTTCGGGCGGCGGCGTTTCAGCGTCGGTCTCGCTGCTCTTCATGCCTTCCTTGAACCCCTTGACCGCGCCCCCGAGATCGGCGCCCATGTTGCGCAATTTTTTCGTACCGAAAATCAGCACCACGACCAGAAGAACGATCAGCCAATGCCAAATGCTCAATCCACCCATGTTTTCTCCTCAATGGCTCCGCGCGAGCATCGGACCGAGCGGATCGGGCCCGCCGAGCACGTGAACGTGCACGTGCATCACTTCCTGCCGGCCGACGCGACCCGTGTTGATGATCGTGCGAAAGCCGTCGTCTGCTCCCTGCTCGCGCGCGAGACGACCCGCGAGCGTCATGATCTTGCCGAGTGTGGGCGTATCGCCTTCACCGACGTCGTAGAGCGTCGCCACGTGCCGCTTCGGAATCAGCATGAAATGCACGGGCGCTTTCGGATTGACATCGTGGAACGCGAGGACATCGGCGTCCTCGTACACTTTGCGGCTGGCAATTTCGCCGCGCACGATCTTGCAGAACAGGCAGTTGGGATCGGTTTCCATCTCAGGGAACCCTACCTTCACCGGCCGCGAGCGGCCTTTTCGATGTGACCCGACGTTCCTTCTCGCCGCGTCAGCTCGGATAGCACGTCGGCGGGCCCCAAACCGTGTCGCGCGAGCAGCACAAGGCAGTGAAACCACAGATCGGCCACTTCGGCAGTAATTTGGATTTTATCACCGTCCTTCGCGGCCATGACCGTCTCGGTGGCCTCCTCGCCGATCTTCTTCAGAATCGCGTCGTCGCCCCGCGCGAATAGCGACGCCACATACGACGACTTCGGATCGGCGTCCTTGCGTGCCTCGATCGTGGCGGCGAGGCGCGTGAGAACAGAATCATCGCCAGCGTCAGCCATCGCCATAGATCGTGTCCGGATCTTTGAGCACCGGTTCGATGACGATCCATTTTCCGTCTTCGAGCCGCTTGTAAAAGCAGCGCTCCCGGCCCGTATGACAGGCAATGCCGCCGACTTGTTCGACGATCAGAAGGATCGTGTCGCTGTCGCAGTCCATCCGAATTTCCCGCACGCGCTGTATATGGCCCGAGCGTTCGCCTTTGCGCCAGAGCTTGTCGCGCGAGCGCGACCAGTAGTGCGCGAGCTGCGTCTTGACCGTGCGCTGGAGAGCTTCGCGGTTCATCCACGCCAGCGTGAGCACGCGGTGCGTTGCGGCGTCCTGCGCGATCGCTGGCACGAGCCCGTCGATGTTCCAGCGAACGCGTTCGAGCCAATCGGTCACTCTTGTGCCCCTGCGGCGCTCATCGCCGGATCTCGATGCCCGCCGCGGCCATCGCGGATTTGGCTTGACCGACGGTGAATTCGCCGTAGTGAAAGATCGATGCTGCCAATACTGCATCGGCGCCACCAATCGTAATGCCGTCCACAAGGTCGCCGAGCGAACCAACGCCGCCGGATGCAATGACCGGCACATCGACCGCGTCAACTACCGCTCGCGTGAGCTTCAGGTCGAAACCGGTTTTGGCGCCGTCGCGGTCCATGCTCGTCAACAAGATCTCGCCGGCGCCGAGCGTCGCGGCTTCCGCGGCCCATTCGACTGCATCGATGCCCGTGGGCGTCCTTCCACCGTGAATATAGACTTGCCACGCATCGACTTCGCACTGCTTCGCATCGATTGCGGCAACGATGCATTGCGCGCCGAAGTGTCGCGACGCTTCCGCGATCAGCGCCGGATTTTTGACGCCCGCCGTGTTGATGCTCACTTTGTCGGCGCCGGCATTGAGCAGCGCGCGGATGTCGTCGATCGAATTGACGCCGCCGCCGACGGTCAGCGGGATGAAAACCTGATCGGCCACCGCCTCGATCATGTTGTAGAGAAGCCCGCGATTTTCGATGCTGGCGCGGATGTCCAGGAACGCGATCTCGTCAGCTCCTTGCTCGTCATAGCGCCGCGCAACTTCGACCGGGTCGCCGGCATCACGCAGGTTGACGAAATTCACCCCCTTGACGACGCGTCCCTCGGCGATGTCGAGGCACGGGATGACGCGCTTGGCGAGGCCCATCAGCCTCCCTTGGCGGCCTTGAGCGCAGCCTTGAAATCGAGCTTGCCCTCGTAGAGCGCACGACCGGCGATGGCGCCGATGATGCCGTCGTTCTCATACGGCAACAGCTCCTTGATGTCGTCGATCGACGCAATGCCGCCGCTCGCAATCACCGGTATCTTGAGCTCGCGGGCGAGCTTCACCGTGGCCTCGATGTTGATACCCGTGAGCATGCCGTCCCGCCCGATATCCGTGTAGACGATCGCTTCGACGCCGTAGTCCTCGAATTTTTTCGCCAGATCGAGGACGTCGTGGCCCGTCATCTTCGACCACGCGTCGGTGGCGACTTTCCCTTCGCGCGCGTCGAGACCGACGATGATGTGACCGGGAAACGCATAGCACGCGTCGTGCAGGAAACCTGGATTCTTGACCGCAGCGGTGCCGATGATCACGTAGGTGATGCCGTCGTCCAGATATCGCTCGATCGTGTCGAGATCGCGAATGCCGCCGCCCAGCTGGACTGGAATCTCCTCGCCAATCACACTGACGACTTCCCGAATGGCGAGCTCGTTTCTCGGTTTGCCGGCAACTGCGCCGTTCAAGTCGACGAGATGCAGCCGCTTCGCGCCCTGTTCCAGCCAGTGCTGCGCCATCGCGGCGGGATCTTCTGAGAATACGGTAACCGCATGCATGTCGCCTTGTTTCAGACGCACGCAATGACCGTCCTTGATGTCGATCGCGGGGATGATCTGCATGGCTCGCGTGTTGCGGCGGGAGGCAGCGCCTGCAAGCTTGCGGCAGGCGAAGCGGAATTGCGTGGGGTCAGGCGCGTCCGTCCCAGGCTACGAAGTTGGCGAGCAACTGAAGCCCGGCGCGGTGACTTTTCTCCGGATGGAACTGCACGGCAAAGATATTAGCCTGCGCTATTGCGCAAGTAAACGGCGTTGGATATGCCGCGGTCCCCGCCCCGATCTCCGGGTCGGCCGGCGCCGGATAATAGCTGTGCGCGAAATAGAAGCGCGTCGCGTCGGGAATCTCCGCCCAGAGCGGATGCGACCGCGTCTGCCGGACCGGACTCCACCCCATGTGCGGCACCTTGAGCCGGTCACCGGAAGCCGACAGCATGTCTTCATCACGAAAGCGCACGACGCGGCCCTCTACAACGCCCAGCGTAGCAGTGGGTCCTTCCTCGCTTTCGTCGAACAACATTTGCAGCCCGAGGCAGATGCCGAGAAAGGGACGATCGCGTACGACCTCCATCACGACGTCGCGAAGCCCCGTTTCATCCAGGCAGCGGATGCAATCGGGCATCGCGCTCTGGCCGGGAAGGACGACCCGACGCGCTGCGCGTATGACGGCCGGGTCTGCGGAAACAACGATGTCGCGGTTCGGCGCAACATGATGGAGCGCCTTGGCGACCGAGCGCAGGTTGCCCATGCCGTAGTCGATAACGGCGATCTCAGGCACTGGAAGTCACTTAACAGGACACGAATGTTTGGCGCCAGAATAGCAGTTGAGCGCGATTTGATATCGATACCCGTTACCTGATGACTGCCTACGATGTCATCGTCGCCGGCGGCGGCCCCGCAGGATTGAGCGCTGCGGCCGTTACAGCCCGCGCCGGTCTCGCGACGCTCGTTCTCGAGCGGAATGCCGCCATTGGCGTTCCCGTCCGCACGAGCGGTGGAAGCTGGATCGACGAGCTCACCGCGCTTGGCGTGCCCGCGCGTTTTTTCGTGCCGATGAATCGGATACGGGTGATCGCGCCGCACGCCGAAGCGGTCTTCGATTATCGTGAGGCGCGAATGTGCGTGCTCGACGTTCGGTCATTCCTGCAGTGGCTCGCGCAGGAAGCGATCGCGGCCGGTGCACAGATTCGCCTTTGCACGCGCGCCGACTCGGTGGTCGAGAACGCGGGTCGTGTCAGCGGTGTGCGCATGCGCGAGCCCGACGGCCGCATGGCGGAGATTGTCGCATCCAGCGTAATTGATGCCACCGGCCACGCCAGCACGCTCGCGCGCCGGCAACATTTGCACGACGGATTTGCGGCGTTTGGCGTCGGCGCAGAGCTGGATCTTTACGCACCGCGTTGGAACGAAAACGAAGCGGCGCTGATCGTGGGCAGGAACGTCGCGCCCAATGGCTATGCATGGGTGCTCCCGTACGGCCAAGGTCGCGTTCGTTTGGGCGTGGGAATCGGCCGGCCGCATTCGGACGCCAATCCCGGTACCTATCTCGAATGCGTGCGAGAGCGTGTTTCTGCACTGGCGCCCCTTCGCGATGCGAGTCCGATCGAAGCGCATGCCGGGGTCATCCCGATTGCTCCGCCGCAAAGCGTCCCATTGGTGCGTGCGGCGCTTGTCGTCGCCGGCGATGCCGCCGCGCAGGCGTCGGCGTTGGTTGGCGAAGGCATTCGCTATGCGATGCACGCCGGGCGACTCGCTGCCGATGCCGTGATCGCCGCGCAGGCGACGAACGATTTTTCGGAGCGAGCCTACGGACGCTATCCAGCAACATGGCGGCGCCGCGAGCGCAACTTGCGTTTTGCCTTCGAGATCTATCGGCGGATCGTCGGGTTCGCCGACGCCGATTGGGATCGCGAAATCGCGCAGCTCACGCGGCTTTCCCCTAACGAATTCGCGCAGGGACTGAAAGGCGATTTCACGCTGCGCTGGCTGATGGCGATCGCACCGCGTTACGCCGGCATGCTGGTGCCGCCGCGGTTGCGCGGCAGAGTGGGACGCGCGGCATCGCGCGCGGCATAAGTTTCCGTTGTCGTTAGCGACGATCAGTTGTCCGGCATCGTTCGAACACCGACGAAGTCACGACGAGAGGTTTCGAAATCTTTCGAGCGTGCACGGGATCCTCGCCATACAGGTGAATCTTATTCTGTCTGATTTCGATTCTCCCGACCATCGTGCCGCCATCTGGAAGGTCAGCGGCTGGCCAATAGACGCCCTGCCAGACGACCTTGCCGTTCATTTGGCGGTACAGCGCCACGATCTCCCAATTGCCGCTGCCGCCGGTGTTCCAGACAATTTCCGTGACCGCCGCCATCCTGCCGTCGAGCTTTCCTGATGCGATTGCGCGCATTTCAGCGAACGGTATGGAGGGCGAGTTGTATTTGCCGTCCTTGAACAGAACCATCTGGTCCGGAGAATCCGCGAGACTTGGAATGCACGCGTATGCGTTTTTGGTCTGTTGTGCGATGGCACGCTCGTTCTTGTTACTTGCTTCTGATGATCCGGCGGCCGCGGCGAGAATTGAAGCGAGGATGGCTGCAGCCGGTGATGTTGCGCGAAGCGAACACACGTCAATAACCTGCCCGCGCGCGTGGCGCCCCGGACTCGGCTGAATTGTGAGAGGAACGACGCAGGTAGGCGCACGCGATCGTGACCGGATGACTGAGGACGGTGACGACGCGCCCCCACCCTCGCACGGGCTCGTGAAAGAGGCCGAGCTGACGCAGCACCGCTCCGCGGTCATAGTAGATGCGCTCGCCCGCCAGCCTGTCATCGGCGTCAAACGAATAGACCGCGCAAAGCGGGAACTCCATCCGCCGCCCAGTCGCTGGCAGGCCGCGCCACGGCCCGAGATGCGTACCCCGGATGGCGACCTCCAGAACCATGCTGTCGGATGCCGCGTGCCGGTGCTTTACCTCGATTGCCAGATCGGGCAGCGCGCGCATGAGCTCGGTGTAATACGACCGCACGCCGTCGCGGCCGCTCCGATGATCCCCCCATGGCTCATCATCGTACCGCGCGTCCATGCCGAACGTAGCCATTATAGCGTCCAGGTCGTGCCGGTTTTCGCACCGGATGTGCTCATCCACGACCGCCGCACGCGCGTGCGCGCGCTCCGCTTCGAGTAGTGACATTTTGTATACGTCGCCCAACGAGACCCGTGGTTAGGCGGCCACGTTTCAGTCCGTCCTCTACTTCCACCTTTGCCCGAGAGCATCGAGACCCGCTTTCGCCAGATCCTCGGCGACCATGGCGATTCGAAAGCGACAGTTGGCGTTGAATTTCAGGAAGAACGGCTCTGCAAAAAATGGAATCCTCGATTGATCGGCGACATCGATAATGAGGACCGCACAGCGTGTGCCATGCTCCTCCAAGAAATACGCCGCTTCAGGTTTTAGCTGGGCGAGGATCTCTTGGAGGATTGCGCCGGCTGTTCCGGCGCGAACAAGGCTGTTGAAGGGTTCGTTGGGTAACGAAGCGGTGAGCATCATGCGCATGACAGTCCTCCTTAGGGTTGGTTGCGATGACCGATTGATGATACGTGCTTCAGCGGAGAAAAGAGTCGGCGTTTCACTCGTGGGGGCGGCCCGCCGCCACCGACGTTCGCCAGATAGAAGGCCCGTACCGGCGGCTCCGGTTGAACGAATGGAATGGCCTCCCCCTGCTCGAACGGCATCGACTGTGCCAGATTGGAAATGGGTTCGTGTCCAATCGCTGAGAGGAGGA